>CAMBZR010000019.1 GCA_945872285.1 Bordetella parapertussis | reverse complement strand
TAAAACGGAATATCGTCATCCATATCAGACAGATTCGCGCCCCCTGCGACCGGCGCGGCTGGACGTGCGGCCTGTTGGGCACGCGCTGCTGGACGTGGCGCACCTGAACCGCCCTCGCCACCCGCCGCGGCACCACCCTCACCGCTCTCACGCCCGCCTAACAATTGCATGTTGTCGGCAACCACTTCGGTCGTGTATTGGTCAACGCCTTCTTTGTTTTGCCATTTGCGGGTTTTAATGCGACCCTCAACGTAAACAGGGCGGCCTTTACGCAGGTATTCACCAGCAATTTCGGCTAAGCGGTTGTAAAACACCACGCGATGCCATTCGGTTTCTTCGCGGCGCTCGCCCGAAGTTTTGTCTTTCCAGCTGCTAGTGGTGGCAATTGACACGTTGCACACGGCCGCGCCGTCGGGGCTGTAACGCACTTCGGGGTCGCGTCCAAGATTACCCATCAAAATTACTTTATTGACCGAGGCCATACCGAGCTCCTTAAAAACTTTATTCATCGACGCCCTTGCGGGCCCGTACTAGGCGCCATCATGCCTCTGGCCGCCTGCCAGTGCTAGACGCAAAACTACGCATGGAAGATAGTTTACGGCAGGTTTTGACTTTAAAACCACCCGCGGCTGCGCCTGTGCACAATCCCACCACTCTACCCCAAGCAAACCGCCCGTTGGCGCGTAGACGAACGCCTGCAAACTACGCTTTGGAGCTCAACAGAGTATATTATTTAGGCTGGTTTAACACTCAACCGAACGGACAGACTGATGCTTGAAGCGACCCCTAGCGGACAAGGCCTTGGTGCCCGTGTCGACAACATCGACCTTTCGCAGCCTTTGTCACAAGAACAATACAAAACCATTGAAGGCCTGTTGGGCAAGCACGGTGTGTTGTGGTTTTCAAAGCAAACACTCACCTCGGCCCAGCTAAAAACCTTTAGCAGCACCTTTGGCACGCTTGAGGTCAACGTGGCCAATATGTATCAAGACCCTAACATCCCCGAAGTGATGATTTTGTCGAACAAAAAGGTCGACGGCAAGCCTTTGGGGCTAGCCGATGCCGGACAAGACTGGCACACCGATATGTCGTACAGCAAGATGATCGCCTTTACCAACGTCCTGTACGGCCTTGAAATCCCGCACCGTGATGGCAAGCCGCTGGGCAATACCGAGTTTTCAAACATGCGGGCGGCTTATGTAGCACTGCCTCAGACGTTGAAACAGAAACTCGATGGCCTGACCGTGCTGCACGACTTTAATAAGTTTTGGGAAAACATGCGCAAGCAACCGGGCTGCACGCGCCCACCGTTGACTGAGGCGCAGCTAAAAAGCAAGCCACCGGTGTCGCACCCCATTTTTTTAACGCATCCGATTACGGGCGAAAAGATTCTGTATGCCAATCCTGGCTATGCGATGCGTATTAACGAGCTACCCGAAAAAGAAAGCGACGAGATCCTGAACTTTTTATTTGAGCATCAGTTACAACCGCAATTTCGTTACCGTCATCTCTGGACAGCCGGCGACGTGCTGATGTGGGACAACATGGGTACGATTCATAACGCGGTTGCCGACTACACCCCTGACGAGCATCGCTTTATCAAGCGTTGTCAGGTCATGGCAGATCGATATTTTCCATTAGCGGCTTGAACTGCGTACACCGCCCCAACCTCTTATCTTCATCAAAAACCTATGAAAAAACTACTTTCTGCTTCGCTGCTTGCGTTATCGAGTCTTCTGACGGTTAACGTCTTAGCGCAAACCGCAGCGTATCCCACACAAACTATCAAAGTCATTATCGGTTTTGCGGCGGGCGGCCCCACAGATGTGATTGGCCGCATTTTGGCGCAGCACATGACAGGCACCCTTGGTCAATCTGTGGTGATCGAAAACCGTACCGGCGCCAATTCCTTAATCGGTACGCGCGAAGTTGCCAAGGCCAAGCCCGATGGTTACACCTTGTTGTTGGCCTCACTTTCGCACAACGTCAACCCTTTGTTGCTTAAAGAAAAAGCCGAGTACGACCCCTTGGGTAACTTTGCTCCGGTTTCACTAGTGGCTAACCTGCCTTTGGTGGTGGTTACCGCTTATGACTCACCCTTTCAAACGCTTGGCGATCTAATTGCTAAAGCTAAAAGTACGCCTGACGGCTTAACTTATGGCTCGGCCGGTAACGGCGGCTCGGCACATTTAGCAGGTGCCTTAATGAGTACGGTGGCTGGAATCAAAACGCTGCACGTTCCCTTTCGCGGTAATGCCCCCGCTCTGACCGAGGTGATGGCGGGTCGCGTGTCGTTTATGTTCTATCCGATGATCGGCATTGCTAACTTAGTGGCTGATAAGCGCTTGAGAGTTTTGGCTGTCGGTTCGAGTAAACCTTTACCTGACTTTCCGGGCGTGCCCACCATGGACTCGTTGGGCTTTAAAGACTTTGAACAAACCGCGCCTTGGGTCGGTATGCTGGCACCCACTGGCACACCCGACGCGGTGGTGAGCAAACTCAATGCAGCGATGAAACTCGCACTGCAACAACCTGAGGTGATTAAACGAATGAAAGAATTAGGGGCAACACCCATTGGCGATTCCCCCGCCGAGTTCAAGGCCTTTTTAATCAGCGATCGTGAGCGTTGGGCTAAAGTGATTGAGGCTTCAGGGATTAAAGCCGATTAATTGTTGACCCGTGTCGGCCCTCTGGGTCCCTTAAGCCTGCTTGGGGCTTAAGGGCTTTAAACCCCAGGTCACAAGCAGCCACAACACTGATAACGCGCAAGCCGCCCAAAATACAGTAGCTGCACCTCCCCCCACGACCAACACCCCGCCAAGGGTGCCACCCAAAAACAAGCCAACCGCTTGGGCCGTATTATAAAAACCAAGCGCCAACCCTTTAAGCTCGGGCGGTGCCACCCGCGAAACCAGCGAGGGTTGCAGTGCTTCAAGCACGTTAAACATCACAAAAAACGCCGTTAAGCCCAGGGCTAACAGATAAAAATTCTGGCTGGCGGCCGGCAACAACGCACACACCACCACCAACCCAGCGATGGTCAGTCGCAACATCGCACGATGGGCCCGCCACTTTTCAGCAATAAAAATCAGGGGCACCATAAAAATAAACGAACCAAAAATCACGGGCAAATAGACTTTCCAGAGTTCAACTGACGTCAAACCACCTAGCTTGATCAACAAAGGCGGCATCACCACAAACATCGCCACCTGAATCAAGTGCAAGCAAAAGACACCAAAATTCAGACGCAACAAATCGCTGTGAGTGAACACTTGCCTTGGTTTTG
Organism: Bordetella parapertussis; assembly: GCA_945872285.1. Taxonomy (GTDB): domain Bacteria; phylum Pseudomonadota; class Gammaproteobacteria; order Burkholderiales; family Burkholderiaceae_B; genus Zwartia; species Zwartia parapertussis_D. Next base: position 41,618 of record CAMBZR010000019.1, on the reverse strand, counting down.
CGGGCTGTGCTGACTTGGCAGCGAGCGGCACCACTGGCACGATAAATCTGGCGACCGCCAGACACACGACCCCTAACAAGGCGATGCTCCAGAACAAACCAGGCAAGCCACCTGCCCCCACAATCAAGGGCGCAAGCACCAAGGCGAGCGCAAAGGACAAGCCGATCGAGCCACCTACCAGGGCCATGGCTCGGGTGCGAACTTCAGGCCGCGTGGCGTCCGCTAGCCAGGCGGTGACGGCCGCCGAAATCGCGCCTGACCCCTGAATGGCTCGTCCCACCGTGATCCAAAAAATATCAGTCGATAGGGCGCACAGCACGCTTCCGGCGACAAATAAAAACAAGCCTACCAACACCACGGGGCGTCTGCCCCAACGATCAGAGGCCAGCCCAAAAGGGATTTGCATGCAGGCTTGCGTAAATCCGTACATTCCTAACGCCAGACCCACCCGTGCCGGGTCATCGCCGCCGGCCACGCCAAGGGCGGCCACCGCAAAGACCGGCAACAACAAAAACAGGCCCAGCATCCGCGAGGCGAACAGCCCCGCCAAAGCAAAGCTGGCGCGCCGCTCAAGTGGAGTCAAGGCTAAGGATTGGGTAGCAGACATCAAGCTCTTAGTTGAAGGGAGTGGGCAAGCGCGCAACGAACGCATCAGGGCGTTATAGTACCAAGTTGCCTAGCGTAAACGCGTCGTGGCAAGTGAAATACCGCGGTTGCAACTGACTCACACCACACCAAACAGGCAGCATGGACGAAATCCGCATTCGGGGTGCTCGCACTCACAACCTCAAAAACGTGTCGCTTGATCTACCCCGTCATAAACTGGTGGTGGTCACGGGGTTGTCTGGCTCTGGCAAATCTTCTTTAGCCTTTGACACGCTATACGCTGAGGGGCAGCGCCGCTACGTTGAAAGCTTATCTGCCTATGCCCGCCAGTTTTTGCAGTTAATGGATAAGCCCGACGTCGATTTAATCGAAGGCCTGTCACCCGCGATTTCAATCGAGCAAAAGGCGGCTGGGCACAACCCGCGCTCGACCGTGGGCACCATTACCGAAATCCACGACTATCTGCGCCTGCTATTTGCCCGCGTGGGTACACCGTATTGTCCGTCTCACGGCCAGCCACTGGCCGCGCAAAACGTCAGTCAAATGGTCGATAGCGTGTTGGCCTGGCCCGCCGAGCGCCGTTTGGCCATCTTGGCCCCGATGGTGCGCGATCGTAAGGGTAGTTTTGAGGACGAGTGCGCAAGCCTGCAAGCGCAAGGCTTTGTGAGGGTGCGTGTGAACGGTCAAATGCTTGACTTAGACAGCATGCCCGAACTCAACAAAAACGAGAAACACGACATTGATGTGGTGATCGACCGACTGCGCATCAAACCAGAAAGTAAGCAACGCTTGGCCGAGAGCTTTGAAACCGCGCTCACGCTGGCGCAGGGCCGTGTCGTCGCGCTGGATATGGACACCAACCAAGAGCATTTGTTTTCAAGTCGCTACGCCTGCCCAGTCTGTAGCCACAGCCTGCCCGAGCTTGAGCCACGTTTATTCAGCTTCAATAATCCGGTGGGAGCCTGTGCCGGCTGTGATGGCCTGGGGCATGTTGGTTTTTTTGATCCAAAGCGCGTGGTGGCGTTTCCGGAGTTAAGCCTGGGGTCAGGCGCGATCAGGGGTTGGGACAAGCGCAACGCGTTTACGTTTTCAATGCTCTCAAGTCTGGCCACGCATTATGAGTTTGATATCGAAACCACTTGGGAAACCCTGCCTGAACCGCTTCGCCAAATTGTGTTGTTCGGGTCGGGCGAGGTTGAGTTGCCGTTTTTTTATCTGAATGAAAAAGGTCGCAGCAGCGTCAAGCGTCACGCCTTTGAAGGCGTGATCCCCAACCTTGAGCGCCGCTGGAAAGAAACCGATTCATCTGCCGTGCGCGAAGAGCTTGGCAAATACCGCGCAGTACAAACCTGCCCAGCGTGCCAGGGCTCGCGTCTGCGTGCCGAGGCGCGTCATGTGCGCATTGGTTCTGAGCGCATTGCCCCACCGGCAGTGCTCGCAGGCACGCCCGAAGCACAACAGTGGCAAGAACAAGGTCTGGCGATTTATGAAGTTGAGGCGCAACCCTTGTCGCAATGCCTGAAATGGTTTCAAGACTTACGCTTGACAGGCGCGCGTCAAGAGATTGCCCAACGCATCGTGCGCGAGATCGAAGCACGCTTAAGTTTTTTAAACAATGTCGGCTTAAATTATTTATCGCTTGATCGGAGCGCCGATACGATTTCAGGTGGCGAAGCGCAGCGCATCAGGCTGGCCAGCCAGATTGGCTCAGGGTTGACTGGTGTGATGTATGTGTTGGATGAACCCTCAATCGGTCTGCATCAGCGCGACAACGATCGCTTAATTGCGACGCTGCACCATCTGCGTGATTTAGGCAATAGTGTGATTGTGGTTGAGCACGATGAGGATATGATCCGGCAAGCCGATTGGGTGGTCGATATGGGCCCGGGCGCTGGTGAGCATGGCGGACAAATCGTCGCGCAAGGCACACCCGCGCAAATTGAACAAAACGCTGCGTCGATCACCGGCCAGTATATGAGTGGTACGCGCGCGATTGCGGTTCCCAAACGTCGGCCCTTAAACGAAGAACAAGCGTGGCTCACCCTCACGGGTTGCAGTGGCAATAACTTAAAGTCCATCGAGCTGCGCATCCCCGCAGGTAAGTTCGTCTGTGTCACCGGGGTCTCGGGCTCGGGCAAATCCACACTCATTAACGATACGCTTGCCGTAGTGATGGCGCGCGCCTTGCACCATGCGCAAAGTGAGCCGGCACCTTATTCAGGCCTGGCCGGGCTCGAGAACTTTGACAAAATCATCAGCGTCGATCAAAGCCCGATCGGTCGCACGCCGCGCAGCAATCCCGCGACCTATACGGGGTTGTTCACGCCGATTCGCGAACTGTTCGCCGGCACACCTGAGGCGCGCACGCGTGGCTATGATCCAGGGCGCTTTAGCTTTAACGTCAAAGGCGGGCGCTGCGAGGCCTGTCAGGGCGACGGTGTGGTGAAAGTTGAAATGCATTTTTTGCCTGACATGTATGTACCGTGCGACGTGTGCGTCGGCAAACGCTACAACCGCGAGACGCTCGAAATTCGTTATCGCGGACGCAACATCACCGAGGTACTCGAGTTAACGGTTGAGCAGGCGCTGGTGTACTTTGACGCGGTACCGTCGATTGCACGCAAGCTGCAAACTCTGATGGATGTGGGCCTGTCGTATCTACGCCTGGGGCAAAGCGCCACCACGCTGTCTGGCGGCGAAGCGCAACGCGTTAAGTTGTCGCTCGAGTTGTCAAAACGCAGTACTGGTCGCACCTTTTATATTTTGGATGAGCCCACGACTGGGCTGCATTTTCAGGATATTGCCTTGCTGCTTGAGGTGCTCAATCAGCTGGTCGAGGCAGGCAACACCGTCGTGGTGATTGAGCATAATCTTGATGTCATCAAAACGGCCGACTGGGTGATTGATATGGGCCCAGAAGGCGGTGACGGTGGTGGCCAAATCGTTGCACAAGGTACCCCCGAGCTGATTGCCGCCACCCCGGCCAGCCACACTGGGCATTACTTGGCGCCCGTCTTGAAACGCGCTTTACGGCAACCCAAAAAATCTTAACTGCGAGGCGGCGGTGTTGCCGCAGTGCTGCGACTCGACGAGCGGCAGAGCCGAATCACAACGCTGACCGCTGGCCAAACCCGAAGCCTCAAGTGGCTTACCAGGTTCGCCACTGCCGGCGCCCGGCTGCTCGGGCGACCACCGCCCCCACAACACATTGACGCGACTCGATTTACGGCAACCCCCTTGCGTGCGTCCATCGCAAATATTAAAGGCTGCACTCAATGCGCTCGCTGCGTTAGGGTGGCCACACACCGCCGCATACGCGCGCAACACGCCTCCACCTTGTACGCTGCCTTGCTGCGACACCAGAGACGCCACCCAGCCGGGCGAGCACGGGCTTTCGACAGTTATTTTTGGCGTCGCCTCGCCACCCGCGCGACTAAAATAATCACGCGTCAAACCTGCAGCATCTTGTCCCGCGCGAGCCTCAACAAACGCAAGATTACACGTATTGCCCGAGCGCGTCGGTGTACAAATTTGCACCAATGAAAGTTTAAGCTCACCCAGATTGGCTGGGCCACCACTCACGATAACCGCCGCGCCGGTCTGACTTGACGCAGGCTCAACAGGTGGTGCAGCAAACGGCACAGGACGCGCCGGCGCTGACGCAGGAGTGTTCGAAAAATCGCCAGGCGCAGCGATCGGCAGCGCCATCGCGACGGGCCCGCTTTCGTTAGCGCCAGCACTGGCATTGCCAATCGGCGCTGCCCGCTGTGAGCATGCTGTCAGAGCAAGCATTGCAGCGATCGCCAGCGCCAGCAAGCCTGTGCGCACGTGCGACTGAAAAAAGGTTTGCTCAGACTGCTTCATATTTCCTCCTTTGTACTGAATCCGCTCGGCCAGCGCAAAGCACTTAAGCTTTCTCTTGGCACAAGGGCGTGCGCGCCTGCCAACAAAGTTTTAACCGAACTGTTCACCCATACGAAACAAGCGATGATGTTCGCGTATCGCATAACGGTCAGTCATGCCAGCAATGTAATCCGAAATCGCTCGCGCCTGAACCATTTGGTCGTCATGCCAGTAATCAGGCGGTAACAATCGAGGCTCTTGAATGAAGGCACTAAATAATTCGCGCACAATTCGCCGAGCCTTGTTAGTCATTCGCATGACTTTGTAATGACGATACAGGTTTTCGTACAAGAATTTTTTTAATGCGTCCGCTTCATGCCGGACTTCGCTCGAAAACGCGACCAAGGCGCCGCACTGACGCGCTGCACCGGCATCCGCCGGCGCGGCTTGGACCAACTTCGCTGAGGTGGTCTGCGTCACGTCGGTAATTAAGGTGTTGATCATGTTGCGAATCGTTTCTGACACGAGCCTGCGCGCAGCAAGCCCGGGCCACACCGTCAGCACGTGGGCGTAATGGCGTGCAAAAATCGGCACGGCCTGCAACTGCTCTAGGGTCAAGAGCCCAGAACGCAGGCCATCATCGATATCGTGATTGTTGTAGGCGATTTCGTCGGCCAGATTGGCGAGTTGCGCCTCTAGAGAGGGTTGCGTGCGGTCGATAAAGCGCTGTCCGACGTCGCCCAAACGCCTGGCATGTGCCAGCGAGCAATGCTTCAAGATGCCTTCGCGCGTCTCGAAACACAGGTTTAAGCCGTTAAACGAAGCGTAACGCTCTTCAAGTTCGTCTACGACCCGCAGGCTTTGCAAATTGTGCTCAAACCCACCTGCCTCGGGGGCGAACTCGCGCAGGCACGCGTTGAGTTCATCTTGTCCGGCATGGCCAAACGGGGTGTGGCCCAGATCGTGCGCCAGCGCGATCGCTTCGGTTAAGTCTTCGTTTAAGCGCAAACTTCGCGCAAGCACGCGCGCGATCTGCGCAACTTCAAGAGAGTGCGTCAAGCGAGTGCGAAACAGATCACCCTCATGATTGATAAAAACTTGTGTTTTATATTCAAGTCGCCTGAAGGCGCCCGCGTGAATAATACGATCGCGATCGCGTTGAAACTCGCTGCGATTTGAAGGCGCGGGTTCTTGGTGCCTGCGACCTCGGCTTTGATCGGCACGCGACGCATAGACGGCAAGTTCGGACATCGTGTTCGCCTAGGCCGTGTTGCGCAAAATCACGCGTGACACTAAGTCGGCGGGCGCTGTGCGGCGAATCGTTTCACCAATTTTTGGCATCAAAATAAAATTGATTTCGCCTGCTTCCGTTTTTTTGTCGCCTCGCATGAGTTGCATCCACTGCTCAACGCCGCCCAAACGCGGTCCAAGCACCGGGCAGCCAATGGCGCGCACCAACGCGCGCACACGCTGCACGTCGGTCTGTGCAAAGCCAAACAGCTCTGCCGATAAATCAGCCGCCATGACCAAGCCGCAACCTACCGCTTCGCCATGTAGCCATTCGCCGTATCCAAGCCCCGCTTCGATCGCGTGACCAAAGGTGTGGCCAAAATTTAAGATGGCACGCAGGCCGGTATCGCGCTCGTCTTTTGAAACGACCCAGGCTTTGAACTCGCAAGAGCGACGAATCGCTACTGCTAACAGTTCTGGGTCGCGCGCGCGCAAACCGGCGACATTTTTTTCGCACCATTCAAAAAACTCTGAATCTAGAATCAAGCCGTATTTAATGACCTCAGCCAGGCCGGCCGACAGCTCGCGATCGGGTAAGGTACTCAAGACGCTGGTGTCGATTTCTACGGCAATCGGCTGATAAAACGCACCGATCATATTTTTGCCTAACGGGTGATTCACCGCTGTTTTGCCACCCACTGAGGAATCCACTTGCGACAGCAACGTGGTGGGTACTTGCACAAAGCGTACGCCGCGCTGATAAACCGCCGCTGCAAAACCCGCCATGTCTCCGATGACGCCACCGCCTAACGCCACGATCACGGTGCGCCGATCGAGTTGCGCCCCAAGCATGGCGTCAAAAATCTGATTGAGCGTCTCAAGCGTTTTGTGGGATTCGCCATCGGGCAGTACAACGTTCACCAGCCGCTTACCGGTTGTTGCCAGAACTTGACGCACTCGCTCGCCGAGCAGGTCTTGTATCGTGGGGTTGGTGATCAACACAATCGAGGTGGCGTCGGTGGGGATGGCTTGGGCGAGGCTTTCGAGCCTGCCGGGGGCGATGTGAATGGGATATTGCCCGCCTGGGGTCGCGACAGCTACGGTGTGCATGGCTTATTCTCGGGTGGATGGCTAGCAGTAAAATCTGCTCGCATGTTCTCTGAAGAGTTTTCGGGCTGGCGTTGCGCCTGTTGATCAATCACCTTATCAATCTGTTTGAGCCGCTCGACAAGTTGCGCGACCAACTGCGACACCGAGACCGCGCCGGTGTCTACGACGATGTCGGCGACCTCTTGATAGAGAGGCTCGCGCAATGCAAGCAAACTGCGCAGGGTGCCGCGCGGGTCGGGAGTTGCCAGCAAGGGGCGATTACGGTCGCGACTGGTGCGCCGATACAGTTCATCAACACTCGCACGCAAATAGACCACCACGCCACGCGTGCGCAACGCCTGACGGTTTTCAGCGGCTACAACGGCCCCGCCGCCCGTGGCAATCACTAAACCGGGGCGCAGCGAACAGTCATCAAGCACTTGACACTCGCGTTTACGAAATCCGACTTCGCCTTCGATCTCGAAGATGGTGGGGATCTTTACGCCGCAACGCGCTTCAAGCTCATGATCAAGATCAAGAAATTCGCGGCGTAGCACTTTTGCCAGACCTTTACCGATGGTCGTTTTACCCGCTCCCATCATTCCAACTAAAAAGACCGGAGTGGACTCGACCCACACAGGCGCACTCCTTTGCGCAGGCAAGGCCGGCGTCAGACTTGGGCGCTCAGGATCGCGCGGAGTGTGCGACTCGGGGGTCAACGCATTGTTCATCGTCTGATTATCCCATTGACTGCAGTACAGCTCAAACTGAATCCGGCAAAACGACTTAAAACCATTAAAATACAAAGCAATGAGCAAATCTACCACCCACCGCGACGACGACGAACCCCACGAGCCCCAGCGGCTAGGCTCCTGGCTGATTGGATTTTTTCTTAAGCTGGCGATTCTATCGGCGGGCCTGGCTGTGTGCGGGGCTTTGCTGTTTAGCATGGCGCTGGCGCTAGCCTGGCCCAATGTTCCCGAACTCACCGCCATGACTGACTATCGGCCGCGGGTGCCATTGCGTATTTTTACCGCCGATAAAGTGATGATTGGCGAGTTTGGCGAAGAGCGTCGCAATGTCCTACGTTTTAACGAAATCCCCGATGTCATGAAGTCTGCTGTGCTGTCCGCCGAAGACGACCGGTTTTATCAACACGGCGGGGTCGATTGGTTTGGCGTCGTGCGTGCGGGCTTAGCAAACCTGATCTCAATGCAAAAAACGCAAGGTGCAAGCACCATCACCATGCAGGTCGCCCGTAACTTTTACCTGTCATCTGAAAAGACCTATTCGCGTAAGTTTTACGAACTGTTGCTGACCTTCAAAATCGAGGCCAACCTCAGCAAAGATCAAATTCTTGAACTTTATTTGAATCAAATCTATTTGGGTAATCGCGCGTATGGCTTTGCAGCTGCCTCACGAACATACTTAGGCAAATCGATTTCTGAGATCACGCCGGCCGATGCCGCGTTGCTTGCCGGCATCCCGAAAGCGCCCTCGCGCTTTAACCCGATCGCGAACAAACCGCGCGCGGTCGTGCGCCAGCGTTATGTGCTGGGCCGTATGCACTCTTTGGGCTATCTAACCGACGCTGAGTACAAAAAAGCCCTCGATCAGCCCGTGATCATCAAATCGGCTGAAGGCACACCGGCGGGCGGCTTTGCCATCCATGGCGAGTACGTCTCTGAGTTGGCGCGTCAATTAATGATCAGTGTGTACCCAGATAGCGTTTATTCGCGCGGTTTAAACGTGTACACCACCATTCAGTCTAAAGATCAGCAGTGGGCTTACGAGTCACTGCGTGAAGGCGTACTGGATTACACGCGACGCGCGCCCTTTCCGGGGCCTGAGGCGCAGTTAACGATGCCTGCTGGCATCGAAAACGATCCCGCAAAACTCGATGAGTTCTTGGATGGCGTGTTCGATAAATATCCTGATCGCACCGAGATGCTAATTGGCGTGGTGCTCTCGGTTAAGCCCGACGAAGTCAGGGTGGCGCGCAGCTCAACCGATATTGTTTCGATCAAAGATAAAAAGGCGCTCAGTGTGATCGCGCGCGCGCTTAATCCTAAGGCGCCCAATGACTTGCGCTTGCAGCGCGGCTCTGTCGTTTACGTATATAAAGGCGCTGGGTACCCCGAGATCTTAAACCTGCCTACCGTGCAATCGGCCTTTGTGTCGATGATCCCGCAAGACGGCGCAATACGGGCAATGGTAGGGGGGTTTGACTTCTATCATGGCAACTTTAACCGCGTCACCCAAGCCTGGCGCCAGCCAGGCTCAGCGTTCAAACCGTTTATTTATGCGGCCGCGCTCGAGCGCGGGCTTACCCCGAACACGGTCATTTCGGATCAACCCTTTGAGCTGACTGCCGAACAAACCGGTTCTAAGGCGTGGGCGCCCAAAAACTACGGTGGGCAGTATGACGACAAACTCACGATGCGTGAGGCCATCGCGCGCTCAAAAAACATGGTGTCGATCCGTATTCTGCAGTCGATCGGACCTAAATATGCGCAAGACTATATCGTGCGGTTTGGCTTTGACAAGGCCCGTCATCCCGCTTATTTACCTATGGCGCTTGGGTCTGGCGCGGTCACGCCCTTGCAGCTCGCCTCAGGGTTCGCAGTTTTTGCGAACGGCGGCTATCGCATCACCCCTTACTTAATTGACCGGGTCACCGACGCAAACGCACAGGTCATCATGCAGGCCAAGCCCACCATCGCCGGCGACGCTGCCGCACGCGCGATTGATGCCCGAACGGCATACGTCATGGACGATTTGCTACGCGGGGTGGCCACCTCGGGTACGGCGGCACGCTCAAGACAAGTCATTAAACGAGACGATCTGGCTGGCAAAACAGGCACCACCAACGATTCGGTCGACGCCTGGTTTGCGGGCTATACGCCACAGTTAGTCGGTGTCGCCTGGATGGGCTACGATCAGCCCAAGTCACTGGGTTCGCGCGAAACCGGGGGTGGGGCATCGCTGCCGGTTTGGTTGGGCTATATGCAAAATGCGCTTAAGGCGTTTCCGGAACAAAAGCGGGCGGCGCCCCCCGAAGGCTTAATCACAGAGGGAGGCAACATGTATTTCAGCGAGTTTCCGCCCGGGCAAGCCCTCATGAAGCTTGGCACTCCCGAAAAAAACGACTCCTTGGGCGACTTTTTGAACAATATTGGTAGCAACCGTAGCAATTCGACGCCAGCTAACTAAAATACAACTGTCAGGGGCTTGCCGGTTGCCTCTGAACACACCTGAGATAAGGTATCGTGCAAGTCGGCGCCACCACGGGTATCTTTCCAGTGTTGACCGTCAAAGCGATAATGAAAGCCTCCGCTTCTGGCGGCAAGCCACATTTCGTGCAGTGGGGCCTGACTATTGATCACGACTTGATGGCCGTTTTCAAAAATCAGATTTAAAACATTTCCTTGACGTTTAGTTTCAATATCAAGGTCGAGTTGATCAAACCAGTGGTCGGCTTGGGCTTCAATCGCATCTAACAACGCGGTCACCCGAGCATAAAATTCAGTATCGTTCATAATCCTTATCCTCACGTTTGACGGAGCGCGCAGTGATCAGCAAAACCGACAACCACCAAAGTGCTCGCATTGTAGCGATGCTGACACTTGCCGTGTGGGTCGCTGGCTGTGGCTACAAAGGCCCACTCTACTTACCCGCCAAGCCCGCCGAGATCCGCCCTTATACGACACCTTTTTCGATGTACGGCGTGATTCCTGACGAACAAGACATGGTGGTGCCTTTCTTTGATGAAGATTTAATGCTCATCCCCACCCCGGTTGTCATTGAATAACTAACTTATACTTTTTTACGATTGCTTGCCGTTGTTACTCTTTTGCGGGTTGACTGGTCCTCAGAGCACTTACTGCAGACATTGTTGCCTAAATCACGTGCCAAACCCTGAATACCCATAGCCACAACATGACCGCTCAAACCGCCTTGCCCACAGGGGCTCCGTTTTTTCATTACCGCGCCGCTGAACTGCACGCAGAGGGCGTATCACTTGCCGAGCTAGGCAAAGAACTCGGCACACCCTTGTATGTTTACTCGCGGGGGGCGCTCGCGACGGCCTGGGCCGCCTACCAAGACGCCTGCGTGGGGCATGATGTTTTAGTGTGTTTTGGCATGAAAGCCAATTCAAACCTAGCCGTTCTAAAAGAATTTGCACGACTGGGCAGCGGCTTTGATATTGTCTCGGGCGGCGAACTTGCGCGCGTCTTGGCAGCGGGCGCTCACCCCTCCAAGGTCGTTTTTTCGGGCGTGGGCAAGCAAGCCTGGGAGATGCAGGCCGCGCTTGAGGCTGGCGTCAAATGCTTTAACGTCGAATCACTTTCCGAACTCACGCGTTTGTCTGAGGTCGCCTTGGCGCTTGGTCAAACCGCGGCGGTGTCTTTGCGCGTCAATCCAGATGTCGATGCAAAAACACATCCCTATATTTCAACAGGCCTTAAAGAAAATAAGTTTGGTATTGCCATCGAAGACGCACTAAAGGCCTACACACTGGCAGCCTCTTTGCCGGGTCTCTCAGTCGTTGGCGTTGACTGCCACATTGGCTCTCAGATCACTGAAGTGAGCCCTTACCTTGATGCCTTAGACAAGCTGCTCAAGCTGATTGATCAGCTTAAATTAATCGGTATTGCGCTCAAGCATATAGATTTAGGCGGGGGCCTGGGGATTCGTTACGATGATGAAACTCCCTTAGCACCCAAGGTGTTACTTGACCGGGTGTTTGCACAATTGCAAGAGCGTGGCTATGGTCATTTGCAGCTCGTGCTTGAGCCCGGCCGCTCGCTGGTCGGCAATGCGGGCGTACTGCTCACGACGGTGCAATATCTCAAACACACCGAAGCGCGCAACTTTGCGATTGTTGACGCCGCCATGAACGACCTCATGCGCCCCGCGCTGTACCAGGCCTGGCACGGCGTGCTGCCGGTCGCACCGCGCACAACCAACGCAACGTTGTATGACGTGGTCGGGCCCGTCTGCGAAAGCGCCGACTGGCTTGCGCGTGACCGACAGCTTGCCTTAGCCGAGGGCGACCTTTTGGCGATTGAATCAGCCGGTGCTTATGCCTTTGTCATGGCCGGCAACTACAACAGCCGACCCCGCCCCGCCGAAGTCATGGTAGACGGTGAACAATTTCATGTGATCCGCCAACGCGAAACCTTTGCCGATTTAATCCGTGGCGAAACCTGCCTGCCGGATTAATTCGGCCTAGCGCCCCAGCAACCCTTTAAAAAAGCTTTCAGTGTTCACGGCAAGAGTCTCAAGGTGATAACCACCCTCTTGCACCACCACCGTTGGCAGCTTTAGTTGCGCAATCAGTCTGCCAAGCTGGCCGAAACCTTCGGTGGTGACTGCAACTTTAGACTGAGGGTCATCTTTGTACACGTCAAAGCCCAAGGCCAGTACCAGCGCGTCAGGCTTGAACGCGCGTAGCGCAATCAGCGCTTTTTCAACTTGCTCGAAAAAGACCTCTTGGCTTGAACCATGCGGCATGGGCAAATTCAAGTTGTAGCCTTGGCCCTTTGCCGCGCCTGCTTCGTCTTCAAAGCCAGCGGTTGCCGGATAAAAGTTAAAGGGATCGCCATGCACTGAGATATATAAAACATCGTCTCGTTCATAAAAAATCTCTTGAATGCCTTGTCCATGATGCACATCCGTATCAAGAACGACCACGCGTTGATGCGTTGCGCGCAGAACCTGAGCCGCAATTGCCGCGTTGTTGAGATAGCAAAAGCCACCTGCGGCATCTTTGCGTGTGTGGTGTCCCGGGGGGCGACAAAGCGCATAAGCCTGTTGATCGCCCGCAAGCACCGCCTTCGCAGCCGATACGGCCGCCTGCGCGGCCCAATACGCTGAAGTCCAGGTATCAGGTCCAACTGGGCAACTGCCGTCTGCCAGGTGCCGCGCCGTCTGCGCCAGAATACCTCTTAGCGCGTTGGGCGAGCGCACAAAAATATTTGAGATCACCTCATCACCCCAATCGGGATCGGTCTGTTTCCAGATTGCGTGCGCGGTTTCAAGATATTGCAAATACTCGGCATCATGAATCGCCAGCAAAGGCTGCCTGCCGTGGTCTTCGGGTTCGGTGACCGTCAAGCCTAGCATTGCGAGTCCTTTCAAAATCTGAACAACACGTTCTGGAATCTCTTGCGGAGTTCGCATTTGGCCGCGCGACAGATAGGTGCGCGGATGATGTAGTTTTTGTTTTGGATGAAAATAGGTTTTCATGAATTAACCTTAAACGAGAGCAACAACCATTATGTGTGCCGCGCCTGCTGGGGCCCTTTGCGCTCTAGGAACCCTTTGCACGAAAATGAGCAACAAGCATAGGCAAAGTGAGCGACAGCCCAGCAATGACAATCAAGGCAATGCCCGTCAAGGACAAAAGCGAGGGGCTTTGCACAAAAAATAATTCTCCGAATATTACCGCGAGCACTAACTGAAAGTAATTAAGCGGTGCCAGCGTTGAGGCGGGCACCGACTTAAAAGCATAAATCAGCAAAAACTGTCCCAGCCCACCGCTTAAGCCCATTAAAAGCATTTCAACCGTATCGCGCGGGCCGGGCCAAACCTCTGGCCACCAAAAAAGTAACACCACCAAGCCTAGCAGCCAACAAATCAACGCCGAATACGCGAACATTTGCTCGCTCTGCACCCGATGCGCAAGCTTGCGTGTCAACAGCTGAACGGTCGCATAACCCGTGGCTGCCACCAGCATCAGCAGGCTGCCAAGCAAAGAAATCTCACCCCCTGGGTTCACGATTAAGAGCATGCCAAACATGCCAAGCAATACTGCCGCGTATTGTTTGAGCACAACTTTTTCGCGCAAGACTAGCGGCGCGAGCAACACCACAATCAGAGGCGATAAAAAATAAAGCGCGGTGGCCTCAGCCAACGGCAGGTACTGCAAGGCCGGCATAAAGCATATACCGACGCTGCCTAGCATCACGCCACGGTAAAGCAGTAGTTTGCGCTCGGGAGGTGGGATCGCGACAGGCACGCGCTTAAGCCACATAATGCCCCAGGCCAAGACAATGATCACGCTGTAGCGGGCCAAGTTGACCAAGGGGGCTGAATAGCGGCCAACCAAATCTTTCGCCAGTGCATCCAGGCACGCAAACGCAACGAGCGAGCACAAGAAGATGCCACACCCCTTTAACCACTTCGCCTGCTCATGCGCTGCACCAGACCGTGCTGTTTCAGAGGGTTGCATGAGCGCCTCGTACGAAGCGGGGGCAAGCCGCGTCAAACACTCGCGCGTTGCGCAGTGTTGCGCAGTCTGAAAAGCAGCGCTGTAATAATCAACCCAAGCAACCCAAGCACACCGTAACTCGCGCCATAACTACTTAAAACCCCCGCCAACACGCCAAACAGCGGCGGGCCAAGAACGACGCCGAAAAAAGTAATACAAAGCGTACCGCCCGTGGCGATACTCGCCTGTCCCGCGGGCGCCAGTCTGGCAACTTGCGCTAAAAAGACACCGTTCCAGCCGATGGCAGAGGCGCCAAAAATAACCAGCACCGGAAATAAAATCCACGGCGACGAGTCAGGGTGTAGCAACGCCGTGCCCACCGCCCCGAGCGTCAGCAATAAAGCGATCACGATTAACATCGTGGTCGGGCTCAGCCACCGATCCGCCACGTAGCCCCAAAGAATTCGGCCAGCCACGCCGCCCGCCTGCGCCACCGTCAACGCCACCCCAGCCGCCACCAGTGACCAGCCAAGATCTTCAAACAAAAAGGTTACTAAATAGGCCATCAGCGACATCTGACACACGGCGAACAAAAATGAAGTCAGCGAGAGCGGGCGCAGGCTTGGGTGCTCAAGAATCAAACGTAACGGCTGCACGACACTCGCCGCCAAAGAGGGTCTCACGGTCGGATCCCGATCCCCATCGAGCGCGGCGCGCAACGGTTGCACAGCCCAGGCGCAGAGCAGGCAGGCAACTCCCGCCAGAATGAAGGCCAACTGCCAGCCAATTGCCAGATCAAGCGAGGGGACTAGCGCCCCGGCAATCATGCCACCCAGAGGCACGCCCGTCTGTTTAATAGAAAACACAAACGATAGTCTTTCGGGGGGGGTCGTTTTGATCAGCAGGTGCGAGCTTGCCGGCGTGATTGGCCCATAACCCGCGCCAATCAACAAGGCCCCCAGAGCAATCGCCAGAGGATGCGGAATCGCACACAAGAACATGCCCGAAGCCGACGACACCAGGCCCGCCTGGCTTAAACGAATCGCACCCCACCGCTTGACCGCAGCGCCACCCAGCAGGGTGGCCACCATCGCCGCAAAATACACCAAGGCGACGTACGCACCCAAGTAATTGGTCGAAACATTGATGGCTTTTGCCACCACGGGAGCTACGACTGGTAAGTTAATGAGCGCCATCGCAACCAGCGACTGAACCGTTAACGTTGCGGCTAATACAACCCAGGGTCTGGCAGGTGTCACGATAAAAATATTGCCTTTAAACCGCCAAGACGGGGTGTTGTTTGTTATTACTCAAGGCCGCCGCGTGAGCGGCCCTCAACGAGCGCTTTGGTTCAGTTTACAGGGCACCGTACGAATGAAGTCCTGACAAGAACATATTAACGCCCAAAAAGGCAAAGCCAGTCACAAGCAGCCCGACCAGCGCCCAATACGCCGCCATGGTGCCGCGCAAGCCCTTCATCAACCGCAGATGCAACCAAGCGGCGTAATTGAGCCACACAATCAAGGCCCAGGTCTCTTTAGGGTCCCATTGCCAGTAAGCGCCCCAGGCGTCAGCCGCCCACAGCGCACCCAAGATCGTCGCGACCGTAAAAAAAGCAAACCCGATCGCGATGGCGCGATACATGATGTCATCGAGCACTTCAAAAGACGGCAGGCGCTCGCCAATCGGACGACGAAACAGCAAAATCGTTCCGACAATCAAGGCGCCGAGACCAAAATAAAGCATCCAGGTGGCCGATACGCCCTCACTACGAAAAATCATCGGTTCGCCCGCCAGCAATACTCCAAGCACAAACAGGGGCAGTAATTTGAGCCAGGATTTTGTTTGGCTGTGCTGCTTGACCAGATAGGCAAATGCCACCATGGCAGCTAAAGAAAACGTCCCGTAGCCGATAAAGTTTGCCGGCACATGGATTTTCATCCACCAGCTTTTAAGCGCGGGTACTAAGGGTTGGATTTGTGCGGCATCGCGCGTGAACGAATACCACAGCAAAAAAACAACCGCTGAAGTAATGATAAGCAAAACAAAGCCACCTAGTGCACGCGTGGCATAGCGACGTTCGTAATACAAATAAAACAGCGCTGTAATCAAACAAAACAGCACGAACACTTCGTAGAGGTTGCTGACGGGGATATGGCCAATATCAGGCCCTAACAAATGGCCTTCGCGCCAGCGCACCAACATGCCCGTGGTACCCGCAAACACGGCCCCCCAGCTTAAGGCGGTTCCGAGCCAAGCCGAGGTTGGACTCACCAAACCCAACCAATAGCAAAACGTGGCGCAAACGAAGAGCGCGCACATCCACAAGATTGCTGATTGCGAAGAGAACAAATACTTCAGAAAAAAAACTTGCTCAGCACGTGCAATGTCTCCTTGATATAGCCAGAGCGCCAAACCTGTTGCCAGGCTCGCGGCCACCAGCAACGCGCGCAGCGGTCTCCAGAGCCAGCCTAGCCAGACCAACAGCGGCACCACCAACACCAAGATGGTTTGCTCGTAGTAATCCATTGCTTGGCTAAACGTGTTGAGAGCGTAGCCTGCGGCGCAGGCCAAACCGACAAAGAACAAAACGTCTGACCAATTAGGGCGACCGCGCTGATCGCGCCCATCGCCCGACTCAGAGAGATCATCCCAAGCATTTCGTGCGGTGGCGGGTGAATTCGTCATAACAGGGTTCCCGATACGAAAAAAAAGTGGCCGTCTTGCGCGGGTGGATTTACGGGCACAAGTGCGGCGCGACGTTGTGCCTTGTGAGCCTGTCTTAGCTGACTTTGCTTAATTTATCGAGCGCCAGCTTAAAGCGGTCAAACTCACGATTAAAATCGAGTGTACGCTTTTGCGATGTCATCGCCGCTAATACACGGGTGCCATTTAGGTGTTCTGCCGGACGCAACCAAACCCAAATTCGACGATCGCGCACATAAAACATCGTAAACACGCCCACCACTAAAAACAAGCAGCCCAGATAGACAATCCATTTCCCGGGCGTGCGGCTCACTTGAAACACACTTGCCTGTATGTGGTTAAACGACGTCAAGGTCAACATCAAAGGTGCCGGATACAGCGTCAAATCCGACAGTGCAGCAACCGCCAGGCGAGACCAGTTCGCAGCGAGTTCAAGCTCTGTCGTAGACGTACCTAGGGCGGGCAAGCCAGCGCGCTCGCGCGTCAACCCTCGCAGCTCATGCATCGACGAGCCCAACAGGCGAAGCACGATGTCGGCGGCCCGCTGCTGCTCTGCGAGTGGCACATTGGTCTCGAGAAACCGCGAAATCGCCTGTAAGCCACCCTCAGCAAAGGTATCGAGCGCGCGCTCACCAGAAGTCTGTAACGCTTGTTGATCCGTCACACTTCCCTGGTAGGTTCGCGCCAGACGTCGCGATGCCTCTTGTCGATCCTCTGGGCTCGCGAGTGCGGCGCGCACACGCATAAACTCGCCCACCGTATCGAGCTCGTCTGCAGGCATACGCAAATATCTGAAGCCAGAACGGCCCGACTCTTGAATTCCCGCCAACAATACGCGCGAGCCATCGAGTTCGGCCGGCAACATGTATTGGTTAAAGGTCGTAGTTTGTCCGCTTGCATCGGTCAACCGATACTCGACACTTGGGCCGATGTTGCGTAGATTTTTATTTTTTTTGCCGGCCGCACTTCCCGTGACCGACGCGACGTGTTCACCAAACTCTTTAGGCGCTGACGGCTCGCCGGCGCTTAGATCTTCAACATTGATTGTGCGCAGTTTAGTAACCTCGGCCTTGACGCTTTGCCCTGAGGCGCCTAGCGCAATCTCGCTGGCTTGCCCCACTAAGGCTTTCAAGGCAAACGTGGCGGCGCTGGGGCCAGCCAACGGGTAGCCCACTAACTCGACCTCACTACCGCCATCGTCAAAACTTGACTGATACACGGTGACGCCTTTGAAGTGCAAGGGCTCGTTAACTTCGATATTGGCGTCAAACTTTTTACCTGTATCGGGGTCAGTGACTTCAACCTGACTCATAAATCGGCTTGGCATTCCAGTCGAGTAATAATCGACCACAAACTTTTTGAGCGTCAACGTAAAGGGCAAGGGCTGCACTAAGGCCCCGTCGTCCACGGTAATAATTGCCGAACCGCGCGCGCTACCCTCGGGCACCAGTACGTTGGCACGAAAGCTAGGATTATTGACCGATAAACGGCCACGCTCAGGCACATCGGCGATCATCATGTTTTCAACGATCGGGGTCTTTCCAAATAACCACACCTGAAGGCGAATCGGCAACTCGCTATCGAGCAGGCCGCCGACACAAATAATCACGATCGCCGCATGCGCAAAAATGTAGCCTAAACGATTACCGCTCCCGCGCTTAGCGGCGAGCAGCAGCGAATCGCCATCGGCGCGTTGACGCACGGCATAACCCTGACGCTGTAACCACGCTTGCACCGAAGCGGTGGCCGAACTGACTTCGCGCACGGTATCAAGTTCTACTTTGTGATGAAACGCGCGCAAGCTTGAGGCCCGAATATTCTCACGGAAAGACCGCGTCTCTTTCAACATTTTCGGCGCGTTACGGATCAGACACAAACTCGTTGACAGCACCAAAAACGCCATCGTGACTAAAAACCACCAACTGTTATAAATATGCCAGAGTGAAAAGCGATCAAGCACCTCAAACCAGAAGGGCCCAAATTGATCAATATAAGCATTGGCTGAACGACCCTGTGCAACGACGGTGCCGATCAGGCTGGCCATACAAATAAAGACCAACAAACTAATCGAAAAACGCATCGAACTTAAGAGCTCAAGCGTATTGGTCAGCCTAGAGGCGGCCCGCTTAGCACCTAGTTGCGCACTGGGCGAAGACTCACTATCGATTGCTTGAGTGGGTGGCAGAGGTGTGGTCACGGTATTTATCAAAAAAAGGGGGCGTCTTTCGACCCCCCTTTATTTACGTCGTTCTCACGCAGACTATTAGCGCAAACCGGCGGCGTAATCAGAGACGGCCTTAATGTCTGAATCAGACATCCGATCGGCGATTTGGTTCATCATCGGTCCGTTCGCACGATGTCCAGCGCGAAATAACTTCAACTGCTCTTCGATATAGCTTGGGTATTGACCACCCAAGCGGGGATATTGACCAGGAATACCGGCCCCGTTGGGCGAGTGGCAACTCGCGCAGGCAGGTACGTTACGGTCGGGGATGCCACCGCGCCAGATCTTTTGGCCACGCTCAAGCAGTTTTGGATTGGTGGCGGTTGCCGGTTCGGTAAGCTTTTGTTGGGTGAGATATACCGACAAATTGCGCATGTCAGCTTCGGTAAGCGAGGCTCCCATTGCGGTCATGACCGAGGGTGCGCCGTCGACGCCTTTACGCAAGGCCTCAGTTGCACCAGGCTTTGGGCGAAACTCGTTGAGCTGTTTGTAGAGGTATTCGTGCGATTGCGCGGCGAGATTTGGATTTACAGGAATTGTGCTGTTGCCCGCTGCACCATGACACGACACGCAGGCCACGACACCTCGCGCTGCATCGCCTTGTTCGTAAAGCGTGGCACCCTTTGCGGCGTCGGGCTTGGCCGGGCCTGCTGCGGGCTCGGCCGCGATGCTGGGGGATAGGGCAGCGCCACCGAGCACTAAACAGCTCGCAAGCATGACCTTAGACAACAAATACTTCATTGAAGACCTCGACGCCGAGTAGGACAAAAAACACCACATTCACAAACAAAAAACACCACATTCACAAAAAACCGTTGTTTTAGACGCACGATTATACAATAGCGTCTGTACTGATTCTTCTAGGCCCTACAGTGTCCCTCTTGCAACACGCTTCGTTCTTTACTTCGGCAGCCCGACTCGACCAATTGCCCGAGCCTGGCGCCCCCGAAGTCTGCTTTGTGGGGCGCTCAAATTCCGGCAAGTCGACCGCCATTAATGTGTTGACCAATCAAAAGCGTTTGGCGTTTTCAAGTAAGACCCCAGGGCGCACTCGGCTGATTAATATGTTTGGGTTGCCTGACTCTTTAGCACCAGACGAACGCCTGGGCTACCTGGTCGATCTCCCCGGCTACGGCTATGCAGCTGTCGCCCACCGGGCTCGCGAAGAGTGGGCCGATATCCTGGGCGGCTATCTTCAAAGCCGTGAGTCTTTAGCGGGTATCGTGTTGCTCATCGACATTCGACGAGGCGTCACCGAGCTTGATCGACGACTCGCCAACTGGATCGCGCCCACGCGCCGTCCGGTGCTGGCCTTGCTGACCAAAGCTGACAAATTTCCGTACGGACAACGCATTAAAGCGGTCTATGCTGTCAAAAAAGAGCTAGAGGATATTGGCGCGCTTAACGCCATCCCCTTCTCTGCCACCGCTCGGATCGGTCTCGAAGAGGCCACCTTGCAAATCGAAAACTGGATCTCACCACAGGTCGTACCATGACAACACCACACCTTATCCTTGCCGACTTTCCGGCGAGTCGCCCCCGCCGCCTGCGCCATGATGATTTTTCTCGCAGACTGGTGCGCGAGCACTCACTCTCGGTCAATGATTTGATTTATCCGGTATTTGTCACCGAAGGCAAAAAAGTTAAACAGCCAGTCGACTCGATGCCAGGCGTATTGCGTTATTCGCTTGACACCCTGCTGCCTGTCGCCGAAGAGTGCGTCAAACTCGGCGTGCCAATGATGGCGCTATTTCCGGTCATTGACCCTGCGCTTAAAACGCCCGAAGGTGGCGAGGCCCTTAACCTCGAGGGCTTGATCCCGCGCGTGGTCTTAGGGCTCAAAAAGCGCTTTCCTGAACTTGGCATCTTGACCGATGTTGCGCTGGATCCCTACACCAGTCACGGCCAAGACGGCGTGATTGACGCGCACGGCTACGTCATGAATGACATCACCGTACAAATTCTGACCCAACAGGCCTTGATTCAGGCCCAAGTCGGGGTCGATATTGTGGCGCCTAGCGACATGATGGATGGCCGTATTGCTTCAATCCGTGAGGCGCTTGAAGAAAATGGCTACATCCACACGCGCATCATGGCCTATTCAGCCAAATTCGCCAGCGCCTTCTACGGACCTTTCAGGGATGCCGTCGGCTCGGCAAATAACTTGGGCAAATCAAATAAGCTGACGTACCAAATGGATCCGGGCAACATTGACGAGGCCTTGCGTGAGGTAGCCGCAGACCTGCGCGAAGGCGCGGATATGGTCATGGTCAAGCCTGGCATGCCTTATTTAGACGTGCTTCGCCGAGTCAAAGACGCGTTTCGGGTGCCCACCTTCGCCTACCAGGTAAGCGGCGAGTACGCCATGCTCAAGGCAGCTGCGGCTAACGGCTGGCTGGATCACGACAAAGTCATGATGGAGACGCTCTTAGGCTTTAAGCGGGCTGGTGCTGACGGCATCCTGACTTATTTTGCACTGGCTGCGGCGAAGCTGCTCAATCAGAAACAAGCGCAAAAATAAATACAAAAATAAAAAAACTGTTCGCCCATCTGTTGCACTGGTTCGGTTTGGCTGCAGGTGGCTTCGGGTGCAGGGCCGTCGGTCTTTGCAAGTTAGTGGGCGCGATCGACTTACGCGTGGGTCGCTTGGCGTTTTTTTAAATGCCAGGCAAACACCAGCGCGAGCGTTGGTAGCCCAAGAATTCCGATCGGAAATACCGCCGCCAAACCAAAGCGGTCAACAACAACCGCAGCCAAGGTCACGCCAACGGCCTGACCAAAAAATAAAAAGGAAGCAAACAGCGCGACCGCTGTGCCACGTATGGTTGGTGCCATTTGCGTGGCGTGAGTTTGAAGGACAGCATGAAGCAGGTAGTACCCGAGTCCTGACAAGACGCTGGCCATGACGCCCCAATACCAGGTCGAAGAGAAAAAATACACCGCAAACGAGAGGGCCATCGTGACCCCCCCAAACACAGCGAGCCGATACTCGCCGAAACGCCGTACAAACTTGCTTGCATAAAACACATAAATAAGCGCACCCACCGCAAAGAGGCCGCCAATGCCGCCCGACCAGGCAACCGCAAGGCCATGGCGCTCATGCAAGAAGGCGGGCACGAAGGCGAGCGGACCAAAAACAAATAGCCCTTCGAGGCAAACGATCAGTAATACCAAGCGCGCCCAACGCGTAGAGACGGCTTCTAATAATGGTGTCAGAAGCCTTGCGCCTTGCTCTCGGTTGGTGGGCACCTCAAAGACCCGACGCCGGCGCGAAAACAAAAGTGTGCCGACCACCAGATACACCACCGCCAAAAAAACAAAAGCCCAGCGCCAACCTACGGTATCTGCAAACACACCGCCTAACAGCTGACCGATCGCCAATCCAGAGATTGAACCTAAGAGGTATCTGGCAAGCGTCGCCTGACGTTGCTCATACGGCACATGGTCACCAATCCAGGCCATTGACAACGGGATAATGCCTGCCGCTGTGGCGCCTGAAATAAAGCGTCCCACCTCAAGCTGCTCAAGCGTGGGGGCGCTGGCGACCAGGACACTGCCAACCGCGCAACCAAAGGTTGCAAGCGTTAAGACTCGAAACTTGCCGTAACGGTCTCCCACGGGCCCATAGAAAAACTGCATCACGCCATAGGCGATTGCAAAATACGTCACGGCACCAGAGGTCTGAGCGGTGCGCACATCGAACTCAAGCGCGAGCACGGGCAGCAGGGGATCGCAAATGCGAAAGGCGCTCGAGCTGGCAAACGCCGCCAAGGCCAATAATAAAATGACTGGCCAGGTAGAAGCGGTGGTGAGAGCGTGCGTCTGGTTTGTCATGAAGCTTTATATTTTGACCGCAAGGCCTGCCCGCGTATGTCGAGCTGGGTATTTCGAGCGAGAGTTCTATTTTGACCCGAGTACCCGATCCAGGTTTGAGGCAAAGCGGGCGGCGGCTTGAAAGCCCACCACACGCACGTCTTTTTGTTCTCGACCTCCCCCATCAAAGAAGATGATGCCCGGAGGACCGAATAACTTATAGCGTTTAAGCAGCGCGCGATCATCTGGGTTGTTGGCCGTGACATCGACCTGAAGCAAGAGCATTTGGCCCATACGCTTAACAACCTCGGGCGAGGTAAAAGTAAATGCTTCCATCTCTTTGCAAGAAACACACCAATCCGCATAAAAGTCTAACAACACCGGGCGCACAGACTGCGCAAGAGCTACCTCAAGCTCGGCCACCGTGCGAATCCTCTTAAACGGCAGCGCTTCGCCTGGCTTGGTTGGCCCAGTAGGCTGTTTGGCTGCGGTCTGCGTGTCGGCACCTTCTCTCGAGGTTGTGACACGCGTCAAGTGTGACAAAGGTTCAAGCAAAGAGCGCCCACCGCTGGCTAAACCGATCAGCCAGATTAAGCTCAGCAAAACTAGCAACAACCCAAACGTTTTACGAAGCACTCCTGCAAAGCCCACACTTGGTGGCAAAGGGTCAAACGTGCGTAACAGCACCGCTGAAAACAAAGCAATCACTGCCCAGCCGCCTACCTGTAACCAGCTGGGCAACAAAGGTGTCAGCATCCACCAAGCGGTCCCAAATAGCAGCACCCCAAAAAATTGCTTGACGCCATCCATCCAGGCACCCGCACGTGGCATGAGCCTGCCGGCCGTGGCGCCCATCAATAACAGGGGTATGCCCATCCCCCAAGCCATCGCAAACAGCGCCAGCCCTCCCAGCAAGACATCGCCAGTCTGTGAAATATAAAGCAAGGCCCCCGCTAAGGGCGCGGCCACGCACGGCCCAACAATTAACGCTGACAAGGCGCCCATCAAGGCGGCCGCACCAAAGTGACCACCCAAGAGCGCGTTATTTTTAAGCGTGAGCTTGGTCTGGAGGCTTGTGGGCATTTGAAAGGTAAACACATCAAACATCGATAGCGCCAGTAAAGCTAAAAGCAACGCGAATAGCGCCAACACCCATGGCGTTTGTAACCAAGCGGCTAGGCCCGCTCCACTCAAGCCCGCCGCAACGCCTAACCCCGTATAGACGACCGACATTCCTGCGACGTAGGCCAGCGCGAGAAGCGTTCCGCGCGCCCGAGAAACATGCTGTTGGTCACCAACAAGCAAGACCGACAAAATCGGCACCATCGGCAACACACAGGGCGTCAACGCCAACAACACGCCCAGCACAAAGAACAAGACCACAATTTCTAACAAGCCCGTTGACGTTAAGACGTCCGCAAGACCGACATCGTTTTCTGCAAACAAAAGTTCGCGCCACTGGCCCTGCGCCAACCGGTCAAACAAACTGGCTGCCTTTGGGGCGATAAGTCTGTAACCCTCGCTCTGCGCCGACGCACTCACTGTGACAAAAAAATCCATCGGCGGATAACATAAACCCGCTGTTGCACACCCTTGCCCCGTGACCTTAATCTTGAGCACCAAATCCGAGAGCGGACTTTGAGGGAGCGGCACCTGGATCTCTAATTGTTGAAAATAGAGCTCCATTTCTTTATTAAAGGTCGGATCGAACTTCAGTTGTCCCTTCGGAAACCGGGGCTCCCCCAACTGAATCGCTGCGCCGGCCGCCGACGACGGACTCGCCGACTTTTGAAGTGATGATGCTGGGCCGGGGGCTAACAGCTGCGTAGCAGGGCGCGGGTTGACAGCCCCTGAGGCTATTTTGGTGTTGTCTTCTGATGAAGCTTGAGCAAGGGGCTCACCGCTAAACTCAAACCGTTCGCGGTACATGTAATAGCCCGGAGCGATTTTAAATTTCAAACTCAAAGTGCTTTTTTCAACACCCGTGATGCTTGACTGCAAAACGAAAGCTTTTTCGGGGTCTAAAAATCCATCTGCGGCGCCAAGCGTAGGCGGTGCAGCAACCAGCAAGCCTAGCGTCAAACAGGCTCGCACAAGACGCCAAAACGGTAGCCTGGGTTGAGCCGGTTGCATCACTCTGGGTCTCGCAGCGTTGAGCTTTGCACCACCCAGGCTAGGTAGGGTGAATAGCCGGCGATAGTAGGCACCACAAGCGCTTCAGGCACCGCATAGGGATGAAGGGCTACCAGGCGCTCAAGCAAGCGCTCTTGATGCCGCTGGATCGTTTTGACAACCATCGGGATCTCTTCAGACTCGTGCACCGCTGACTCCCACTCGTAGACAGACACTACTGGTGAGCCAATATTAATGCACGCCGCTAAACCCTCGGCCAATAGCGTACGAGCAATGTGTTTTGCACAATCAAGCGTTGGCGTATGCGTCAGCACAAGCACTACGTTGTTTTCTTGCATTCAAATACTCGCATTTTGCAGACTGAACAGACAAAAAAGCCTCACTGAAGAGGCTTGTTTGTGTATTTAAACTAACGCTTACTCGGCTGCGTCATCGCTCACTGCCTCGTCGTCGGCTGGCCGATCGACTAGTTCCATAAACGCCATGGGCGCGTTGTCGCCTTGACGAAAGCCCATTTTCAGGACACGTGTGTAACCACCATTGCGTGCAGCATAGCGTGGGCCAATGTCAGCAAACAACTTAAGCACGATTTCGCGATCGCGCAAACGAGCAAAAGCAAGACGCTTGTTTGCTAGCGTAGGTGTTTTACCTAGCGTAATCAGAGGCTCTACGATTCGACGTAACTCTTTTGCCTTAGGCAGAGTTGTCTTAATCGCTTCGTGTGTCAGGAGTGCAACTGCCATGTTGCGAAACATCGCAAGACGGTGGCTGCTTGTGCGGTTTAATTTACGTAGACCGTGGCCGTGGCGCATGGAAATATCCTTATTGAATCTATTAAGAGTGAAATCACTCGTATGGGTTCAGCTCTTCTATCAACAAACGACGCTTGAAGCGTTTTCTGTTGCGGGCCGGTTATAAACTTTTTGCAAAACAAGGGCTGGCAAAACCAACAGCGCCAGCCCGTACTAACTTAAGGACGCTCAAGCCCCATTGGAGGCCAGTTGTCTAATTTCATTCCTAACGTCAAGCCGCGAGCGGCCAACACTTCTTTAATTTCGTTGAGCGACTTACGGCCAAGGTTTGGCGTTTTCAACAGTTCGTTCTCTGAACGCTGAATTAAGTCACCGATGTAATAAATGTTTTCAGCTTTCAGGCAGTTCGCCGAGCGCACTGTCAATTCAAGATCGTCAACGGGACGCAACAAAACTGGGTCGATCTGTGGAGCGCCGCGGTTCGGGGCCTCGTACGAATCACCAGCACCTTCAAGCGCAGCGAACACGGAAATTTGATCCATCAGAAGACGAGCTGACTGGCGCACGGCCTCTTCTGGACTGATCACACCATTTGTTTCAACATCAAGTACGAGTTTGTCTAGGTCGGTACGCTGTTCGACGCGAGCGTTTTCAACAGAGTAGCTCACCCGACGCACGGGGCTAAATGACGCATCCAACACAATGCGGCCGATGGTGTGCGCGCGATCGTCGATCAGTGCACGCACGTTACCTGGCACATAGCCACGGCCTTTCTCGACCTTGATGTGCATTTCGAGCTTACCGTTCTCGGTCAGCGTAGCGATGACGTGGTTTGGATTAACGATTTCTACGTCATGCGGCAGTTCAATGTCTGACGCCAACACGGGGCCAGCACCTTGCTTGCGCAACACCAGCGTCAACTCATCGCGACTGTGTAACTTAAAAACAACGCCCTTGAGATTCAACAAGATGTCGACAACGTCTTCACGTACACCAGGAATTGTTGAGTATTCGTGCACAACGCCAGAAATTTGCACTTCGGTCGGCGCATACCCCGTCATTGAAGACAGAAGGATGCGACGTAACGCATTGCCTAAGGTGTGGCCATAGCCACGCTCAAAGGGTTCCATGATTATTTTTGCATGGTGCGTGCCGACGGGTTCGACTTCAATCGAACGTGGCTTAAGAAAACTTTGTGACATCGAGACGATTCCTTTTCAATACCCTCGGTTCATTACACCGATAAGGCTGATGGATGAAAGAGCGCTAAGCACTCTGTAAATATGCCGTGCAAAACCTAAGCTGGTTTCACCACAAGCAGAGCATGCCAAAAGAGACAAGCCAAGCATGAGGACGAAGACCCAACAAAACTTCTTAACGAGCTTGCCGCTTTATGCAACAAGCCCGTTAAGTATTTAACGTGAATACAGTTCGACAACCATTGATTCGTTGATGTCACGTGCGACGTCAGCGCGATCAGGGGCTTGCTTAAACGTACCGACTAATTTCACAGTGTCAACTTCGACCCACTGCGGAATACCGTTACCGGTTGCAAGAACCAAGGATTCAGCAATGCGAGCCTGACCTTTTGCTTTCTCGCGAATCCCAATAATGTCACCCGCTTTGATGATCATTGAAGGAATGTCGGCAGTGTGACCGTTTAGCTGAATGGCACGATGCCCCACAAGCTGACGGGCCTCGGCTCGCGTTGAGCCAAAGCCCATGCGGTACACCACGTTATCGAGACGCGATTCAAGCAACTGGATCAGTTGTTCGCCGGTGTTGCCTTTGCGACGTTCGGCTTCGGCAAAGTATTTGCGAAACTGTTTTTCTAGCACACCATACATGCGCTTGAGCTTTTGCTTTTCGCGCAGTTGCAAGCCATAGTCAGAGGTGCGAGCACCTGACGTGCGGCCATGTTGACCAGGCTTAGAGTCAAGCTTGCACTTAGACTCGAGCGAGCGGCGAGCGCTTTTCAAAAACAGATCAATACCCTCGCGGCGCGAGAGTTTGCATTTAGGACCAGTATAACGGGCCATGTGGCTTCTCCTTAGATGCGACGACGCTTGGGTGGACGGCAGCCGTTGTGCGGAACAGGCGTGATATCGGCGATGCTCGAAATCTTGATGCCCAACGCATTCAACGCACGCACTGACGATTCGCGACCTGGGCCTGGGCCCTTGATGCGAACTTCGAGTGTTTTGATGCCGTATTCAATAGCCACTTTGCCGGCCGTTTCTGCAGCAACCTGTGCTGCGAACGGCGTCGACTTACGTGAACCCTTAAAGCCGGCACCACCTGACGTCGCCCACGACAGAGCATTGCCCTGACGATCGGTGATGGTGATGATAGTGTTGTTAAAGGATGCATGAACGTGCGCAATGCCGTCCGATACATTCTTTTTAACCTTTTTGCGAACGCGAGTCGCGCCGCCGGCAGAAGCTTTAGCCATCTTCTAATCCTTATTATTTCTTCAAACTTGCAGCAGCGCGACGCGGGCCCTTGCGGGTGCGAGCGTTGGTGCGAGTACGTTGACCACGTACGGGCAAGCCGCGCTTGTGGCGCATGCCACGATAGGTACCCAGATCGATCAATCGCTTGATCGAGAGCTGCACTTCACGCCGCAGATCGCCCTCAACCGAAAACACACCTACGTGTTCGCGAATGCGTTCGAGTTCTGCGTCGTTGAGATCCTTGACCTTTTTAGACAAGGGCACGCCTGCCGCTTCGCAAATTTTGCGAGCACGCGTACGACCAATGCCAAAAATGGCGGTCAAACCAATTTCTGCGTGCTGATGCGGCGGAATGTTGATGCCAGCAATACGAGCCATGACTGTTCCTTGATGTATTAACCTTGACGCTGCTTGTGACGCGGCTCAATGCAGATTACCCGCACTACGCCGTGACGTTTAATAATTTTGCAGTTGCGGCAGATCCGCTTAACCGATGCCATTACTTTCATGGTTGCTTCCTGTTAATTTACGTAACCCAGCCGCTTATTTAGAGCGGAAAACGATTCTAGCGCGCGTTAAGTCGTAGGGGGTGAGTTCCACTGTAACTTTATCGCCCGGCAAAATCCGGATGTAGTGCATACGCATCTTGCCGGAAATATGACCCAACACCACATGGCCGTTTTCTAGCTTGACACGAAACGTTGCATTGGGAAGATTCTCTAGAATCTCACCTTGCATTTGAATGACGTCGTCCTTTGACATTACTCTCGCTTATCTCATTGGTAGATTCGCGCCTTTGAAGTTAGACTTCTTGAGCAGTGAATCGTACTGGTGTGACATCATGTAGGCTTGCACCTGGGCCATGAAGTCCATCGTAACTACAACAATAATCAGCAAAGAGGTGCCACCAAAGTAAAACGGCACATTCCAGCGCATGACCAAGAACTCGGGCAATAAGCACACCACGGTGATGTACAGTGCGCCGGCTAAGGTCAAGCGCATTAAAATCTTGTCAATAAAGCGTGCTGTTTGCTCACCAGGACGAATCCCAGGTACAAAGGCTCCGCTTTTCTTTAAGTTATCTGCTGTCTCGCGGCTGTTGAACACTAGCGCCGTATAAAAAAAACAGAAGAAAATAATCGCGGTGGCGTAAAGCGTAATGTAAAGCGGCTGGCGTGGCGCTAACGCTGCGGCCAAATCACCTAACCAACGCATGCCCTCGGTATTTGAAAACCAACTCGTAATCGTCGCTGGAAACAGAATGATCGAAGACGCAAAAATCGGAGGAATCACACCTGCCATGTTTAGCTTCAGGGGAAGGTGGGATGTTTGGCCACCGTACACTTTATTGCCGACCTGACGCTTGGCGTAATTCACCGTGATTTTGCGCTGACCTCGTTCGACCAGCACAACAAAGCCTGTGACTAAGATGACCAAGGCCAGAATGAATAAAGCTGAGAAGGCAGACATTGCGTTGGTACGCACTAAATCTAACAAACCAGCCAACGCACTTGGCAAGCCAGCCACAATGCCAGCGAAGATCAAAATCGAAATCCCGTTACCCAATCCGCGTTCGGTAATCTGCTCGCCAAGCCACATCACAAACATCGTGCCGGTCACTAAAGTGACGATTGTTGTGACCCGAAACAGCATGCCTGGGTCGATTACTAGGCCTGGCTGCGACTCAAGCGCCACAGAAATACCAATAGCCTGGATTAAGGCAAGCCCGACGGTACCGTAACGTGTGTACTGCGTAATCTTGCGACGACCAGCTTCACCGTCTTTCTTAATGGCTTCTAGCGTTGGGACGACCACTGACATCAACTGCATGATAATCGACGCAGAGATGTAGGGCATGATCCCCAAGGCAAAAATAGAAAAGCGCTCTAACGCACCGCCCGAAAACATATTGAACAAACCGAGAATTCCGCCTTCATTCTGGCGAAAGAGATCTGCCAACGCATCTGGGTTGATGCCAGGCACTGGGATATGAGTGCCTAAACGGTATACCACCAAGGCGAGAACGAGAAAAACGAGACGGCGCTTTAAGTCGCCGAAACGCGGTCCTGCTTTCCCCTGAGGTTGTTCTGTTGCCATTCTTTATCCGTCTTAAGCGACTGTGCCACCAGCGGCTTCAATCGAAGCACGCGCGCCAGCTGTTGCACCAATCCCCTTTAGGGTAATTTTGCGAGTCAACTCACCTGATTTAAAAACTTTTGCATAACGGACTTGCGTGCCCACTACGCCAGCTTGCTTTAAGACCTGAACATCGATCTCGTCTACAGGCAAAGCTTGCAAGTCTGACAAACGCACTTGCGCGTACAGATGGTCATCAATCGTGACAAAGCCTCGCTTTGGCAAGCGACGTTGCAAAGGCATTTGACCGCCCTCAAAGCCGACTTTATGAAAACCACCCGCACGTGAGCTTTGGCCTTTGTGACCACGACCTGCAGTTTTACCTAAACCCGAACCGATGCCACGGCCGACACGACGCTTGTAGTGTGTCGAGCCTTCTGCTGGTTTGAGCGTATTCAGTTGTGTAATAGACATCATGATCCCTTTCAGACTTCTGTCGCTGTCACGAGATAATCAACTTTGTTGATCATTCCGCGCACTTCAGGCGTGTCTTTGAGTACTTTTGTGCTGTTAATCCGACGCAAACCCAAACCACGCACTGTTTCGCGGTGATCTTTTTTGCAACCAATGGTAGAGCGCACTAAAGTGACTTTGACTTGTTTTTCAGCCATGACTTACCCCAAGATCTCTTCGACGGTTTTGCCGCGTTTAGCAGCAACTTCCGACGGGGTGAGAGACGCGCGCAAACCATTCAGTGTGGCGCGAACCATGTTGTAGGGGTTGCTTGAGCCAAGGCTTTTCGCCACGACGTTACGCACTCCCATCACATCAAAAATCGCACGCATTGGGCCGCCAGCAATCACGCCAGTACCTTCTGCTGCGGGAGAAATCAGCACAGTTGAGGCGCCGTGCTTGCCCACAACGGTATGAAACAAGGTGCCGTTTTTCAAAGACACCTTAAACAGTTCGCGACGCGCCTGTTCCATGGCCTTTTGAACTGCAACGGGCACTTCACGCGCCTTACCCTTACCCATTCCGATGCGACCATCGCCATCACCAACGACTGTCAGTGCAGCAAAGCTCATGGTGCGACCACCCTTGACCACCTTGCTGACGCGATTGACCGCAACCATTTTCTCGCGAAGACCGTCATCCCGCTCTTCAGGACCGCTCTTACGTTGTTCTTTAGCCATTTTGACTGTTCCTCGCTTAAAACTTCAGACCGGCTTCACGCGCGGCATCGGCCAGGGCTTTTACACGGCCGTGGTAACGGAAACCCGAACGATCGAAGGCAACCAGTTCAATACCGGCAGCCTTAGCTTTTTCGGCGACACGCTTGCCAATCAAAGATGCTGCAGCGGCATTGCCGCCCAAGCCCGTTTGAGTTGCAAGTTGTTGGCGCACTTCAGGCTCAACGGTTGAGGCCGAAACCAAAACGCGATCACCGTCAGGCGAAATAATGTTTGCGTAAATATGCTGATTCGAGCGAAAAATCTGAAGGCGATTAACTCGCAATTCGGCGATTTTTTTACGCGTCGGGATTGCACGACGCAAACGGGAAATTTTTTTGTCCATGATGTTTCCTCTTTTGCGCGATTATTTCTTCTTGGTTTCTTTGATGATGACATGCTCGTCAACATAACGAACGCCTTTGCCTTTGTAAGGCTCTGGCGGACGGTATGCGCGAAGTTCTGCAGCCACCTGACCAACGACCTGCTTGTTAGAGCCCTTTAAGACAATTTCTGTCTGTGTTGGGCATTCGGCTTTTACGCCAGCAGGCATCGTATGAATGACATCATGCGAAAAACCGAGTTGTAATTTAACCGCATCACCCTGGACGGCGGCACGATAGCCCACACCCACCAAGGTCAACTTGCGTTCGAAACCTTTGCTTACGCCAACAACCATGTTGGCGACAAGTGCACGCAAAGTGCCTGACATTGCTTTGGCTTCACGTGAGTCATTTGTAACGATGAACGACAGCTTGCCACCGTCTTCATTAATGACCACATTGCCGGTTAGCGTTTGTGTCAGTGTGCCCAAGGGCCCTTTCACAGTGATCAGGTCTGGCTTGATCGACGCTTCGACACCCTTAGGGATCTCGACGGGATATTTTGCAATACGTGACATTTAGTATTCTCCTTAAGCCACGTAGCACAAGACTTCGCCGCCAACGCCATTGGCGCGAGCTTTGCGGTCAGTCATGACGCCACGTGAAGTCGAGACGATTGCCACACCTAAGCCATTCATCACCTGAGGAATGCTGCCGTGACCTTTGTAGATACGCAAGCCTGGGCGCGAAACGCGTTCGATGCGCTCGATCACAGGACGTCCGGCGTAATATTTCAAAGCGATTTCGAGTTCAGGCTTTTGAGCCGTTCCTTTAATCTGAAAACCGTCAACATAACCTTCGTCTTGAAGCACAGCAGCAATTGCTGCCTTCAGCTTAGAGGAGGGCATGGTCACCGTTGGTTTATCTACCTGCTGCGCATTGCGAATGCGAGTCAGCATATCGGCGATTGGGTCGCTCATGCTCATGTTTTATTCTCCTACCAGCTAGCTTTGGTCATGCCGGGGATTTCACCCTTCATAGCCAATTCGCGTAGTTTCATACGGCCAAGGCCGAATTTGCGGAACACACCGCGTGAGCGGCCAGTAATCGCACAGCGGTTACGCTGGCGGGTGGGGCTCGCGTTGCGCGGCAGCTGCTGCAATTTCAGCCGCGCTTCGTAACGGTCTTCGTCGGATTTGGATGAATCATCGATGACGGCTTTGAGGGCCGCACGTTTAGCAGCAAATTTCTCGGCTGTTTTGACGCGTTTGACATCGCGATTGATCATTGAAAGTTTAGCCACGTCTGCGCCCCTTAGTTGCGGAACGGGAAGCTAAAGGCTGTCAACAGCGCCTTGGCTTCTTCGTCTGTCTTTGCGGTGGTGGTGATGCTGATATTCATCCCACGCAACACATCGATTTTGTCGTATTCGATTTCGGGGAAAATGATCTGCTCTTTCACACCGATGTTGTAGTTACCGCGGCCGTCAAACGCACGCCCCGAAATTCCGCGGAAGTCACGTACGCGTGGCAGGGCCACAGAAACGAGACGATCGAGAAATTCGTACATCCGCTGACCACGCAGTGTCACCATGCAACCAATCGGATAATCTTCACGGATTTTGAAGCCCGCAATTGCCTTTTTGGTTTTTGTGATTACTGGCTTTTGGCCTGCAATTTTTGTTAAGTCTGATACGGCGTGTTCGATCACTTTTTTATCAGAAACAGCTTCTGACACACCCATGTTCAGGGTGATTTTTGTGATGCGAGGCACCTGCATCGCGCTTTGGTACTTGAACTGTTCGCGCAAGGTTGGCGCGATCGTGTTCTGGTACAGGTCTTGAAAACGAGCCATTTAGATCGCTCCTTATGCTTTCGCGCCAACGGGTTGGCCGCTGGAACGAAACACGCGCACGTTGCGACCGTCGACTTCTTTAATCCCTACGCGATCACCTTTGCCGGTGGCGGGGTTAAACAGCGCAACGTTCGAAATATGAATCGGCATTGTCTTTTCGATAATGCCGCCTGTTGTACCCTGCATCGGGTTAGGGCGAACATGTTTTTTAACCATGTTGATACCTTCAACCAATACATGATCGGCGTCGACACGATCAAGCACTGTGCCACGGCGTTTTTTGTCGCGGCCAGTTAGAATGACGACTTCGTCGCCTTTGCGGATTTTGTTCATAGTGGCTCCTTACAGGACTTCGGGCGCCAGGGACACAATCTTCATGAACTTTTCACCGCGCAGTTCGCGGGTGACGGGTCCGAAGATACGCGTGCCGATGGGCTCGAGTTTGGCGTTGAGCAGCACAGCGGCGTTACCACCAAACTTAATCAGCGAGCCGTCTTTACGACGTACGCCCTTGGCTGTGCGCACGACGACTGCGTTATAGATTTCGCCTTTTTTTACACGGCCGCGAGGGGCTGCGTCTTTTACGGTGACCTTGATAACATCACCGATTGAGGCATAACGGCGCTTTGAGCCGCCGAGCACCTTGATGCACATGACTGAGCGTGCGCCGGTGTTATCGGCCACATCTAGCGTGGTCTGCATTTGGATCATGATTTTTCCTGTTCCAACTTAATCTACTTTTTTGCTAACCTGAGGGCTAGTAACTAAATAGATCAGTTTTGGTCCCGTTAGGTGCCACAGGGCACCCTAGGCTGAATCTGCTAATAAATTTGTACTGCTGTTTGCTACGCTACTATTTACGACACTGGAGTGCTTCAAATCTTTTACAGCGCTTAATGTTTTACAGCATTGCGTTCTTTAGCGTTGCCGCAAGCAAGTCGTCTAGTATATATCAGTATTTTTATTTATGCAAGTGTTGCCAAGTTGTATCATGCTAATTAGAGTCCGTTTTCGAACCTTTTTGTTGTATTGGAACCCCTATGTACCCAAAACTGTCGCTGTATATTAACGGTCAGTTCGTCTCAGAAGACGGTCGCGCCATGCAAGATGTCATCAACCCAGCCACTCAAGAGGTGCTTGGTAAATTGCCCCACGCTTCTCAGGGTGACCTCGACGCCGCACTACAGGCCGCTGAGAAGGCTTTTGTAACCTGGAAAAAGTCTTCCCCAATGGACCGTTCTGCGATCTTGCGAAAGGTCGGTCAATTGACCCGCGACCGGGCAAAGGATATCGCGCGCAACATGACGCTCGATCAGGGCAAGCCCTTAGCCGAGGCACTTGGTGAGGTAGTGAGCTGCGCTGACCATTGCGATTGGCATGCCGAAGAGTGCCGTCGCATCTACGGGCGCGTCGTTTTACCCCGCAGCTCTGACGTGCGTCAACTGGTGCTTAAAGAGCCCGTCGGTGTGTGTGTGGCATTTACGCCCTGGAACTTTCCGTACAACCAGGCAATTCGTAAAATCTGCGCGGCGATTGGCTCAGGTTGTACGATTATTCTGAAAGGCCCGGAAGACTCTCCAAGCGCAGTGATGGCCATTGCACAAATGTTTCAAGATGCGGGCTTACCGCCTGGTGTGCTTAACCTAGTTTGGGGCGAGCCCGCAAAAGTGTCGGATTATCTGATTCGCTCGCCAATCTCGCGCAAAGTGTCCTTTACTGGCTCCGTACCCGTCGGGAAACAATTGGCAGCCTTAGCCGGCGCCCACATGAAGCGAGCAACAATGGAGCTCGGTGGCCACTCGCCGGTGCTGGTGTTTGAAGATGCCGACGTCGACCGAGCCGCTACGATGCTCGCTAAATTTAAAATCCGCAATGCCGGTCAAGTTTGCGTGTCACCCACCCGGTTTTATGTTCACAAAAAGATTTACGACAACTTTTTGGCGAAGTTTACCGATGTCCTCAAGGGCATTAAAGTCGGTAACGGCTTAGACGAAGGCGTAGAAATGGGCCCCTTGGCGCACGAACGTCGTGTTCCGGCGATTGCACGCTTCGTTGAAGATGCGCGCAAGCGTGGCGCGCAAATCGTAATGGGCGGAGACGCTGTTGCCGGCAAAGGCTTCTTTTTCCCGCCTACGGTGATTACCGGGCTAAAAGACGATGCGCTGCTTATGACCGAAGAGCCCTTTGGGCCGATCGCACCCGTTGTACCGTTTAGCGACACAGATGAAGTGATTGCCCGGGCAAATAGCTTGCCCTTCGGGTTGTCGTCTTATGTTTTCACTAACTCGTTGCAAACTGCAACAAAAGTGTCGAACTCGATTGAGGCTGGGATGGTTAACATTAACCACTTCGGCAGCGCGTTGCCTGAGACTCCGTTTGGTGGAATCAAGGACAGCGGTATCGGTAGCGAGGGCGGCACTGAAACCTTTGACGGCTACTTGGTCACCAAATTTGTGACGCATATCTAAAATGGGTTTGGGGCGTTAGAGCACGACCCCAAATGAACAAGGGCCCAAATAAAAAAGCGACGAGAACTTCGTCGCTTTTTTTCTGCACTGCTTTGCAAGTTAAATAATGCGGGCAGCTTCTAGTAGCTTAGTCGCGGTCCAAGATTTCGAACGCGAGATTGGCCGACCTTCAGCGATTTCAACCGTATCGCCTTCGTTGAACTGATTGGTTTCGTCATGCGCTTTGTATTTAGCAGAGCGCATAATGATCTTGCCAAGCACCGGATGTTTAACCCGACGCTCAACCATGACGACAATGGTTTTATCCATCTTGTTGCTGACGACTTTACCAACGAGCGTGCGTTGACGCTTTGGCTTAGTGGTTTGAGTGGTAGTCATATTAGTTTCCGGCCTTCTCAGACAACAACGTGTGGACGCGCGCGATATCGCGACGAACTTTACGGAATTGGCTGTGGTTGGTGAGCTGTTGAGTAGCCCGCTGCATGCGCAGTCCGAACTGAGCCTTTAACAGGCTTTCCAGTTCTTGTCCGAGTTCAGCAGCAGATTTAGCACGAAGTTCGCTTGCTTTCATGTCGATTCCTTTAGGCCCTTAGGCACCAATGTGCCGCGAGACGAAGGTGGTTGCAATAGGAAGCTTAGCTGCGGCAAGGCGAAACGCCTCACGTGCCAATTCTTCACTAACGCCTTCCATTTCGTACAGCACTTTACCGGGCTGAATTTCTGCAACCCAATATTCTGGATTGCCTTTACCGTTACCCATCCGCACTTCAGCCGGTTTTTGTGAGATCGGCTTGTCAGGGAAAATACGGATCCAAATACGACCACCACGCTTAATGTGGCGGTTAATGGCACGGCGTGCTGATTCAATTTGTCGAGCGGTTAGACGGCCACGACCGGTGGCTTTCAGACCAAACTCTCCAAATGAAACCTGTGCACCGCGCGTAGCCAAGCCGGTATTACGGCCTTTCTGCTCTTTGCGATATTTCCTGCGCGCTGGTTGCAGCATAGTTATTCTCCTTCTGGCGCGGGCGCGGCATCAGCCTTGCGCGGCGCGCGACCACGACCTGCGGGACGAGCTGCACCTGCGGGACGTGCACCTTCGGGCTTGTCAGCTCGAGGGGCGCGACGCGGACGACGCTCTTCTTCGCGGGGCGCTGCGGTTTCAACGGCAGTTTCACCATTGGCCAACATATCGCCTTTGTAAACCCAAACCTTGATGCCAATCACGCCATAAGTCGTGTGGGCCTCAGAGGTACCGTAGTCAATGTTCGCACGCAAGGTGTGAAGTGGCACGCGACCTTCGCGATACCATTCTGTGCGCGCAATCTCGATGCCATTCAGACGCCCTGCGCTCATGATCTTGATGCCTTGAGCACCCAGACGCATGGCGGTTTGCATGGCGAGCTTCATTGCACGGCGAAACATGATCCGCTTTTCAAGCTGCTGCGAAATTGAGTCTGCAATCAATTGCGCGTCGGTTTCTGGCTTGCGAATTTCTTCGATGTTGACGTGAACTGGTACGCCCATCAAACGTTGCAAATCAGACTTCAGGCCTTCGATATCCTCACCACGTTTGCCGATCACAACGCCCGGACGAGCCGAATAAATTGTGATGCGTGCATTTTTGGCGGGGCGCTCAATGACCACGCGTCCAACAGAAGCAAGCTTCAGTTTTTTCTTTAAGTATTCGCGAACGCGGATATCAGAAGCAAGCATGCTGCCGAAATCTTTACCGTCTGCATACCACTTCGAGCCCCAATTACGTGTAACCGCAAGGCGGAACCCAATCGGGTGAATTTTCTGACCCATCGTGACTCCTTAAGCTCCGACCTTCACAGTGATGTGACAAGTCTGCTTTTCAATCTGGTTACCGCGCCCTTTGGCTCGTGCGGAAAAGCGCTTCATCGACTCGGCCTTGTCCACAAAAATCGTGGTGACCTTCAGTTCGTCGATATCTGCACCGTCGTTATGTTCGGCATTCGCGATAGCCGATTCAACGGCCTTCTTGAGGATGCCTGCGGCCTTCTTGTTAGTGAAGGTCAGGA
Source organism: Bordetella parapertussis (assembly GCA_945872285.1). GTDB lineage: Bacteria > Pseudomonadota > Gammaproteobacteria > Burkholderiales > Burkholderiaceae_B > Zwartia > Zwartia parapertussis_D. The sequence goes on along the minus strand of CAMBZR010000019.1, from coordinate 3,558 downwards.
TGTTCAATGCCTGTGCAACAGACTTGCCACGGATTAAGTCCGCAACGAGCCTGGTTTTTTGCGCAGAGATATGCACACCACGAATAATGGCTGAAGTTTCCATTGATTACCTCTTGGCCTTTTTGTCTGCTGCGTGGCCCTTGAACGTGCGGGTCAGCGCAAACTCGCCGAGTTTGTGGCCGACCATGTTCTCGTTGACGTAAACAGGAACGTGCTGACGACCGTTATGAACCGCAATCGTAAGCCCAACAAACTCAGGCAAAATTGTGGAGCGGCGCGACCAGGTTTTGATCGGTTTCTTGCCCTTCTCGGCGATAGCTACCTCGACCTTTTTGATCAGGTGCGCATCGACGAATGGGCCTTTCTTGACTGAACGTGACATGATTCGCCCTCTTATTTACGCTTGCGGCGTTGGACGATCATATTGTCCGTCCGCTTGTTGCTACGGGTCTTGTAACCCTTAGCTGGGGTACCCCATGGACTGCGTGGCTCTCCGCCTTCGCCAGTACGACCTTCACCACCACCGTGTGGATGATCAACTGGGTTCATGGCAACACCACGCACCGTAGGACGAATGCCGCGCCAACGAACAGCACCAGCTTTACCAATTTGGCGCAAGCTGTGTTCTTCGTTTCCGACTTCGCCAATGGTGGCTCTACATTCGATGTGCACTCGACGAACTTCACCCGAACGCAGGCGAACCTGCGCGTAAGTGCCTTCGCGAGCCAACAACACCGCTGACGCACCAGCTGAGCGCGCCATTTGCGCACCCTTGCCAGGCAACATTTCGATGCAGTGGATTGTTGTACCCACCGGAATGTTACGAATTGGCAGCGTGTTACCGGTACGAATTGGAGCTTCGATACCAGAGACTAGTGTTGAGCCAACTTCAAGGCCGCGGGGGGCAATGATGTAGCGACGCTCGCCGTCTGCGTAACAGAGCAGGGCCAAATGTGCAGTACGGTTTGGGTCGTATTCAAGGCGTTCAACTTTGGCGGGGATCCCGTCTTTGTTGCGCTTGAAGTCAACCAAACGATAATGCTGCTTATGACCGCCGCCACGATGACGAATTGTGATGTGACCGTTGTTATTACGGCCAGAACCACGGATTTTCTTTTCGAGCAACGATGCAACCGGCGCGCCTTTGTGCAGGTTAGGTGTGACCACCTTGAGCATGCCACGACGACCAGGCGAGGTTGGCTTGGTTTTTAAGAGTGCCATTTAGTTGACCTCCGCCAGGTTGATTTCTTGACCGTCTTTAAGCGATACGTACGCTTTGCGCTCGTTGCGACGACGACCAACAAACCGACCAAATCGTTTTGCCTTACCTTTGCGATTCAAAACCTGAACATCTTCTACTTGAACTTTAAACATCAGTTCGACAGCCGCCTTGATTTCAGGCTTGGTTGCATCTGCAATCACGCGAAAGGCAACTTGGTTATTTTTCTCAGCAACGAAGGTGGCTTTTTCAGTCACGATCGGAGCCAGAATGATTTGCATTAGACGATGATCGTTCATGCCAGCATCTCCTCGAGTTGAGCAATTGCCGTTTTGGTGATCACAATCTTTTTGTAGTGAATCAAAGACAGTGGATCAGTGTTGCGTGGCTCAACCACGGCAACATGCGGCAAATTACGTGTGGCGAGGTAAACGTTTTCGTCAACAGAATCGGTGATGATTAAGACTGACTCTGACAAACCCATTAACTTGAGCTTATCGGCAGCAAGTTTGGTTTTAGGAGAGTCAAGCGTAAACGAGTCAACGATCGAGATACGATCTTCGCGGGCCAATTGTGAAAGAATCGAACGCAAACCAGCGCGATACATTTTCTTGTTCACTTTTTGGCTGAAGTTTTCTTCAGGCGAATTTGGGAATATGCGACCACCCCCACGCCACAGAGGCGAGGACGTCATACCAGCACGCGCGCGGCCCGTACCTTTTTGACGGAAGGGCTTCTTCGTTGAATGGTGGACTTCGGCGCGTGTTTTTTGAGCGCGGTTACCAGAGCGTGCATTTGCTTGAAAAGCAATCACGATCTGATGCACCAGGGCTTCGTTAAAATCACGGCCAAATACTGTGTCAGGTGCAGCAAACGTTGCCGAAGACTGACCTTGATCATTTAGGAGCTTGATATCCATCGATTAGGCTCCTTTTTTGGCAGGGGCTTTGATGGCCGGACGCACGACGATATCGGCGCCTGGATAGCCGGGAACAGCGCCCTTGACCATCAACAGACCACGCTCAGCGTCAACACGAACAACATCAAGGTTTTGCACGGTGCGGGTGTCGTCACCAAGGTGGCCGGACATACGCTTACCGGGGAAAATACGACCGGGATCTTGCGCTTGACCAATCGAGCCAGGAACGCGATGCGAACGGCTGTTACCGTGCGAGGCGCGTTGCGACTTAAAGTGGTGGCGCTTGATTGTGCCGGCGAAACCTTTACCAATTGTGGTACCGGTTACGTCGACTTGCTGACCAGCTTCGAAGACGCTTTCGACAGCGACTACGCTACCGGGCGTAAATTCGGCTGCACGGGCAGGATCGAGGCGGAATTCTTTGAGGATACTTCCGGCTTCTACACCAGCTTTGGCATAGTGACCGGTTTGTGGCTTGGCTACTCTGGAGGCGCGGCGCGCGCCATAAGCAAGTTGAATTGCGGCGTAGCCGTCTGATTCAAGCGACTTAACTTGGGTGACGCGATTGTTCGACACGTCGAGCACTGTTACAGGAATGGATTCACCATCCTCAGTAAAAATGCGCGTCATGCCGACTTTGCGGCCCACCAGACCAAGCCGATGTGCGGCAGGCGTGGTTGTCGATTTCGACATCGTTTTCTCCGGGGTTGGACCCCAAATCCCGACTACGATTGGTCGGGGCTGATAAAACCCGAATATTTTCGGGTGCTCATGTACTACTGGGCTTTAAATATCCCTTTTATATTGCCAAAAAAACAGGCAAGTCTTGCATTCTAGCTTTTTTCTTACGCATCTGCAAGCTCAATCGGCTTGCAGATGAAAATCATTAGGCGTTTAAGCCTTTTGATTTATTGCAAAGCGATTTCGACATCGACGCCAGCAGGCAAATCAAGACGCATCAGCGCATCAACTGTCTTGTCGGTAGGGTCGACGATATCCATCAGGCGCTGGTGCGTACGAATCTCGAACTGGTCACGTGAGGTTTTGTTGACGTGCGGCGAACGCAAGACGTCAAAGCGACGGATGCGTGTTGGCAGTGGCACGGGGCCACGAACCACTGCGCCAGTACGCTTAGCTGTATCAACAATCTCGGCAGCCGACTGATCAATAAGTTTGTAGTCAAAGGCTTTCAGACGGATGCGGATTTTCTGATTTTTCATGATGATTTCCAAAGAGCGAATTGCTGCGGGCCACTGACCCGCAGTTTAAAATTTACTTCAAGATTTTTGCAACAACTCCGGCGCCAACGGTACGGCCACCTTCGCGAATTGCGAAACGCAGACCTTCTTCCATGGCGATCGGTGCCAACAACTTAATCGTCATCGAAACGTTATCACCTGGCAACACCATTTCTTTGTCG
>CAMBZR010000018.1 GCA_945872285.1 Bordetella parapertussis | reverse complement strand
CGACTTGCCCCCGTGCTTTTCAAGCAATTTAACGGCATCAATCACCATGCCACGATCGACGGCTTTCAACATGTCATAGATGGTGAGCAAGCTAATGGTGGTAGCGGTGAGGGCTTCCATTTCGACGCCGGTGCGTCCGACGGTTTCGGCGGTGGCAGTGCAGGTAACAGACGATGTTGCTGCATCGCTTACAAACTCGACCGTGACGCGCGTTAACGGGATCGGGTGACATAGCGGGATGAGCGAACCGGTTTGCTTGGCACCCATGATGCCCGCTAAGCGCGCCACGCCTAATACGTCGCCTTTGGTTGCGCTACCCGCAGCGAGCTTCGCAAAAGTGGCTGACAGCATGGTGATACGGCCTTGCGCCACGGCACGACGATGTGTTTCAGGTTTAGCTGAGACATCAACCATGTGGGCTTGGCCTGCTGCATTAAAGTGAGTGAGGTCTGCTGTCATGCTTGGCCCGCTGCGTCAAAGTGAGAGTGGTTTGCTGTCATGCCTGGCCTTTAGGTTTTAGAGATTGAAACATTTCCATCGTGTTGAAATTACTGAAGGCGGTAGCGTCTTCAAAGTGCACTGCGTGCGCGCCTAATTGCTCAAGCCATTTAATCGCAGAGGCTTTTTGTTCGTCGAGATATTTTGCTAGCCAGCCTGCGGCAGCGGGGCGCAGCAGACAACAGAGAGGCTGCGGGCCGTCGTGGGTGACTGCATAGGCGGCAAGAGCGTTCGAGTTTTCTGCTAACGCTCGTTCAAGGCGTTGGTACAAATCGGGCGGCAATAAAGGCGTGTCGCAGGGTATGACTAACAGGTTGTTTCTTTTGCAGCGCATGAGCCCTGCTTCAACACCTGCGAGCGGGCCGGCAAAATCTGCACGCTCGTCAGTGACGACGACGCGCCCCGTTTGCTTGTAAGCATCAATATTGCGATTGGCACTAATCAACACACGTGTAGGGATGGTTGTCTGTGTAGCAAGGCAAGCTAAGGCATGCTCGATTAAAGGTAGGCCTTGGTGCATGGCCCAACCTTTGTCGCGACCCTCAAGGCGGCTACCTTTTCCGCCAGCAAGGATAAGGGCGTCGTAAGGTGCAGAGGTATTTTCAGTATGACTAGGTTCGCTCATCGTGCTTCACTTGGGTCGCGGTAGAGTGGTTCGGACCTTGCCGCTCAAGGATTGGGTGTGGGGTGTTGTGCGGCCCAGCGGGCGGCGGCGTGATCATCACTGTCGCGCGCTTCAATCCAGCGCGGGCCCTCGGGCGTCCATTCTTTTTTCCAAAAGGGCGCCTCGGTTTTCAAATAATCCATGATGAAGGTGTTGGCCTCATAGGCATCACCGCGGTGCGCACTGGCCGTGAGCACCAGTACAATTTGATCGCCAGGGTACATCTTACCGACGCGATGCACCACGCGTGCAGCTTGCAGTGACCAGCGGTTTTCGGCTTGCTGCACAATGTTCATGAGCGATTTTTCGGTCATACCGGGATAATGCTCAAGCTCAAGAGCCACCACATCATCTGCTAGATTCAGATCGCGCACCAACCCAATAAAAGCCACTACAGCGCCAATGCTATGATCCTGTTGCACCAACTGTTGATGCTCGTGCTGAAGATCAAAGTCTTCAGTTTGCACGGCAACAGATAAACGGGCACTCATGACTCAGCCGCCCGTCACAGGTCTAAAAATCGCAACCTCAGCACCCTCAACGAGCGCAGCCTGTTGCGACACCATCTCTTGGTTCATCGCGACTCTAAACGCATACTGACCGCCCAGGGTTTCTTGCCAGACGCCACCGCGCGTTGCCAGATGCTGCATCAGATCGTCGATCGTTTGCACGCTGTCGGGCGCATGCACGGCTTCTTCAGCGAGGCCAAATTTTTCGCGTAATTGGGCAAAGTACAAAACCTTGAGGCGCATGGTGACTGCTTAATTTAAAAGTTCAGACAACGAAAGATACCGCACTTTATCGCCTTTGGTGATGACTGTTTCGGGGGCGACATCAACCAAACCATCGGCCCAGGCCAAGCTACTCATGACGCCTGAACCCTGATTCGGCCAAAGCTGTAGGGCGGGTTGTCCGCTTGCGTCTTGCTCGAGTTTGACGCGTAAAAACTCACGACGCTTGTCGGGGCGCGGCCAGCTAAAGTCGGCTGTTGCTGTCAGATAGCGTAGCGGGGCCTCTTGTGCGCCCATGCGTTTAAGCAAAAACGGGCGCGCCATCAGCAAAAAGGTCACAAATGCACTGACAGGGTTGCCGGGCAGGCCAATAAAGTCTGCAGCGCCGACCTTACCGTACGCCAAGGGTTTGCCAGGCTTCATTGAAATCTGCCACAGATCAAGCGAACCCAACGCCTGCACAGCACCCTTGACGTGATCTTCTTCGCCAACTGAAACACCACCACAGGTAATGATCACGTCGTTCTCAGAGGCTGCGCGGTGTAAAGCCTCGCGCGTGGCCTGAGCAGAATCCCGCACGATGCCGTAGTCGGTGATGGCACAGCCAAGTTGCTTGAGCAGACCATTGATGGCGTAACGATTGCTGTTATAGATGGCACCGGGTGCCAAAGGTTGGCCCGGCTCGGTGAGTTCGTCACCGGTAAAAAATACGCCCACTTTTAGCCAAGCAAACACTGAAACACTTGCGACCCCGATTGAGGCGAGCATGGCCAGGTGTTGTGCACCCAAGCGCTGCCCCGCAGCAAGTACAGGGCCGCCTTCAGTGATGTCTTCACCTTTGCGACGAATATGCTGATGCAACTGAATCGTTTGGGTCAGTTTGATTGCGCCGTTTTCGTCTTGGGTGTTTTCTTGCGGTACAACAACATTGGCACCTTCAGGGATCGGTGCGCCAGTAAAAATGCGTGCAGCAGTGTTAGCTGCTAAAGCGGTGCCGGTTTGCCCTGCCGCGATACGCTGTACCACCGCGAACGCGTCCGGTAGAGCGTTGATATCGGCAACGTGCAGGGCATAGCCATCCATCGCTGAGTTATCAAAGCCCGGTACATTCAAGGGCGAAGTCACCGCCTGCGCAAGCACTCGGCCTTGCGCTTGCAGCAGCGGCAGGGTTTCGATATTGTTTAAGGGCGCGGCGGCGGCAAGCAAGCGCTCACGCGCCTCTTCAAAGTTCAGTAGATTGGCTCTGGGTTTCATAGCTCGAGAAACAGGGTGACGAATTCCGCTAGTGTACGGTGACTCGTGGGGTACGTTTAGCCGCCCGTTTGCGACATAAACCGAATGATCTTGGTGGGCGCTTCAAGAAACTCATGACGCTCGGGTTTGAGCTCAATCGCTTTACGCAGGGCTTGCTCAAGATCTTCGTCGCTAATGCCAGCCCGTAACAGGGGGCGAATCTCGAGTTTTTCTTCTTGGCCGAGACACAAGTAGAGCGTGCCATCGACTGACAGACGTACGCGATTACATGTGGCACAGAAGTGCTGGCTGATTGGCGTAATCAAACCGATCTGCCCGCGACCATCTTTGGTGCGCCAGTAACGTGCGGGCCCGCCGCCCATTTCTTTGATCTCAGGGATCAGGTCAAAACGTTCGCGTAGGCGATCAAGAATCGGCCCTAAGGGGGCGTAGCTTGATTTCAGGCCAGTGCTGCCCATGGGCATTGTTTCGATCAAGCGCAAAATAAAGCCGCGGTTGATACAGAACTCGGTCATCGCTTCGACTTCATGTTCGTTAACGCCAGGCATCACGACCATATTCAGTTTAATCGGCGAAAAACCAGCGGCCTCAGCTGCGGCTAAGCCAGCCATGACGTCGTCAATCGAATCGCGCCCAGTGATCTGGGTGACGCACTCGCGTGTGAGGCTATCTAGGCTGATGTTCAAACGTGACACGCCCGCTGCACGGAGTGCCTCGGCGTGTTTAGGTAATTGCGTGCCGTTGGTCGACAGCGACAAATCACGAATGCCGGGCAGGGCACTCAAACGCGCAGCCAGTTGTGGCAGATTGCGTCGCAGCAGGGGTTCACCGCCTGTCAGGCGTACCCGCGAGGTGCCCAAGCGGGCAAAGGCGCCGACTACGCGCTCGATTTCATCGAAAGTGAGCCAATTTTTTGGCTCTTGATAGCCCTTGAAGCTTTTGGGCAGACAATAGGTGCACTTCATGTCACAGCGATCCGTCACTGACAGGCGCAGGTATTCTATGCTCCGTCCAAAGCGATCGATCAAAGGTGCAGACGTCTGAATCATGTGTGGCATCTTACAGGTGGGTCTTGCATATGAATCCGTAGAATTACTGTACTCTTAATTTAGCTCTTGGTGCTTGCCGACCCCGACTGTTATCAGGTTATCTGTTGCCCTAAGATGTTTAAGAGGCTCAGGAAGCTTTGAGTGAAGGATTCTGGATGCGCGCGCCATGCGAACGATTTTTAGGGGATAAAAATTTGTAAGCTATTGATTATATTTGTATTTATTTCATTTTTTGCACCAAAAGTCGTCGCGCAAGACGCTCGCGTTGCCGTTGCCAGCAATTTTGTCAATACCGTACAAGTCCTAGTGCTTAAATTTTCAGAGCAAACCCCTTACAAGATCTTGGTGAGTGCGGCCTCAACCGGTAAGCTTTACGCCCAGATCCGACAAGCCGCACCCTTTGATGTGTTCTTATCGGCTGATCGTCAGACCTCTGAGCGCCTGGTCAACGAAGGCTTCGCTGTCAAAGACAGCTTGTTTGACTACGCCCGTGGCCGCCTCGTGTTTGTGAGCCAAGCCCCTGGTTCAGGCACTTCGGCAGAACAAATTCTGCGGCAAGCGCAGTTTAAAAAACTGGCGATGGCGAATCCTGATTTGGCACCCTACGGGCTAGCCGCTAGACACACACTTGAGGCAATGGCTTTGCTACCCAAGGTGCAATCACGCTTGGTGATGGGCGAAAACATTGGTCAGGCCGCTCATTTTGTTTTTAGCGGTAATGCTGATGCTGGGCTGTTGCCGCGTGCGTTTGCACTTGAGACGCCCGAACAAAAAAAGCTTTACCAAAATAGCTGGCTCGTACCAGAGGCATTACATCAGCCAATTATTCAAACAGCGGTGTTATTGACCCGTGGTCAAAACAACCAGGCAGCACGGGCGTTTTTGCAGTATTTGCAACAGCCCGAAGCACAAGGCATTATTGCAAGCCATGGCTATAACTAATTTTTGCGAGGCGCCGCGATGACGGCGATTTTGGCTGCTCTGTGGGTGACCGTCAAGCTTGCAACCTTGACCACAGTGATTTTGTTATTGCTCGGTACGCCGCTTGCCTGGTGGCTGGCACGCACGCGTTCGCGCTTGAAAGCGCCGTTGTCTGCAATTGTGACGCTGCCGATGGTGTTGCCCCCCACCGTGCTGGGTTTTTATTTGCTGGTCATGCTTGGGCCGAACGGGCCGCTTGGTCAGTTGACACATGCCATCGGTTGGGGCTCGTTGGCGTTTACGTTTTGGGGTTTGTTGTTGGCGTCGGTACTGTATTCGTTGCCATTTGTCGTGCAGCCCCTGCAGGCTGGCTTCGCAAGTTTAGACACGTCAATCTTGGATGTGGCCGCAACACTACGCGCCTCGCCCTTTGATCGGTTCAAAACAGTCGTGATCCCGTTGTGTCGCCCGGCGTTTATCACTGCGACGGTGATGGGGTTTGCACACACGGTCGGCGAGTTTGGTGTGATTTTAATGGTGGGCGGCAACATCGAAGGCGAAACGCGCGTGCTGTCGGTGCTGCTCTATGATCGTGTCGAGGCAATGGCCTACGAGCAAGCACACTGGTTGGCAGGGGGGTTATTGATCTTTTCGTTTGTGGTGCTGTGCCTGATGCAGTGGTATGGCCAGCGGCTGTCACACCACCAAGGTGAGGCGCGATGAGCGAACAGTCGACACCAATCATGCAGCAGGCGGGTACAACGCCAGAACAAGCGTCATGCGCCGTTAATCGTGGTGATGCCGCTCATGGCATCGACTTGAGTCTGACGCTCAAGCGCGGGGGCGAAGCGGCTTTTGAGTTATCTGTTGATCTGACATTGCCATCATCAGGCACAACAGTCATTTTTGGCCCGTCTGGCGGCGGCAAAACCACCATCTTGCGTGCCATCGCCGGGCTCGAGCCCGACGTCAAGGGCCATATCCGCATCAAGCAACAAACCTGGCAGGCACCTGGCGTTTTTGTGCCGGCGCACCAACGGCGTGTTGGTTTTGTGTTTCAGCACTCGGCATTGTTGCCGCACTTGTCCGTCGAGCAAAATCTGCGCTATGGCTGGCAACGAGTGGGCGGCACAGCGGCTGAATATGCGCAGTGTGTTGAGCAACTTGACTTAGCGCCCTTGTTACAACGGGCAATCGGTCAATTATCGGGTGGCGAGCGCCAACGCGTCGCACTTGGTCGTGCGTTGCTCACTCGCCCTGACATTCTTTTGCTTGACGAACCCTTGGCTGCGCTCGATGCTGCGCGCCGTTCAGAGATTCTGGGGTACCTTGAGCGTCTGAAGCAAACCACGACCATCCCTTTGTTATACGTGACACATGCCGTCGATGAGATGTCGCGCTTGGCAGATTATTTAGTGTTGATGAAAGGCGGAAGGGTGCGTCAGGCGGGCCCGGCACTAGAGGTGATGAATCATCCCGATGCACCGCTCGCCTTGCGCGACGATGCGGGCGTGGTGGTGCAGGCGCAGGTGCAGCAGCGCGACGCGCACGGCTTACTCACTCTGCAAAGCCCGATGGGCGTGCTCTATGCACACGGCCCCGCTCACGCGCCGGGCGATCGTTTACGTGTGCGCATCCATGCCCGCGATGTGAGCCTGGCGCTCAGCCATCACACCGACAGCAGTATGTTAAATATTTGGCCCGTCACCGTGCTTGCGCTACGAGACGGCGCAGGTGGCCAGGCTTTGATTGAATTGTCTGCAGGTGACCAACCCGAGCAACGCTTGCTGGCAAAGATCTCGCACGCGTCCGTTGCGCGTTTGAATATCGCACCAGGCCTTGCGCTCTGGGCGCAGATCAAAGCGGTGGCGTTATTGGTTTAGCGAGGATATTGTTGTCGTGCATGAAGAACGCTCAGCACTTCAATTTGTGTAGTCGTAAATCGATATACAACGATGTAGTTGGGCAATACTACGATCTCACGAGTGCCGCTGACCCGCCCGAGCCGGTAAAGACACGGATGCGCACTCGCCGAGTGTATGGCGCCTTGAATTTGACGTTGAAGACGCTTGGCTGCGGCGAGATTTTCGTTTGAAATGAAACGAATAATTTCAATTAAATTGTCGCGCGCATCAGCGCGCCAAACAACTTCTCGCGCTAAGCCAGTTTCCGACTTTTCAGTTCAGCTTGATAAATGATAGCTTCAACTTCGGACATCACTTGTTGGTGATTAACCAGCGGCCTTGTGTCTTGCATCGAAGCTAATACTTTATTTTGAAACCAACTTTCGTGGTTCGCCCGAGCAAGCGCTAGATCGCTTTCAGCCGGAGGGATTTCAATATTTAATTTCATGATATGAGCATACACCTGCCTGACCAAGATGTTCAAGTTAACTTTTGTAAAAGTTTGTTAGTAAATATTTCTCAATTTTTTCTTTGGTTGCACGCGCAAGCACGACTTGCTGCGCTGACGGAGTTAACTGTTCTAGGACGGCAACCAGCTTCACTCTTCCAGGGCGGCAACCCGCACGTCGGCGCCGCTTTCAAGCGCAGCTTGTTGTGCACCTGCATCCAGCCCAGAAGTGAAAAGCCGGATGCGGTGTAGTGTTGTCGGACGGCTTGCGGTGGTGGTGCTCACTGGACATTCCTTGGAAGAAACATGACAAGTTCGGGGATGAAGGTCACGAGCAGCAAGACAGTGACCATCGCCAGCATCATCCAGTTCAGTGGGCGAAGCGTTTGCATCATGGTGATTCCGCCAATTTTGCAGGCCGCCATTAGATCAACGCCCACTGGTGGCGAAACTGCACCGATCGCCATGTTGATCGTGAGTAAGATACCGAAGTGCACGGGGTCAATGTTGTAGTGTGCGAGCACCGGCATGACCACAGGCGCGACGATGATGATGATCGGAATCGCTTCCATAAACGTGCCGAGCAGCAATAACACTACGGTGAGCAGTAGCAGCACGGTGATGCGGCTATCGGTCCAGTTTGCAAGAATTGCGGCCAGCGCTTGAGGCACCTGTTCTGCAACTAGAATCCAAGCGAAAAAGCCTGAGGCGCCAATCATCAACAATATCGAAGAGCTACCTTCACCCGCAGTTTTTAAACTCTGCCATACAGCACGTAACGACAAACTGCGATACCAAAAAAGACCGATGAACAGTGAGTAAACGATCGCACTTGAGGCGGCCTCAGAAGCCGTGAAGACTCCAAAACGTATGCCGCCGATAATCAGCACTGGTACCATCAGAGCAGGCACCGCATCTAACAGCGCAGCGCGTAACTCGGCCCATTCAAAGGGGTTGCCACCGCTCCAGTTGTACTTGCGTGCCTGCCAGACCGCGATGCAGATCAATGAGAGACTTAATAATACGGCCGGCACGATCCCTGCCATGAAAAGCTTTCCGACCGAGGTGTTGGTTGTGGTGCCATAGATGATCAGTACGATGCTGGGTGGCACGATGGTCGCAGTGGTGCCGGCGCAGCCGACAAGCGCACAGCTAAAGCCCTTGTCGTAGCCTGCCCGAGCCATGGCTGGCAGCAGCAGGCTGCCGATGGCCACCACATCCGCCACGCCAGAGCCCGATAGGGCGCCGAACAGTAGGCACGACATGACTGCGACGACGGCGAGGCCACCCTTGATGTCACCGACGATGGCAGCGCACAAGCGTACGATGCGCTGAGTCAAACCCGCCGCGTTCATAAGTTGCGCGGCCAAAATGAAGAGCGGAATGGCCAGTAGGGTGAAGCTGTCTAGCCCAGTGACGAACTGCTGCGCCGCCACGGCGACAGGCGCCGCGTCAAATAAAAATAGGTATACCAAGCCGGCCAGCACCATGCCGTAAACGATGGGCAGATCGACCAGCATTGTGAGCATAAAAATACCCACCAAAAAAAGTGCGCCGGTCGACATGCTTAATCCTGAGAAAATTCTTCGACGTGGGTCGGCGGCCAAGGCTCAAAAAACTGCGCGATGTGCACCACGGCTGTGATCGCGCAGGCAACCGGTAAGGCCAGGTAGACGACGCCTGCTGACACTTCAGTGGCAGGTAACATCTGACCCATGGTCATCTGAGCAAGGTGCCAGCCAGCCCAGCCCAAAATGATTAGCCCGATTGTGGTCAAAGCGTGGTTGATACGATCGACTGCCGCAAGTATGCGCGGGCTCTTGACCATAAAAGGCAGCAGGCCTGCCATGAGATGGCTGCGGTCACGACTGCAGGCCACTCCGCCGATAAAAGCACACCACACCAACACCAGCCTTGGCAGTTCTTCAGCCCAGCGCGGCGTAGTGTGAGTGATGAAGCGCTGGAACACGACGATGGTGACTAACACCGCTAGCACGGCACAAGCCACCCCAACGAACACTTTGCTGAAGGCTGAGAGGTGGTATGAAATGCGAGTCAGCATTAATTCGCCTCGCGGTACTTCTTAAGTAAACCCATCAGTTCAGGGCCGTAAGTGACTTCGTAGGTTTTCCAGATCGGGGCAACCGCTGCGGCGAACGGGGCCTTATTCACTTCGTTGATCTGCATGCCTTTTTCTTTTAATTGGGCGATGAATTGGGCGTCGCTTTCAGCGATCATGCGACGTTGCTGATCCCGCCAGTGGTCGGCTGCGGCTTTCACCACTTTGCGATCATCGGCAGAGAGTCGGCCCCAGGTGGCCTTAGAGATCACAAGGCTTGCAGGGCTCCAGACATGGCCGGTCAGCGAAAGGTACTTTTGGACTTCAAAGAAGGATGAGGTGTAGATGATCGAGAGAGGGTTTTCTTGGGCATCGAACACCTTTTGTTGCAGCGCCGAGTAGAGCTCACCAAACGCAAGCGGGGCGGGATTCGCGCCGAGCGCAATAAAGGTGTCTAGTCGCATCTTGTCGGGCGTGACGCGCGTTTTTAAGCCTTTTAAATCAGCGGGCGCGTTGATTGGACCGCGGGTATTAGTAATGTGGCGATAGCCGTTCTCCCACCAAGACAGCAGCACTAGACCCTTGGCGTCACCGATCTTTTCGAGGGCCGCGCCCAGTTCACCATCGTAGGCTTTGTAAGCCTGAGCCGCAGTGTTCCAGGAATAGGGCAGTTCGACCACGCCGAAACGCGCGTCTACGGGCTGCAACGAACCAGAGCCGATGATTGCGGCACCTTGGCTGCCAATTTGCATGCCTTCAACCATGGTCTTCTCATTGCCGAGCTGGCTGCTTGGAAATAAGATGAAATTCACACGCCCAGCAGTCTTGTCTTTGACCTCGGCCGCGAAGCCTTCTGCAGCCTTATGCCAGCTGTGGCTTGCAGCAAGCACGTGACCTAGCTTGATATCAACCGCCTGCGCGGCGGGTGCAGCAGTTAGTGCGAGACCGAGGGCTGTAAGTAGAGTCGCTAGCTTGTGTGAAGGTAATTGCATGACATGGTCCTTTTAAAGTGGAGGGACGAGAGTGACATGGTTGATGTTGACGGCGGCAATACAAAAATCTAGAACGAAGGGTCGTGTTTGAGCATCTGCTCAGAGTACTGAAGAAATTCTATCAAATGCTCGGTAATCACCTTCACCGTAATCGGTAAGAGTAATTTTTGGTAGTCATGTACGGCAATATTTCTAAAACCAACCATGCGCTTCAGTGAGTCGGCAAGGGTTTGGTCAATCCACTTTGCCTGCGCCAAGATTTCGAAGACGTCGCGTGCGCTTTGAGGAAGGCCAAGACGGTCGCGGCGGATGACGTGATTGCCCATATCCAGCGCCGCCTCGCAGGCGCGCTGAATATTCATGACGGCGGCATCTTGTCTTGAAAAGTTGGTTTCGAACGTCGTTGGATCGTGATCGAACTCTTGACGCGCACGAGCCACGCATCGTTCAATCGTTGCGGCTTTGTTGATTAAGACGTCATCGCGCATAGACGTGTCCTTCGCGGGTGATGGTTCTAAGCAGTGGTTCGCGCGCCTCGTCAAGCGCTAGCTTTTCGCTTAAAACGAAGACTTCAAATAAGTGCGCCTGCAAACCGATATCCCATACCGTTTTGCCGGTTGAAATGACTTGATACTGCATGACGGTTGAAGCTGCGCGCAAATCGAGTAGATCGACTTCGCCATTGACCAAGTTTGCGATCTCGTTTGATAGCGACCACAGCAGGGCAGGGTCAATGTAGCCAGGCGCCAGTACCGCCAAGTCAAGGTCGCTATCTGGTCGGGGCGAGCCTTGGGCTTGGCTCCCAAAGACATAGAGAGCCATTAGATTTGGTATCTTTGCCAGCACTGAGGCTAGGAGGGGCCCGTCTGGCGCTAGCATGGTCATCAGTCGTGAATGCATAGAGGTCTGGTGCAGTGACAGTAAACAACTAACTGGCTCAGCAACTAGGCGCTGGCACTTTGGCAGACTCTACCATAGCATTGGCGGTTCATCCTGCGATGGCTTGGTGCGATCCAAGCCATTGTGCTCATCTGCCCAAACGCCCCTACAATCAGCGCAACGGGCAGCGGGTGTCGGCATTTCGCTCAGGCCACGCGTCGTCATTCGCAAGCCGAGCCTGATGCCCGACCCCAGGCATCCAACATTAATACAGAACATTATGGTCTTGAGAGACTCTTGGCTGTGTGAGGCGCTCCGTTTGAAAGAGACGCAATGGGGGCAGCTCGACGATCGGGCTGCCTGTTTGCGGGCGGCGCACGAACCCACTGCAATGCGGCAAATCGCTGCGCGCGCCAATCTGCTTGGAGAGACGACTGGAGTCTCGCTGGCGCTTGGGCGCGTTCAGTCCGGACTTTGGGTTGCCCTCATTGTTTTGTTGGCGATCGCCGTACTGGTGGGTGGTAGCGCAGTTTCAGCGGCGCTGGGTACCGGGTCTCAGTCGGTCAATGTGGTGTCGGCGCTCGTTGTGTTGCTCGGCGTCAATCTCTTTAGTCTGGTGCTATGGCTATTCACTTTGCTAATCGGGGCGGGCTCTGGCGGTTGGCTTGCACAGAGTTGGCAATGGTTGGTTCGCAAACTTGCAACCGGGCCTGAGGTTGCTCTGGCCGGGCAAGCCTGGTGGTCGATCTGGCAGCAAGCGGGTGGCCTGCGCTGGGTACTCAGCAGCGTGACGCATGCCTCGTGGCTCGTGGCGAGCCTGGCAATGCTTGCGGTGCTGTTCTTTATGCTGTCGATGCGACACTTTAGTTTTGCTTGGGAGACCACGCTCTTATCGGCCGACAGCTTTGTCGCCCTGACCCACTTCTTAGGCGCTGTGCCGCAGTGGTTTGGGGTGGCGATCCCGGATAGTGAAATGGTACGGGCAAGCGGTCATTTATCCACAAACTCAATGCGGGCGCAGACGCTCTGGGCGAGTTGGCTCATGGGTGCTGTGGCCTGCTACGGAGTCTTGCCGAGAGCCTTGTTACTGCTCGCAAGCCTGGCGATGGTGGCGCGCGCTTGGCCGCACACTCAACCACAATTGAAGTCGCCCTACTATCAGGCCTTGCTTACAAAAATGCAGCCTGCCGCTTTATCACCTGAAGGGCTGCCGCCGCCTACGGTCAAGCCTGCCTACCCACCTTCTCGCAAAGAGGCCAACAGCACAACGCCTGCCATGATGACTGGTATTGAACTAGAAAGTGCGTGGCCACCCTTGGGGCTAGGTGGCGCCATTGTGCATACCGTCATGATTGACTCGCGCGACACCCGAAACATGGCTCTGGGTCATGTGGCGCAGCTCAACCCCCGGCGCTTGGTGATCGCCTGCGATGCCCGGCAGACGCCAGATCGGGGGACTCTGCGTTTGATTGCCGAACTATCGTCCTATGCCAGCAAGACTCTCGTCTGGCTACAACCCGCTGACCGAGCCGAGGGACCTGACGGCGCCGATGGACCTAACGGAGCCGACGGGCGTATCCCAGTTTGGAAAAATCAACTACATGCCGCGACCAAGGTCGATGTATTAGTCACCCCCATGCTTGCCCCCGTTTCAGACTGGTTGGGGCGCTCAGATGACTAATCGCTTAGGCGCTGTGCAGATTACTGTCGTGGGGCATACCAACACAGGTAAAACATCGTTGCTACGTACGCTTACTCGCGACGTCAATTTTGGAGAAGTTGCCGATGCACCAGGCACAACCAAACGGGTGCAGGGCGCGCAAGTCAAGCTAGAGGGCACCCCTGTGATGATGTTGTTTGATACCCCCGGTATTGAAGACAGCATGGGCTTGCTCGACTACCTTGAGCAGCTCTCGCGCCCGGGCGATCGACTCGATGGCCCAGAGCGGCTTAGATTGTTTTTACAAGGCCCCGAAGCGTCTGGGCGCTTTGAGCAAGAGGCACGCGTGCTGAGAAAGCTGCTCGAATGTCAGGCGGGACTGTATGTCATTGATGTACGCGAACCAGTGCTCGCAAAACATAAAGACGAGCTCGTGATTCTTGCCAGTTGTGGCCGCCCCTTGCTGCCCATCTTAAACTTTGTTGCAAGCTCGGCGTCGCGTGTTGCGCAGTGGCGTGACACACTATCGCGCTTGGGGTTACACACCTGTGTAGAATTTGACAGCGTGAGCCCACCGCTTGATGGTGAAGAAACGCTCTATCGAACGCTCTCGATTGTTTTGCCCTCGCATCAATCGATCTTGTCTGGACTGCAGCTGCAATCCGCAAATCAGAAAGTCGCACGTCGCGCTGCGGGCCTGACGCTGATTGCGGGGCTGCTCATCGACCTTGCGGCCTTACGTACGCCCTCAAGTACAGTGCCCGAACTGCTCGAGCAGGCGATTGTTTTACAGCAGGCAGTCGTCAGGCAGCGGGAACAGGCTTGTGTACAAGCGCTGCTATTACTGTTTCAATTTAGAGAGGATGATTATCTTGCGCATCCGTTACCGCTGACGGAAGGTGGCTTGAGCGTTGACGTGTTTAATCCAGAGGCTCTCAAGGATATTGCCGCACACACAGGGGGAGGGGTCGGTGCAGGGCTGATTGCTGGTGCCGTAGCTGATGTTTTAAGCGCTGGCCTAACCTTGGGGACTGGCATGCTAATCGGCGCGGTGGCAGGCGGCGCAGCCTTGGGCGTAGGTAGATTTAGCACACGCATGTTGAGCCATATCCGAGGCTTTCGTGAATTGACTGTGGCCGACGAAATTCTACAGTTTGTCAGGTTGCGCCAAGGGCAATTGCTCGAAGCGCTCGAACGCCGTGGCCATGCCTCGGTTGCAAAAATTGACGTGGCAGAAAAAACGGCTGCGATAACAAGTGCTTTGACCGCAATACCAAGGCCCTTAGCCAATGCACGCGCACACCCCGAGTGGTCGGCGGTTGGCGATCGTTTTCAAGATAGTTCAGCACGGCAGAAGGCGATTCTTGCGCTCGTTGAGCTTGGATGAATGGCGTTGGTCTAAAAAACCCCGTGAGACGGAGTTCTGGCGGAAGCGGTGAGATTCGAACTCACGGAGGGCGTGAACCCTCGCCGGTTTTCAAGACCGGTGCCTTAAACCGCTCGGCCACGCTTCCTTTTCTTGAAGGGATGCATAATAAACGATTTCCAATAAATGTTTTGAGGCGACCAACATGCGTGCAATAGAAATTACGACTCCGGGTGGCCCTGAAGTGCTAGTGCCTACCACTCGACCCATTCCAGAAGCCGGGCGCGGCGAGGTATTGATCAAAGTTGAGGCTGCGGGCATTAACCGCCCCGACGTCTTTCAACGCCTCGGTCAATATGCGCCGCCTCCGGGCACCACTGATTTGCCGGGGCTTGAAGTGGCCGGCGAAATCATCAGCGGCGACGTCGGCAATAGCGGCTTCAAAATCGGTGACAAGGTCTGTGCCTTGGTGGCAGGTGGTGGCTATGCCGAGTATTGCGCCGCACCCATCGAGCAGTGTTTGCCGATACCCAAGGGCTTGTCGTTGATTGAGGCGGCAGGGTTGCCTGAAACCTATTTCACAGTTTGGAGCAACGTGTTTGATCGCGGGCAGCTCGCGGCTGGTGAAAGTTTGTTGGTGCATGGCGGCGCAAGCGGCATTGGTACCACCGCAGTGCAGTTGGCCAGCGCGTTAGGTCATGCCGTCTACGCCACTGTGGGTAGCGACGAGCGTGCGCGTGCCGTTGAGGCCTTGGGCGCGGTCAAGGGCATTAACTACAAGACTCAGGATTTTGTTGAAGAGGTGAACGCCTTGACCCAAAAGAAAGGCGTCAATGTCATTTTAGATATGGTCGCAGGCGACTATATCGGCCGCGAACTTAAGTGCCTGGCGGATGATGGGCGTATCGTCTTGATTGCAACGCTTGGGGGCGGCAAATCAACCTTCAACTCGGCCGAACTGATGCGCCGACGTCTGACGATTACCGGTTCGACTCTACGTCCGCGCCCTGTGGCGTTTAAGGCCGAGATTGCCCGTGCGTTGCAGCAACACGTCTGGCCGCTACTGAGTGCAGGCAAGATTAAGCCTGTGATTTTTAAGACTTTGCCCCTTGAGCAGGCCGCCCAAGGTCACGCCATGATGGAAGCCGGCGAACAAATCGGCAAAATCATCCTGACAATTGGTTAACGTCATCCTGGAAACGGGCAAACGTCATCCTGACTATGACTCAACGGAGCGCGCGGACATCCTGCCCGCTCATTTGGTTAAGACTTCCCGCAATACGGTACGACAGGATACAATCTTGGGCTATCCCGACTTTATGTCGCTGGTTTTGTTTACACAGCAGGGCTGTATCCTATGACGATGTCTCGTACGCGCCTGGTAATGGGTAACTGGAAAATGCACGGCAATTTGGCTGATAACGCCAAACTGCTTGCTGGGTTGCGCGCAGGCGCCGCTTCGGCTGCTGCGGGTACACAATTGGCAGTCTGTGTGCCGTTTCCGTATCTCGCACAAACTGGCGAGGCGTTAAGAGGCTGTGCCGTGGCTTGGGGTGCGCAAGATATCAGCGCGCAGGCTCAAGGTGCTTTTACCGGCGAAGTGTCTGGCGCAATGCTTAAAGATTTTACCTGTCGCTATGCCTTGGTGGGCCACTCAGAACGCCGCTCGCTGCATGGCGAGTCTGATCAGCTAGTGGCTGATAAAGCCAAGGCAGCATTAGCGTCTGGTCTGACACCTGTGGTGTGCGTGGGCGAGTCACTTGCCGAGCGCGACGCCAATCAAGTGTTCGCTGTGATTCAGCGGCAGTTAGCCCCAGTGCTGGCGTTAGGCACTGCAGCGGTCAACAAAATGGTTGTCGCCTACGAGCCCGTTTGGGCAATTGGCACGGGCCGCACGGCATCGCCAGAGCAGGCGCAAGAGGTACACGCTGCGATTCGGGCCGGGTTGCAGGCGATTGGTGCAGGCCAAGTTCAAATTTTGTATGGTGGCAGCGTGAAAGCTGCGAATGCCGCCAGTTTGTTTGCGATGTCAGATATCGACGGTGCGTTAGTCGGTGGGGCATCTTTAGTGGCTGAAGATTTTCTGGCGATTGCGGCGTAACGCAGCAATCGCGGTGATGAATTTGGTCGTTTAGTTTTCGGAGTGTCTCAATGTCCTCGATGTTTACTCTTTTGTTGGTTGTGCAGATTCTGTCTTCGCTAACCATTATTTCTTTGGTGCTGCTGCAACAAGGTAAAGGCGCCGATATGGGCTCAGCCTTTGGCAGTGGCTCGGCCGGTAGCCTGTTTGGCGCCACGGGCGCCGCAAACTTTATGTCGCGTGCAACCAAATGGGCGGCGGTCGTGTTTTTTATCTCGACGATCGGCTTGGCCTATGTCACAAACCGTGGCACCAAAGGGCAAGATACGGGCATCATGCAAAACTTTTCGCAGACAGCGCCGGTGGCACCACCTGCTGGGTCTGCAGTTCCTGGTGTGCCAAGCAGTGCGCCCGCAGCAACAGGCGCAGCAGTACCAGGTAATGCAGTACCAGGTGCCTCTAGTGTGCCCGGTGTTCCTGCAGCGCCCGCTGCAGCGATCCCCGGCTTGGTTCCCGGGGCAACCGTGCCTGCAGTCCCCGCAGCACCTGCTCCGGCGGCTAAGTAATTTTGCTGGCACGCACAGGCTCGAGTGTGCCTCTGCGTGCTACACTCTCGCGCTGACTGAAACTGCGTCATAACCTCAACGCAGTCAGGGCAAAAAGTACAAGACAACGCTGGTTTTAAGTCTTCTACAACGTAGTACAAAGTATCCGAAGGTCACGTGCCGACGTGGTGGAATTGGTAGACACGCTATCTTGAGGGGGTAGTGGCGAAAGCTGTGCGAGTTCGAGTCTCGCCGTCGGCACCATCAAAATTTTCTCTCGTCTCTCAAAAAAAATTAATCAGTCAGACACCAGAGGCACGCAACCATGTCCTTCATTGCCGATCGCCTGAATCGTATCAAGCCTTCGCCTAGTTCGATGGCGACTCAACGTTCGCGCGCGCTAAAGGCCGCAGGGCATGATGTGGTGGGGCTGACTGCGGGCGAACCCGATTTTGATACACCCCCAAATGTCGTTGAGGCCGTTGTTCGCGCCATGGCTGCCTCAAAAACTAAATACACCGACATTGGTGGTACGCCTGAATTAAAAGCCGCTGTGCGCGATAAGTTTTTGCGCGAGAATCAGCTTGAGTATTCAACAGCCGAGGTGATTGTCGGCACCGGTGGCAAACAGGTGATTTTTAACGCTTTGATGGCGACGGTACAAAAAGGTGTTGAGGTGATTGTGCCCGCGCCGTTTTATGTGTCGTATCCCGATATTGTGTTGTTGGCGGGCGGCACACCGGTTCCAGTGACCTGTCCGCCAGAAAAAGGTTTTAAGTTACAGCCCGAAGATCTTGAAAAAGCGATCACGCCTCGCACGCGCTGGTTGATCTTGAACGCGCCTAATAATCCGAGCGGTGCGGTGTATTCGCGTCAAGAATTGCGGGCTTTGGCCGATGTGTTACTGCGATACCCGCAAGTTTGGGTGTTATCAGACGATATCTACGAACATGTTTTGTTTGACGGGCGTGAGTTTTGCACGATGGCTCAGGTCGCACCCGAGCTCAAAGAGCGCACGCTGACGGTGAATGGCGTGTCAAAAGCGTATGCGATGACGGGTTGGCGCATCGGTTATTGCGTAGGGCCCCTCGAGCTTATCAAAGCCATCACAAAGTTACAGTCGCAAAGCACCTCAAATCCATCATCGATTGGGCAAGCGGCAGCGTTTGAGGCGCTGACGGGACCGCAAGGCTTTATTGCAGAACGAACCAAAATCTTTCAAGACAGGCGCGATTCAGTGGTGGCGCAACTGAATGCCATTCCGGGTATTACCTGTCATTTGCCTGAGGGTGCGTTCTATGTGTTTCCGTCTTGCGCGGGCATGATTGGTAAAAAAACACCATCGGGTCAGATCATTCAGACGGATGAAGATTTTGTGCTGTACCTGCTGGATTCAGAAAAGTTGGCGGGTGTGCATGGCGCAGCTTACGGCTCAACGCCATTTTTTCGTTTTTCTTTTGCAACGTCGATGGCAGTGCTCGACGAAGGCTGCGCCCGTCTGAAGCGTGCTTGCGGGCAACTGACCTGAACGAAGCGCCACACGAAGCCTCGCTCGATCACGTCGCGAGCGTGTCGCGCTAAAACGCTTAAGGGTTCAATGCTCTAAGCTGAAGCGCCAGCGGTGCTTGAACACTTGCGCTTCAATCAACTTTCAGTTTGATCTCTTTTGCTAGCTTGACGAACTTATCAATGTCACCGTCAATGATCTTTTTGAAGACGGCAGGCCCGTCGTTAGCGCGGGTGTAGCCCAAGCTTTCGAGTTTGTCTTTCACGGCAGGCGACTGTAAGGCCTTGTTGATGCCTGCATAGAGCTTTTGTTGCAAGGCGACTGGTGTGTTGGCCGGCGCAAGCAAGCCATGCCACTGGCTGAGCTCATAGCCCGGATAGCCTTGTTCTGCGACCGTAGGAACGTTGGGCAGTTGCCCAAAGCGCGCGGACGAGGTCACTGCTAGCGCACGCAGCTTGCCTCCTTTAATGAGGCTCATTGCGCTTGAGGCAGTGATGATTGCCAAGGGAATTTGCCCGCCTACAACGTCTTTAAGTGCGGGTCCGCAGCCACCGTACGGAATATGCGTGATGTGTGCCTTGGCATAGATATTTAGGGATTCACCCGCCAGGTGCTGCGGCGTACCGTTGCCGCACGAGCCATACGACACATCATTTTTGACGGGTTTGGCGGCCGTGAGCAGTTCGGCCAGCGTTTGATATGGCGAGTTGGCGGGCACGACCAGCACAGATGGAATAAATGCTACGTTGATGATCGGTGCAAAATCTTTTTTTGGATCAAACGGCATCGTCGTAAACACGGCTGGGTTGATCGCAAACGAGCTGTTAACCATCAGCAGCGAGTAGCCATCGGGCGCGCGCTCGGCCACATATTTTGAGCCCACGTTGCCGCTTGCGCCGGGTTTGTTCTCGACAACGGCTGCATGGCCCAGCGTTTCTGCTAAGGCGTTACCAATCAGACGCGCCAAAATGTCAGTGCCACCACCGGGTGGAAACGTCACCGTAATGTTTAGTGCCCGGCTCGGGAAACCCTCGGCAGGGTCAGCCGCCTGTGCAGGGCTGTCCAGCAGACACAGGCTCAGTACTGCCAAGGGCAGGGTGCGGATCAGGCGCGGTAGATTAAGGCGAGCACGGCGTATGGTTTGCATAAGAGACTCTGTCAAGAGAGGGGGGTGATAGCAAACCTTATCTTCGGCGCAGGGTGGCGCTTTGTCAATCGTTTACTTTTGTTGACGGCTACCTGCGCCTTGCGTAACAGCTTGGGTGAGGTGGGCTGGGGCTGTTGGCTGGCTGCAAACCCCGCGTAGACAAACCCCGCTTAGCGTGGTGCGCGTTCAGGCTTTTGGCAACGACCAAGTGCTGACGCTGTGCGCGAGGGGCTCTTCGCTGCCTTCGCCTGTGAGGGTGACGTCGCCCGCGCAGAGTCGGCCGGTTTTCAGTACCCGTGCGCGGGCATAGATCGTGCCAGGCGGGCTTTTACGTAAAAAGTTGATTGTCAGGCTGGCCGTGACTGCTTCGGCGTTACCCGTGGCCCCCACAACGGCCGCATACATAGCCAGATCAGCGAGCCCCATGAGCATTGGCCCCGCCACAATGCCACCCAGACGTTGAAAACTGGGGTTGGGTGGTAACGACAGCGTGGCCGTGCCGTGCCCAAGCGCTAACACCCGGATGCCAAGCACCTTTGCGAAGGGATGGTGGGTATCAAGCAGTAATAAGAACTCGTCTAGGGTGATGCGGGGTGTGGAGGTCGTGATGGCAGTCATGGGTGATGTCTCTGTGTCAATCATGCCAGATCGACCGTTGCGCGAATTGGGGTTGAAGGGGTACTTTAGCCTGAGAGCGGTGGGAAGCAGATGGTTTAGCAGGCAGTGACCTAATTGCGAGCAATTGACTGGCAAGGGAGCCAGTGGTTTTAGTTAGTTTTAAGTGCGGGCGCAGATTTTATAAAATAAGGGTAAACCCTATTATTCTTGAGGTAAAAACAACGA
This sequence comes from Bordetella parapertussis, assembly GCA_945872285.1. Classification (GTDB taxonomy): domain Bacteria; phylum Pseudomonadota; class Gammaproteobacteria; order Burkholderiales; family Burkholderiaceae_B; genus Zwartia; species Zwartia parapertussis_D. The sequence continues at coordinate 26,000 of CAMBZR010000018.1, read as the reverse complement.
AATGTTGCATTGAGCCAACAAAATACCTCGGTTATTAGAGGTTTCTGTCGAGAAGCATAGCCACAGCCTCCGTTTTTTGATGCAATAGCGTTAACTTCCCTTAGCGGAGTTAGGGGGGCAGCGAACAAAACATCCGTTTGTTGCTCTTGTCACTCAAATTTACGGAGATTTCTTAAATGAAAAAGACTCTGCTTGCTGCCGCCCTGTTAACCGGCTTTGCTGGTGCCGCATCGGCTCAATCATCAGTAACTTTATACGGTGTCCTCGACGCCTCTGTTCGTTATCAAAACTGGAATTTATCTAGCGGTGGTTTGGCTAGTGCCGACGTATCAACGAGCAGCATCGCTGTCGCCTCTGGCGCTCTGTCAACCTCACGCTTTGGCATCAGGGGTGTTGAGGATCTCGGTTCAGGTAACCAAGTTGTTTGGAACCTTGAGTCGCAAGTCAACGTGAACGACGGTTCAACCAACTCATTTGGTCTTTGGAGCCGTACTTCAATCGTTGGTGTGCGTAACAGCGCCTGGGGTCAACTTGATATTGGTCGCCAACTCGGTACCGCCTTTAAATTTGCCGCCGGCCCAGTTGATGGCGCGTTTAACACCAACGTGCCAATCATCAACATTTCTGCCGTCATGGGCATTCTTGCCGTGCGTTACAACAATTTGCTGTTGTATCAATCGCCTTCGTTATCAGGCTTCAAAGTCGGCTTGGGTTATTCGTTTAACACTGGTTTGACGTCAAACCGTCAATTGGCAACAGGTGGTGCAACTACTGACACAGCAACTGGTAGCGCGTTCCAAACAGGTAACAACATGCGCGCTGCAACTGGCGCTTTGAGTTACACCAACGGCCCAATTTACCTTGCCGGTACCTATGACCGCATCACTCCTGCTGACAACACCGTTTCTGCTGCAAACGGCATTAGCGTTTCGTCATGGGTGTTGGCTGCTACATACGATGCCAAAGTCGTTAAAGTCGGCGCTGCTTACGGCCAGACAACAAACGGTTTCGTGAACGGCGGCTCGATGTCAACAGTGTCAAGTTCGATTGCCAACGCCTACTCGGCAGGTGGTGTGGTGTTTGCTGATGGCGCAAAAATTAACGCCTACAACATCAACTTCTTGATTCCAGTCGGCGCAAGCGGTCGTGTGATGGCTGCTTATCAAGCTGCAACCAATGCCGGCGTCCTTAGCGATTTAGGTTACGCTGCAACTCAAAACACCTACGGTTTGGGTTACCAGTATGACTTCAGCAAGCGTACAACAGGCTATGCAATCTACACGTATGTCAACAACTACCTGAACGTTTCAGGCTTGTCAGGCAACGCTGCATATGTCGGTATGCGTCACTCATTCTAAGCAATCGCTTAGAGCAGCTAAGCTGACTTAGGTTGGCTTAGTCGAGAGACTTAAAAAGGATCGCTCGCGAGAGCGGTCCTTTTTTCTGTGCGCTCGGTTTATGTTCGCGGTTTTTGTATTTAGCCCTACCGCGCGCGCAAGACGGCTTCAGGTAGAAACCCTAACAGCGGTGTATACTCTTAAGGTTTTTACAATTGCCGAGAAACGTGCATGAATCTGCAACAATACTTTCCGGTTTTACTCTTTATCGTGGTCGGTAGCGGCATTGGTTTTGCCCTCATCGCGGCGGGGTCGTTGATCGGTCCAAATCGCCCTGATGCCCAAAAGCTCTCTCCATATGAATGCGGTTTTGAAGCATTTGGTGATTCCAGAATGAAATTTGACGTGCGCTACTACTTGGTGGCGATTTTGTTTATTTTGTTCGATTTAGAAATTGCATTCTTGTTTCCGTGGGCGATCGCGAACAGCGCCGTCGGCATGGTTGGTTTTGTGACAGTGATGATTTTTTTAACAATCCTCACGGTCGGTTTCATCTACGAGTGGAAAAAAGGCGCGCTTGACTGGGAATAATCTCCTACGCATCAAGTCGCGAAGACACACATGGCAATTGACGGCATTCTTAAGCAAGGTTTTGTCACCACAAGCGCTGACAAATTTATTAACTGGGCAAAAACGGGTTCGATGTGGCCGATGACGTTTGGCTTGGCTTGTTGTGCCGTCGAAATGATGCACGCAGGCGCGGCGCGTTACGATCTGGATCAGTTTGGCATCATTTTTCGTCCAAGCCCGCGTCAGTCTGATCTGATGATTGTGGCGGGCACGTTATGCAACAAAATGGCACCAGCTCTGCGCAAGGTCTATGACCAAATGCCAGAGCCTCGCTGGGTGGTGTCGATGGGCTCCTGTGCGAACGGTGGTGGCTATTACCACTATTCGTATTCTGTGGTGCGTGGCTGCGATCGTATTGTTCCGGTTGATGTCTACGTGCCGGGTTGCCCGCCTACGGCAGAGGCCTTGGTGTATGGCCTACTGCAAATGCAAAACAAAATTCGTCAAACCAATACGATCGCTCGTTAAATCCAGACGACGCACAGACCTAGGTTTGTGCGTCGGTTTAATCAGGCTTAAAAACACATGTCTAGGCTAGAAAACCTGCAGCAACAATTGGTGATACTGCTCGGTGAGCAGGCCCAACTCACCTTGTCTACCGACGAAATCACGCTTGAAATTGCAGCCGAGCAGTGGGAAACCACCTGTTTGCGCTTACGCGACGAGCCTTCTTTGCGTTTTGAGATGTGCGTGGATTTGTGTGGCGTTGATTATTTGACCTATGGCGTTGGGCGCGCAGGCGAAGCCCCGCAAGCTGCCTTAGTCCCTGCTGCGCGGTTCGCGGTGGTTGCACACCTGCTGTCGCTTACGCACAACTGGCGCTTGCGTGTGCGCACTTTTGCCGTCAATGGCGAGTTTCCCCTTGTTCATTCGTTGGTCAATGTCTGGCCAAGCGTGAACTGGTTTGAGCGTGAAGCATTCGATCTGTTTGGCATTATTTTTGAAGGTCATCCTGATCTGCGACGTATTCTGACCGATTATGGTTTTATTGGTCACCCGTTTCGCAAAGATTTTCCGGTGTATGGCAACGTCGAAATGCGTTACGACCCTGAGCAAGGCCGTGTGGTGTATCAACCTGTTTCGATTGAACCGCGCGAGATTATTCCGCGTGTGATTCGCGAGGACGGCTACGGAGTCGGGCGTTAATCATGGCTGAAATTAAAAACTACACGCTGAACTTTGGTCCACAGCATCCTGCTGCACATGGCGTTTTGCGCCTGGTGCTAGAGCTTGACGGTGAAGTGATCCAACGCGCAGATCCGCACATTGGTCTGCTACACCGCGCCACTGAAAAACTGGCCGAGCATCGCACGTTTTTGCAAGCCTTGCCTTACATGGATCGCTTGGATTACGTCTCGATGATGTGTAACGAGCACGCCTATGTGCTAGCGATCGAAAAGCTCATGGGCGTCACACCGCCTTTGCGTGCGCAATATATCCGCGTGATGTTCGACGAAATTACGCGCTTGTTAAATCATTTGATGTCGCTAGGCTCGCACGCGCTTGACGTGGGCGCCATGGCGGTATTTTTGTACGCGTTTCGTGAGCGTGAAGATTTGATGGATTGCTACGAGGCGGTTTCGGGCGCGCGTTTGCATGCGGCTTACTATCGCCCCGGTGGTGTGTATCGCGACTTGCCCGATGCGATGCCGCAGTACGGCAAAGCCAGCCAGTACCGCTCAGCGAAAGACTTCAAGATCATGAACGATGCCCGCTCAGGCTCGTTGCTCGATTTTATTGAAGACTTCACGAATCGTTTTCCGGCTTGTGTGGATGAATACGAAACGCTGTTAACCGATAACCGTATCTGGAAACAACGCTTAGTCGGTATCGGTGTGGTTGACCCCGAGCGCGCCAAGGCACTGGGCTTTAGCGGCCCGATGTTGCGTGGTTCGGGCGTGGCCTGGGATCTGCGCAAGATGCAACCATATGAGGTCTACGATCGCTTGCAGTTTGATATACCCGTCGGTGTAAATGGTGACTCGTACGACCGTTATTTGGTGCGCGTGGCTGAGATGCGCGAAAGTAATCGCATCATTCAACAATGTGTGCAGTGGTTACGTAGCAATCCAGGCCCTGTGATGGTCGATAACCACAAGGTCTCGCCACCAAAGCGCACCGGTATGAAGTCAAACATGGAAGAACTCATCCATCACTTTAAGCTGTTCACTGAGGGTTTTAGCGTGCCCGCGGGAGAGGCCTATGCTTCGATCGAGCATCCTAAAGGTGAATTTGGTATTTACATGGTGTCTGACGGCGCCAACAAACCCTATCGTTTAAAAATTCGTGCGCCTGGCTTTGTGCATTTGCAAGCGCTCGACGAAATGTCGCGTGGTCACATGATTGCCGATGCTGTGACCATCATTGGTACTCAAGATATTGTTTTTGGCGAGATCGACCGCTAATCGTTGTCTCATCGCCCACACCGGATTTAAAACATGTTGCTCTCTGAACAGGCTTACAAAAAAATTGACCGTGAGATCGCCAAATACCCGGCCGATCAAAAGCAGTCTGCCATCATGGCGTCTCTTGCGATTGCGCAAGACGAGCAAGGCTGGGTGTCACCTGAAGTGATTCAGGATGTGGCCGACTATCTTGGTCAGCCCGCGATCGCTGTGCAAGAAAACGCGACTTTTTACAATATGTTTGATGTGCGCCCTGTGGGCAAGTTCAAGTTATCGGTGTGTACAAACTTGCCTTGTGCGCTTCGCGATGGCGAATTTACTGCCGACTATCTCAAGAAAAAACTCGGGATCGGTTTTCGTGAGACGACCGCAGACGGCTTGTTTACCTTAGTTGAAGGCGAGTGCATGGGTGCCTGTGGTGATTCACCGGTGCTGATCGTGAACAACAAACATATGTGCGTGCGTATGGCACCCGAAAAAATTGATGCGATGCTTGGCGAGTTGGCTGACGCTGCGCGTGGAGAATCTGAATGAGTGCAGTGATGTCTGACAGCAGTTACGCGATCTTGCAAAAGTATTCGCAAGGTTTGGTTGCTGCCCCCGATAATGATTTGCTTGGATCGATGGGGTTGCATGGTCGTCATTTAGGGCCACAAATCATGCAAGGCCTGGATAGTAATAACTGGCGCTTAGCGGATTACGTTAAGCGCGGTGGTTACGAAGCCTTGCGTAAGATTTTGACGCAAGGCATGACCCAAGAAGAGGTCATCGCTGAAGTCAAGGCGTCGGGCTTGCGTGGTCGCGGTGGTGCAGGGTTTCCGACCGGATTGAAATGGAGCTTTATGCCCCGTACGTTTCCGGGTCAAAAATATTTAGTTTGCAATTCTGACGAAGGCGAACCTGGTACGTTTAAAGATCGCGATATTTTGCGCTTGAACCCCCATATCGTGATTGAGGGCATGGCGATTGCGGCCTACGCGATGGGGATCTCTGTTGGCTATAACTATATTCACGGCGAAATCTTTGAGGTGTACGACCGCTTTGAAGAGGCGCTCGATGAAGCGCGCGCCGCAGGTATGCTCGGCAATAATATTTTGGGCTCGCAATTCAATTTTGAATTGCATGCGTTTCATGGCTATGGCGCCTACATCTGCGGCGAAGAAACTGCCCTGCTTGAATCGCTTGAGGGTAAAAAAGGTCAGCCACGTTTCAAGCCGCCTTTTCCGGCGAGCTTTGGTTTGTATGGCAAGCCCACCACGATCAACAACACTGAAACCTTTGCAGCGGTGCCTTGGATTATTCGCAACAGTGGCGCCGCGTATCTTGAGGTTGGCAAACCCAACAATGGCGGGACGAAGTTGTTTTCGATTACGGGCGATGTCGAGCGCCCCGGTAACTACGAAATCCCCTTAGGCACACCGTTTTCAAAGTTGTTAGAACTTGCAGGTGGCATGCGTGGTGGCTCAACGCTTAAAGCGGTGATCCCTGGTGGCTCAAGTGCGCCGGTGATCCCAGGTAACATCATGATGGACACCACGATGGATTACGACGCGATCGCAAAGGCCGGCTCGATGCTGGGTTCGGGCGCCGTGATTGTGATGAACGATACGCGCTGCATGGTTAAGTCTTTGCTGCGTTTATCGTATTTTTATTTTGAAGAAAGCTGCGGCCAGTGCACCCCCTGTCGCGAAGGTACGGGTTGGCTCTACCGCATGGTGAACCGCATCGAGCATGGCCAGGGTCGCCCTGAAGATCTCGATTTGCTGGATTCGGTTGCTGGCAACATCATGGGGCGCACTATTTGCGCCTTGGGTGATGCTGCGGCGATGCCAGTGCGTGGTTTCTTGAAGCATTATCGCGACGAATTTGCGTACCACATTGAGCATAAGCGCTGTGTGGTGGCCCCCTATCTTTAAGGTCTGGACAAAGTTATGGTTGAGTTAACCATCGACGGCAAGAAAGTCGAAGTGCAAGAAGGCAGTATGGTGATGCACGCCGCGCATAAGCTCGGCGTCTATGTGCCGCACTTTTGTTATCACAAAAAATTAACCGTTGCGGCCAACTGCCGCATGTGTTTGGTTGAGGTCGAGAAAGCCCCAAAGGCGATGCCAGCCTGCGCCACGCCTGTCACCAACGGCATGGTGGTGCACACTTGCTCAGAGCGCGCCATCGCCGCTCAAAAAAGCGTCATGGAGTTTTTGCTGATCAATCACCCGCTTGATTGCCCGATTTGTGATCAGGGCGGTGAGTGTCAGTTGCAAGACGTGGCCGTGGGCTACGGCGGTTCAAGCTCACGCTATCAAGAAGAAAAACGCGTGGTGTTTCATAAAGACATCGGCCCTTTGGTGTCGGCCGAAGAAATGTCTCGCTGTATTCATTGCACGCGTTGCGTGCGCTTTGGTCAAGAGATCGCGGGTGTGATGGAGCTTGGCATGATTGGCCGTGGCGAGCACTCTGAGATTACGACCTTTGTCGGGCGCTCGGTCGAGTCTGAATTGTCGGGCAACATGATTGATCTGTGCCCGGTAGGCGCACTGACTTCAAAGCCTTTTCGGTATCAGGCCCGCACCTGGGAGCTCGCGCGTCGGCGCGCGGTGTCGCCGCACGATAGTTTGGGTACAAATCTGGTGGTGCAGGTTAAGGGTGATCAAGTGATTCGCGTGGTGCCTTTCGAAAACGAAGAGCTCAACGAATGCTGGATTAGTGATCGCGATCGTTTCTCTTATGAAGGTTTAAACGAAGATCGCCTGACAAATCCTATGATTAAGGGCGGCGATGGTCAGTGGCGCGAGGCCTCTTGGTCAGATGCCTTGCAGGCGGTGGCGCAGGGTTTGATGCAAGTGCGCGACACCTCGGGTGCTGCACAGATTGGTGCGCTTGCCAGTGAATACGCCACGCTCGAAGAAATGGCCTTGCTTGCGCGCGTGACCCGCGGCTTGGGCTCTGAAAATATTGATTGCCGTTTGCGTCAAACTGATTCAAGCTTTGATGCCGCTCTGACGGGCGCACCTTGGCTTGGCATGAACATCAACGCACTCGATACGCTTGATCGCGTGTTGGTGGTCGGTTCGTTCTTGCGTAAAGATCATCCGCTGATGGCGCAGCGCTTGCGTCAGGCTGTTAAGCGCGGCACGCAGGTGTCGTCGGTCGATACCGCAGCCGATGATCCCCTATTTAAACTGACTGCGCGTGCGACAGTTTTGCCAAGCGCCTTGGCCGCTACGCTCGCACAAATTGTCGTGGCTCTGGCCAAAGCAAAATCAGCTGACGTTCCCGCATTCCTGTCGACCGTTCAGCCAGGTGCTCAGGCCGAGCAGATCGCGGCAAGTTTGGCCTCAGGCGAACGTGTGGCTGTGCTGTTAGGCAGTACTGCGGTCAACGCACCCGATGCTTCGCGTATTGCTGCCACTGCGCAGTTGATCGCACAGTTGGCCTCGGGGCAGTTAGGCTTTTTAACTGCAGGCGCCAATACCGTAGGCGGTTATCTGGCCGGTGCTGTACCTGTTAAAGGTGGAAAAACTGCGGCGGCAATGTTTGCCGAGCCCCTGAAAGCCTACGTGGTGCTGCATGCAGAACCCTTGCTGGATGTCGATCAGGGTGCACAAGCGCTTGCGGCGTTAAAGGCTGCGCAGTTTGCGGTGGCGCTCACGCCTTATGCCACAGGCGCGCGCGACTGGGCGCATGTGCTGTTGCCGATTGCACCGTTTACCGAAACCTCGGGCACGTTTGTCAACGCTCAAGGTTTGGCACAAAGCTTCAAAGGCACGGTCGCGCCACGCGGTCAAACTCGCCCCGGCTGGAAAGTCTTGCGCGTGCTTGGCAATGTGTTGCATTTAGCTGGCTTTGATGATGAGTCCTCAGAATCTGTGCGCGACGCAGTCTTGTCAGGTGGCGTAGCGGGGCGCTTATCGAATCAATTACAGGTTGAGTTGGCTGCCTTGACTTTGGGCGAGACGTCTAACGCTTCCTCTGCAAGCGGCCTGACAGCGATGACTGCAAGCACAACTTCGGCTAACAGCACAGGCCTCAAGCTAGAGCGCGTCGCCGATGTGCCAATTTTTCGTACCGACGCCATGGTGCGTCGCGCGCAAGCCTTGCAAGACTCTGCAGCCTCGCGCGCACCTGTGGCACGCATGCATGCCAACATACTCACGCAATTGGGTATCGCGCAGGGTGCTCAGGTGTTGGTCAAAGCGGCAGCAGGGCAGATGGTGTTAGCCGCCGAGCAAGACAACACTTTGGCGCCGGGTGCTGTGCGCATTGCGGCGGGCTTTGAACAAACCGTCGCTCTCGGTGGTGCGTTTGGGCAACTTAGCGTGGAGCGTGCCTGATGCAATGGCTAAACGCTCTTGAAACTTTTGGCGTCGATTTGCTTGGCCCCACCGTTTGGATGGTGCTTTGGACCTTGGTAAAGATTTTGGTGATCGCGGTACCTGTTATTTTGTGCGTCGCCTATCTGACTTATTGGGAACGCAAGATGATTGGCGCTATGCATGTGCGTCTGGGTCCAAACCGGGTCGGTTTCAAAGGCTTGTTACAGCCTTTTGCTGACGTGTTCAAGCTGCTGACCAAAGAAGTCATCGTACCGAGCCAGGCCAATAAGATTTTGTTCATCTTGGCACCGGTTGTCACGTTGATGCCAGCCTTGGCGGCTTGGGCGGTGGTTCCCTTTGGGCCTGAATTGGTGTTGGCTAACGTCAATGCTGGCTTACTGTATGTGATGGCGATTACCTCGGTCGGCGTCTATGGCGTGATCGTCGCGGGTTGGGCTTCAAATTCTAAATATGCGTTTTTGGCGGCCATGCGTGCTTCGGCACAAATGCTGTCTTACGAACTTGCCATCGGCTTTGTATTGGTCACAGTGTTGCTGGTATCGGGTAGTTTGAATATGACTGAAATCGTCAATGTACAAACCCGCGGTTGGTTTGCCGACCACGGCATTAATTTCATGTCCTGGAATTGGCTGCCGTTGCTGCCTCTGTTTGTCATTTATGTGATTTCGGCGGTTGCTGAAACCAATCGCCATCCGTTTGACGTGGTTGAGGGCGAATCCGAAATCGTGGCGGGTCACATGGTCGAGTATTCGGGCATGGCGTTTGCGCTGTTTTTCTTGGGCGAATACGCCAACATGATTTTCTTGTCATGTATGGCCGCGATTATGTTCTTGGGCGGCTGGGCCGCACCGATCGAGATTGCCCCGCTGACCTGGGTGCCAGGTTGGTTGTGGTTAGGTCTTAAAACCTTTGTGGTGGTTTCTCTGTTCATCTGGTTTCGCGCGTCGTTTCCGCGCTATCGGTATGACCAGATCATGCGTCTGGGCTGGAAGATTTTCATCCCGCTCACCGGCGTGTGGCTGGTGGTAGTGGCGATCTGGATGCAGACGCCTTGGAACATCTGGAACTAAGCGCGGCTATACAGAAAAGGCATTTATGGAAGCGATTAAAGATTTTTTTGGCAGTTTGCTGTTGCTCGAGTTGCTCAAGGGCATGAAGTTGACAGGTAAGTATTTTTTCAAGCGCAAGATCACCTTGCGGTATCCGCTTGAAAAAACACCGCAGTCACCACGCTTTCGTGGCTTGCATGCGTTACGTCGTTATCCAAACGGTGAAGAGCGCTGCATTGCCTGCAAACTTTGCGAGGCCGTTTGTCCCGCCTTGGCCATCACGATTGAATCCGAGCAACGTGAAGATGGTTCACGCCGTACGACTCGTTATGACATCGACCTGACCAAATGTATTTTTTGCGGGTTTTGCGAAGAAAGCTGCCCAGTCGATTCAATCGTTGAAACGCACATTCACGAGTACCACGGTGAAAAACGCGGTGATCTGTATTTTACAAAAGACATGTTGTTGGCGGTAGGTGATCGCTACGAAGAAGATATCGCGCGCAACCGCGCCATTGACGCGCCTTATCGTTGATCGGGCAGGGGCCTAAAAGAAATGATGTTTACAACTATCCTGTTCTACGTGTTGGCCTTGGTGTTGGTGGTGGCGGCGTTTCGCGTCATCACCGCAACTAGCCCGGTCACCGCTGTGCTGCATCTGATTCTAGCGTTTGCAAATGCCGCCATGATCTGGATGCTGCTGGGTGCTGAGTTTTTGGCGTTACTGCTCGTGCTGGTCTACGTGGGTGCGGTGATGGTGTTGTTCTTGTTTGTCGTGATGATGCTTGATGTCAAGATGGAAGAACTGCGCACCGGTATCAAAACCTATTTGCCAATGGGCTTGATCGTTGGTTTGGTGATGGTGGGCGAGATGTCTTTTGTGTTGGCGACCTCTTGGGGGCAGGTTGGCCCGGCTGCTGATCTAGGTAACGATTACAACAACGCACGCACGCTGGGCGAGTCGATGTACACCGAATATGCCTACGCGGTTGAGGTCGGTGCCGTGCTCTTGTTGGTCGGCATGATCGCCGCAATTTCGCTGACGCTGCGCAAGCGCCGCGACGTGAAATATAACGACCCAAGTGCCTCAGTGCGTGTGCGTGCCAAAGATCGGGTCCGTCTGGTCAAGATGCCGAGCCAAGAGGCCGTGAACGCCAAAGGAGATCAAACATGATGACCTTGACTCTGCCGCACTTTTTAGTGCTGGGTGCCATTTTGTTTGCGATTGGCGTGTTTGGGATATTTTTGAATCGTCGCAACCTGATTGTGTTGCTGATGTCGGTTGAATTAATGCTGTTAGCCGTGAATATGAACTTTGTTGCGTTTTCGACCTGGATGGGTGATGCGGCGGGGCAGGTGTTCGTGTTCTTTATTCTGACGGTTGCGGCAGCCGAGGCTGCGATTGGCTTGGCGATTTTAGTGCTGCTATTTCGTAATCTCAACACCATTAATGTAGACGAACTTGATAGCCTGAAGGGCTGATCGGATCACAGAATAATATGTTTAGCTCACCTTCTTTATATCTGACCATTGCGCTTGCGCCCTTGTTAGGCGCCATTCTTGCGGGTTTGTTTGGTACCGGCTTTTTGGGCCGCCAGGTTAGTCGTCGCAACTCGCACATCCTGACTATCGCGTTGGTGGCTGTCTCAGCCATCGGTTCTGTGCTGGTTCTTAAAGACGTGCTCAATGGCCACACTTTTGACGGTGCGGTGTACACCTGGTCTTTATTAGGCGAGGCAAAACTAGAAATTGGTTTCTTAATTGATCCCTTGTCTGCACTCATGATGGTGGTGGTGACGTCTGTGTCGCTGATGGTGCACATCTATACGATCGGCTATATGGCTGAAGATCCAGGCTACCAGCGCTTCTTTGCTTACATCTCTTTGTTTACCTTCTCGATGCTGATGTTGGTCATGTCTAACAACATGGTGCAGTTGTTCTTTGGTTGGGAGGCCGTGGGTCTGGTGTCGTATCTGCTGATTGGCTTTTGGTATACCAAGCCCACTGCAATTTTTGCCAACATGAAGGCGTTTTTAGTCAATCGCGTGGGTGACTTTGGTTTTGTGCTGGGTATCGGTTTGCTGTTCGCCTACGCCGGTACGATGCACTATGGCGAAGTATTTAAACAAGCCGATAAGCTGGCGACCTTGACACTGCCTGGTACCGACTGGATGCTGTTGACGGTGGCTTGCATCTGTTTGTTTATCGGTGCAATGGGTAAATCAGCGCAAGTGCCTTTACATACTTGGCTGCCCGATTCAATGGAAGGTCCTACGCCGATCTCGGCACTGATTCACGCGGCAACGATGGTAACTGCGGGCATCTTTATGGTGGCGCGTTTTTCACCGCTCTTTGAGCTCTCAAATACAGCACTCTCGTTCATCATTGTGATCGGTGCGATTGGCGCACTGTTCTTGGGTGTTTTGGGTATCATCCAAAACGACATCAAGCGCGTCGTGGCGTACTCAACCTTGTCGCAATTAGGTTATATGACGGTTGCCTTGGGTGCGTCGGCCTACTCAGTGGCGATTTTTCACTTAATGACACACGCGTTCTTTAAAGCCTTGCTGTTTTTGGGTGCGGGCTCGGTGATTATCGGCATGCACCACGATCAAGATATTCGCAACATGGGCGGCTTGCGCAAGTACATGCCGATCACTTGGCTGACCTTTTTGATTGGTACGCTGGCCTTGGTTGGCACGCCGTTTTTCTCAGGCTTTTATTCAAAAGAACACATCATCGAAGCGGCTGGCGCCGCCAACGTGTGGGGCGCAAGCTTTGCGCATTACGCGACGCTGATCGGTGTGTTTGTCACCTCACTTTATTCTTTCCGGGTCTACTTCTTAGTGTTCCATGGCAAAGAGCGCTTTGATGCACACGGCGGTGCGCATGGGGATACCCACGGCGATGCGCATGGACACGACGCTCATGCTGCTCACGGTGATGCCCATGCCCACGCTCACGACGCGCACGATCATCATGGTAGCAAGCCCCATGAGTCACCTTGGGTCGTGACCTTGCCTTTAGTCTTGCTGGCAATTCCCTCGATCATCATCGGTGCGCTTGCGATCGATCCTTTGTTGTTTGGTTCGTTTTTCAAAAACTCAATTGTGATCCTGACCCAGCATCCCGCGATGGCCGAGCTTGCCAAAGAATGGCATCACGTCCATGGCTGGGTGGGTTATGGCTTGCATGCGTTCACCACGGTGCCGTTTTGGCTGGTGGTGGCAGGTGCAGTCGTGGCCTGGTATTGCTACTTGATTAATCCTAAAGTCCCTGCTGCGATTCAAGCGAATCTAACCGTTGTGAACAAGATCCTTGAGAATAAATACTTCTTTGACTGGTTCAACGAGCAGGTGCTGGCGCGTGGTTTGCGCGCAGTCGGTACAAGCTTTTGGCAACGTGGCGATCGTGGCTTAATCGACGGCGTGTTGGTCAATGGTTCGGCAAAATTAGTGGGTGCACTGGCAGGTGTGACCCGTCGTTTTCAGACGGGCTACATCTATCACTACGCCTTTGCGATGATTATCGGCCTGCTGGTTGCGATCACCTACGTTATCTTTGGTACTAAATAATGACAAGCGAGATGGCTTCTTTTACAACTCCGTGGCTCACGTTTGCGATTTTTGTTCCGATCGTCTGCGGCTTGTTAATTTTGGCGGTGGGCAGCGACGAGCGCCCAGCCTTGACGCGCAATCTTTCGCTGATCGGTGCGTTACTGAGTTTCTTTGTCACGATCCCTCTTTACACAGGCTTTGACAGTGCAACGGCTGCGATGCAGTTTGTTGAAAAAGCGCCTTGGATCCCAGCCTTTGCGGTGATGTATCACTTGGGTGTTGATGGCATCTCGTTGTGGTTTGTGCTGCTGACGGCCTTCATTACGATCATCGTGGTGTTGGCGGGTTGGGAAGTGATCACCTCGCGTATCGCTCAATACATGGCCGCCTTCTTGATTTTGTCAGGTCTGATGATTGGCGTGTTCGTGGCGATGGACGGCTTGTTGTTCTATATCTTCTTTGAAGCGACGCTCATCCCGATGTATATCATCGTCGGTGTGTGGGGCGGCCCCAATCGGGTGTATGCAGCCTTCAAGTTCTTTTTGTACACGCTGATGGGTTCACTGCTGACCTTGGTAGCTTTTTTATACCTCTGGAACGAAGCCGGCGGCTCGTTTGATATCCAAACTTGGCACGACCTGCCCTTGGCTTACACGCCGCAGGTCTTAATCTTCTTTGCTTTCTTGGCCGCGTTTGCTGTCAAGGTGCCGATGTGGCCCGTGCACACTTGGTTGCCCGACGCCCACGTCGAGGCGCCTACCGGCGGCTCAGTGGTGTTGGCGGCCATCATGCTAAAGCTCGGTGCCTATGGCTTTTTAAGGCTGTCGCTGCCGATTGTGCCTGATGCCTCAGTGGGCATGTCAGACATCATCATTGCCTTGTCGTTGATTGCCGTGATTTATATCGGCATGGTTGCGATTGTGCAAGATGATATGAAAAAGCTCGTGGCCTATTCGTCGGTCGCGCACATGGGTTTTGTGACCTTAGGCCTCTTTATCTTCAATACCGCAGGGGTTGAGGGTGCGATTGTGCAGATGCTGTCGCATGGTTTTGTCTCGGCAGCAATGTTCTTATGTATTGGCGTTTTGTACGACCGTATGCATAGCCGTCAGATTGCCGATTACGGTGGCGTCATCAACACCATGCCGCGCTTCGTGACCTTCTTTGTATTTTTCTCGATGGCCAATGCCGGCTTGCCAGCCACCAGTGGGTTTGTGGGCGAGTTCATGGTGATTCTGGGTGCTGTCCAATATAACTTCTGGATCGGTCTGTTAGCCGCGACGGCGTTGATCTTAGGGGCTTCGTATTCGCTGTGGATGGTTAAGCGCGTTGCCTTCGGTGATATTGCCAACGACCACGTGCGCGAACTGCAAGATTTGTCGAGTCGTGAGTTCTTGATTCTTGGGGTGATGGCTCTGGCTGTCCTTTATATGGGTGTTCATCCCAAGCCCTTTACTGATGTGATGCACACGTCAGTCGAGGCCCTGTTGCAACACGTATCCAATTCAAAACTGTAAGCCCGCCATGATGCAATCTCAATTCGATTTCGGCCTGGCCGCACCAGAAATTATCTTGCTGGTGATGGGCATGCTTATTCTGATTCTCGACGCGCTAAGCGCTGGTGTACGGCGCACCCTGGCCTATGGCTTGTCGCTTGCCACGCTGGTACTGCTTGCGCTGGTATCGATCTGGCAATGGAATATGGGTTTAGTGGGCGAAACATTCTTTGGCCTGTATATCGCCGATCCCCTGGCGCATCTGCTAAAAGTGGCCTCGTATCTTGCTGTGGCACTGACGCTGATCTACGGTCGCGAATATCTGCACTCGCGCGATATGCTGCGCGGCGGCGAGTTCTATGTATTGGTGCTGTTCGCCCTGCTGGGTCAGATGGTGATGATTTCAGCCGGTAACTTCTTGACCATTTATCTGGGTCTGGAGTTGATGTCGTTGGCGCTCTACGCGCTGGTTGCGATTCGGCGTGATCACGCCCAGTCGACTGAAGCGGCGATGAAGTATTTTGTCTTGGGTGCGTTGGCCTCAGGCTTTATGTTGTACGGCATGTCGATGATGTACGGTGCAACCGGTGCGCTTGATTTGCGTAATATCGCCGATGCGGTGAGCTCGGGTCAAATTGATTATTTGCCGCTCACGTTCGGTTTAGTCTTTTTGGTGGCAGGTCTGGCATTTAAGTTGGGTGCGGTGCCGTTTCATATGTGGGTGCCTGACGTCTATCAGGGTTCCCCGACGGCGGTCACGCTCGTGTTAGCGGCTGCGCCGAAGTTGGCGGCTTTTGCCATCACCTTACGTATTTTGGTCGTTGGTCTGGGCGATTTAACGGCAGACTGGCAACCCATGTTGTTGATTTTGGCGTTCTTGTCGCTTGCAATCGGCAACCTGACGGCCATCATGCAAACTAACTTCAAGCGAATGTTGGCGTTCTCAACAATTTCGCATATGGGTTTTATTTTGTTAGGCCTGGCCTCGGGTTCGCTTGATGGTGACAAGCAGTTTGATACTGAGTCGTACGGATCGGCACTGTTTTATATGCTGACCTATGTGTTGACCACCCTAGCTTCGTTCGGCTTAATCCTGTTGATGACACGCGAGGGTCACGAGTGCGAAAACATCTGTGATCTGAAGGGTTTGAACCGTCGCAGCCCATGGATGGCAGCGCTGTTGCTGTTATTGATGTGTTCGTTAGCGGGCCTGCCGCCTTTAGTGGGCTTTGACGCCAAGCTTTTAATTCTGCAAACCTTACTGAAGTCTGAGCACCTTTGGATGGCGGTACTAGCGGTATTGTTCTCGCTGATTGGGGCCTTCTATTATTTGCGGGTGATCAAAGTCATGTACTTTGACGAACCCGAAGAAGGCGCGACTCCTGCGTTAACGCCGGTGGCGTGGCTGCCGCGCAGTCTGATTATTGGCAATGGCCTGGCAGTATTAGTGCTTGGACTCATGCCAAATGGTTTGTTGGTGTTATGTCTACAGGCCATGCGCGCAACCTTGGCGTTTTAGGCTTTGACGCACAGTCGTGGGTCAGGTTGGCGCAAACACCAGATACAGCGTGCCTTGTCGATGTTTTTTTTCGCGATCAATAGCCAGACTTCTCCGAGAAAGCGATGAATCAAACTGCAGCGGTTTGGCTCTTGATTGCGCTGGCTTTTGTGGCCGCGAATCTGCCCTTCTTAAACGACCGAGTGTTTGCAGTCTGGCAAGCTAAAGCCCTGCAATCAAAAAAAAGCTTTTGGCTCAGAATGCTCGAATTGTTTGTGTTGTATTTGCTTGTGGGCGGTGTTGGCATTGCCTTTGAAGGACTCCTTGGCAACGTCTTTAAGCAACGCTGGGAGTTCTATACCATTACGTTTAGTTTGTTTGTGGTGATGGCGTTTCCGGGCTTTGTCTTTAGATACTTGTTGCGTCGCGCTTAGTCTTCAAACCAGTTCAGTACACCGTCAAGTCCGGCGAAATTTAGTGCATAGATTGCCTGTGCGCGCACCACGGGCTTTGCCCGGTAAGCCACTGAATAACCCGCTAAGCCCAGCATTTTAAGATCGTTCGCCCCATCACCAATCGCGATGATCTGCTGCGCTTGCGCGCCTAAGCTCTGCGCAAAGGCCGTTAAGGTGTCGGCCTTGCCCTGCGCGTCTAGAATTTTGCCGTTCACTTTGCCCGTTAGAACACCTTGCTCGTGGGCCAAAACGTTGGCGTGTGCGGTATCAAGCTTCAAGCGGGCTTTAAGCTTTTCGGTAAAAAAGGTAAAGCCACCTGAAACCAGCAGCACCTTAAGCCCTGCTTGTTGTGCGGTGTTGACCAGTTGTTCGGCACCTGGATTGAGTTTGAGCTTGTGGTCGTATACCTGCTGCAACACCTCAAGTGAAAGGCCTTTTAAGAAAGCGACGCGGCGCGTCAGGCTGTCAGAAAAATCTTTGATTTCGCCACGCATCGCTGCCTCGGTGATCGAGGCCACTTGTTCTTTCACGCCGCCGAAGGCCGCGATTTCGTCGATGCATTCAATATTGATGAGCGTTGAGTCCATATCCATTGCTAGGACTTTGCAGTCAGCCAGACGGCTGCCCGTGGCGATAAAGGCGGTATCCACTGACCGACTCTCGCCCCAGGCCAGAAGTTCGGCTCGCGCAGCGGGGCTCGCATTGACCTGCAACAAGCGCGCAGCAGTGGTGCTCAAGCGCTGAACACCCGAGGCTTCGCTGAGCGCGGCCGCCTGTTCGATCAGATCGCTGGCGAGCGCTGGAGATTGCACAACGAGATTGAAGGTAGTCATAGGAATCGGTTTGGTGAGTAGGGAACGCGTGGATTTGAATTTTAGTCGGGTCTGGATTGGCTCAGGCGAGCGTACGCAATAGCGTGCGAACCGTGTCGTAGCGCGCAGTGACGTCTTGCGCTTTGGTTTCTATCCGTAGTTTATCTGGCCCGGCAAAGCGAATATTCTTTTGCTTTTGCACAAGCTCAATCAAACGTAGTGGATCAACGTTCGTACTTTGTTTAAAGTGCAACATGATTTGTGTTTCGCTAGCGTCAATTTTTTGTAAGCCCAAGGGCAGGCCTAAGAGGCGTATTTTATGGGTGGAAAGCAGAGTGCGGGCGGGTTCGGGGAGTTTGCCAAAACGATCGATCAGCTCTTCTTGGATCACGATCAAATCGTCTTCATTTTTGCAACTCGACAGGCGCTTATACAGTGAAAGTCGCGCCGGCACGTCGCCGCAAAAATCGGCCGGCAGCAAGGCAGGGGCATGTAAATTGACCTCACAACCTGCACTAAAGGGTGCGTCAAGATCGGGTTCAACTCCGGCTTTCAGCGCACGTACAGCCTCATTGAGCATGTCGTTGTACATCGAGAAGCCAATCTCTTGAATGTTGCCTGATTGCGATTCGCCGAGCACTTCACCGGTGCCTCGGATTTCAAGATCGTGCATGGCTAAAAAGAAGCCCGAGCCGAGTTCTTCCATCGCCTGAATCGCCTCGAGACGCTTTTTAGCGTTCTTGGTGATTGAATCTTCGCCCGGCGTCATCAGATAGGCGTAGGCTTGATGGTGCGAGCGCCCGACCCGCCCCCTGAGTTGATGTAACTGAGCTAAGCCAAAGCGATCGGCTCGGTGAATGATGATGGTGTTCGCGCTAGACACATCGATGCCGGTTTCGATAATCGTGGTGCATAGCAAGACGTTGAAGCGCTGCTGATAAAAGCCCTTCATGACTTGTTCAAGATCGCGCTCGCCCATTTGGCCGTGGGCCACTGCGATGCGCGCCTCGGGCACTAGCTCTTCCAGGCGGGCGCGGCGGTTGTGGATTGTTTCAACTTCGTTATGCAAAAAGTAAGCCTGCCCACCACGCTTGAGTTCGCGCAGCAGTGCTTCGCGAATGGTGCTGTTATCTTCGCGACGCACAAACGTTTTGATCGCTAAGCGCTTTTGTGGTGCCGTCGCGATCACAGAAAAATCCCTGATCCCTTCGAGTGACATCCCGAGCGTACGTGGAATGGGCGTTGCGGTCAGGGTCAAGACATCGACCTCGGCGCGCAACGACTTAAGCAGTTCTTTTTGCCGCACGCCAAAGCGGTGTTCTTCATCAATGATCACGAGCCCCAGGCGCATGAAGTTAACGTCTTTCGATAAGATTTTGTGGGTACCGATCACAATATCGATCGTGCCGTCGTTGATCCCCACGATCGCGCTTGCCACCTCTTTGGCCGAACGAAACCGTGACAGCTCGACCACTTTGACAGGCCAGTCGGCAAAGCGATCCGAAAACGTTTGCGCGTGCTGTTCGGCCAAGAGGGTGGTAGGGCATAAAATCGCCACTTGCTTGCCGTTTGCGATAGCTAAAAATGTGGCACGCAAAGCGACTTCGGTTTTGCCAAATCCTACGTCACCGCAGATTAGTCGATCCATCGGCCGCCCTGAAGTCATATCGGCCAGGACACATTGAATCGCAGCAGCTTGATCGACGGTCTCTTCAAAACCAAAGCCTTCAGAAAATAATTCGTAATCGCCCAAAGGCAACTTGAAGGCGAAGCCTTGGCGCGCGGCGCGCTTGGCATAGATGTCTAATAACTCGGCCGCGGTATCGCGCACTTGCTGCGCGGCTTTGCGGCGGGCTTTTTCCCACTGCCCGGAGCCCAGCTGATGCAAAGGAGCGGTGTCCGGATCATTTCCGCTGTAGCGAGCAATCACGTGCAGTTGCGCCACTGGAACATAGAGAGTTGTTTTGTTGGCGTACTCGAGGTGAAGAAATTCCATCTCGCCTTCACCCATATTCATATTGATTAAGCCGTGATAGCGGCCGATACCGTGTTGGGCATGCACCACGGGGTCGCCGAGTCGCAATTCGGATAAATCGCGCACCATCGCCTCGACGTTGCTGGCCTGTTCTTGCAGGCGCTTGCCTCGTCTGGCGGTGGTGCCGTGTCCGGGATACAGATCGTTTTCGGTAATAAAAATCAGTCGCTCTGCAGGCAACTGGAAACCGGTATTGAGCTGTGCGACTGTAACGGCAAAATGTGAGTCGCCTTCTAAAACGTGCGCTAGCGATTCGGTTTGTGCGTCTGGGCTTAACCCGTGTTCGGCCAGCATTTGCACGATGGTTTCACGTCGGCCATGAGAGTCGGTGCAAAGTACAACGCGTTGTTGTTTTTGCTCTAAAAGTGAGCGTAGTTTTTGTACAGGGTCTTCAGCGCGCCGCGAAATCCCAACCTCAGGTGCAGGTAAAAACTCGAGGTGTTCGGCTTCTGTGGTCAGGGCAATACGCCCAAAGGCTTTGAGTTGTTCAAACAACGACTCTGCACGCAAGAATAAGGCGTCAGGCGCAAGCACAGGACGCTCGCGATCACTCTTTAAAAAGTTATATCGGGTGGCAGTGTCTTGCGCAAAACGACGCATGGCATCATCAATATCGCCCAGGGTCACCATCAAGGTATCTTGGGTGAGATAGTCAAATAAAGTGGCGGTACTTTCAAAAAACAAAGGCAGATAGTATTCGACGCCTGCAAAGGCGATGCCGTTGCCAATGTCGCGATAGGGCAGCGCGCGTGAAGGGTCGCCCTCAAACACATCGCGAAAGCCCGAGCGAAAATGATTACGTGCGGCCTCATCCATCGGAAACTCGCGTCCGGGCAGTAATTGCACCGAACCCACCGGATATAAGCTGCGTTGTGTATCGATATCAAAGGCACGAATCGATTCGATTTCGTCATCGAACAAATCAATGCGATACGGTACGACAGAACCCATCGGGAACAAGTCAATCAGGCTGCCGCGCACGCAGAACTCGCCAGGCACCGTCACTTGCGACACATGAGCGTAATTCGCCAGCATCAATTGCGCGCGTAAGGCGGCCTCGTTGAGTCGGTCTTTTTGTTTAAACGAAAAGGTGTAAGCCGCTAAAAAACTGGGTGGGGGCAGACGATACAGTGCGGTGGTAATCGGCACGGTCAGCACATCCACCTCATGCTGCATCAGGGCGTGCAGGGTGCGCAAGCGTTCTGAAATCAGGTCTTGATGGGGCGAGAAGCCGTCGTAGGGCAGGGTCTCCCAGTCGGGTAGCGGACGGACTCTGAGTTCTGGGGCAAACAAGGCAATCTCGTCGGCAAGGCGTTGCGCCTCGAGCGGTTCGGCACACAAAAGCACAAGCGTTTTGCCCGCTTTTTTGGCCAGTTGCGCTAACAGCCAGGCATCACCCGAACCCGGTGGGCGCGGGTGGGCATAGCGAAGCCCCGGTCTAAGCGCGTTGAGCAGGGTGTTAAGCGAGTGGGCAGTTGAGGCCAGTGCAGCAGACATAAAAAGCCAATATAAAAAAGCGTTGCAGGCGCCATCCCAAAAAAGGGGGCGCCGCGAAAGAGCTTAATTATAGAGGCGCGGGCTCAGAGTGAGCTTGAACTTATATAATGTAGGTGTCATGCATCCTTCTCAACCTTCTGTACGAATCGTGGCGCTTGTGCCCTCTGCGGGGGTGGGGGCGCGCGCGCAGGCCGCAGGCTCGGCTCTTCCTAAGCAATACCGCCTGTTGGGTGGTGTGCCGATGTTGCGTCTTGCGGTGCAAGCCTTGCTGGCCGATGCGCGCATCGAGCAAGTGCGTGTCATCACGGCGCCTGATGATCTTTGGGCTGAGGCCAGTTTAGCGGGGTTGCCGCGAACCGTTTGTCGCCCCTGTGGGGGGGAGACTCGGACGCGAACAGTATTGAATGGTTTGCAAGACGCGGGGTTAAGCGCACAAGATTGGGTGCTGGTGCACGATGCTGCGCGGCCGGGTTTGCCGCTTGAGGCGCTGGCACGACTCCTTCAGGCGTGTCTGCCAGAGCCTGTGGGTGGCCTGCTGGCATTGCCAGTGGGTGATACCGTTAAACAGGCGCAAACGCCGGCGCAAAGTCAGGCAGCCCAAGCCTCAACGGTGCAGCGAACGCTTGCCCGAGAGGGCCTTTGGCTGGCGCAAACGCCTCAAATGTTTCGGGCTCGGTTACTCGAGCAGGCTTTGGTCCAGGCCCTCAAGCAGGGCTTGGCGATCACCGACGAGGCGTCTGCACTTGAAGCCCTCGGGCATGCCCCGCTTTTGATTCAAGGTTCTGTCCGTAACGCGAAGGTCACGTGGCCCGAAGATTTTGACTGGGTCCAGTCGTGGCTCGCGACCTCTTCTTGAGTTTGAAGGATGACACGTTAAAGGCGCAAATGATGAATCCAAACGCTTTTCGTATTGGACAAGGTTTTGATGTTCATGCCCTGGTGCCCGAGCGCGCCCTGATCCTTGGGGGCGTCACCATTTCCCACACGTTGGGTCTGCTGGGGCATTCTGACGCAGATGTTTTATTGCATGCCTTGACCGACGCCTTGCTTGGGGCTGCGGGACTCGGTGATATTGGCAGACATTTTCCGGATACCGAGCCAGCCTATCGCGGTGCTGACAGTCGCGTATTGCTGCGTACGGCCTATCAGCGCGTACGCGAGGCCGGTTGGCAGGTCGTCAATATCGATGCAACGATTCATGCGCAGGCGCCCAAAATAGGACCGCATGTGCCGGCCATGATTGCGCACATCGCAGACGACTTAGCGCTTGACCGCGCTGTCATTAATATCAAAGCAAAAACCAATGAGGGCTTGGGCCACCTTGGCCGTCAGGAAGGGATTGCGGCCAACGTGATTGCCTTACTCACGACTCGGGTTGCGCCGCCGGTAATTCAACCCTGACGCGTAAGCCTCCGGCCAACCGCGGCAAAAGTGCCAGCGAACCCCCCGCATGGTGGATTAAGCGTTCGACAATCGCCAGACCGAGCCCCGTGCCGGCAGCACCCGTGCGGGCGGTGTCGCCGCGTGAAAACGGCCGGCGTACGCGTTCGATGTCTACGCCTGCGATGCCTGCGCCTCGATCATGCACTTCAATCACGACCGAGCTTGCGACTAACTTAAGCACGACGTGCAAATCGAGCGTTCCGTCTGCGTGGCGTCCGTAGCGACGCGCGTTTTCAAGCAGATTACTCATCACCCGCTGCACGTCAAACGCTGTGATGTACACCCATAGGTCAGGCTCAAGCTGCGTCTGCAATTGGCCGCCGTGCGCGCGCGTCAGGCCCCGTTCGCGTTCGGTGAGTTCAAGCATCAGGGCAGATAAATCAATGGCGCGTTGTGGCGTCGCGCTTGGCGGGCGGGCGTATTCCATCAGCTGACCAATCGAGTGATCAATTTGCGCTAAATCTTGGTCGATGCCAAACCGAGCTTGGTCGTCAATGTTGCTGAGTTCGATTTCAAGGCGCATGCGCGTTAATGGGGTGCGCAGGTCGTGCGAGATGCCCGCCAGCATCAGCGCGCGATCGGTGTCGGTTTGCTCGAGCTCACGCGCCATGCGATTAAAGCTTGCGTTTAGCGCCCGCAGTTCTCGGGCACCGGTCTCGGGTAACGGGGTTGGCGACTCGCCGCGCGACAACAAGTGTGCCGAGCGCGCCAGACGTGCCAGCGGCCGATTAATGTAAGAGACGCCTAGGGCGGCTCCTAAAATTGAGAGTAAGAGAGCGGCAGCCCCCCAGCTTAGCCATTCAAGTCCGCCGGTCAGACCGATTTCGTGGCGATCAAAACACAGCCAGTAGGGCTCGTGGTCGATCCTGAAGCTTACCCAGATGCCGGGAACCGCGTTGACGGTCCACGCTAGACGTGTTTCGGCACCCAGCGTGGCACGCACTAAAAATGCGATACGCTGCCAGTAGTTTTCGTCGGGCAAGGATTCGACGATGTCGGTGTTTGAGCGTGCATACACGTCAAGCCCCTCGCGTCGCGAGAGCTCACGCAGCATGGCTGGGCGTTCTGGGGCTGGGGTGTATGTCAGCGCCGCTTGGGTCAGATTGACAGAGGTGGCAATACGTCGACTCAGTTGGGCAGCGCGTGGACCTAGCTCGATCGAAACAAACACTAAGAGCCAGGCGCCCAGGCTGGCGAGCATCAAAACCAGCAGCAGCAAGAAGGTGCGAGCAAACAAGCCTAGACGTGAGCGCCTCAGGCGCACGCAAAGGAATTGGGCAAGCCATGCAGCCGGGTTGCCCAGAACGACTTGCATCGTTTGGAGAGGCTTAGAGACCGCCATCCGGAATAAATACATAACCGTGCCCCCAGACTGTTTGAATGTAAGCGGGCTTCGAGGGGTTGACCTCGATCAGTTTGCGCAGACGTGAAATTTGCACGTCCAGACTGCGGTCGTAGGCTTCGTATTCGCGACCGCGGGCGAGCTCCATGAGTTTTTCGCGCGAGATTGGTATTTTTGGATGACGACTAAACACTTTTAAGACTGAAAATTCGCCTGTGGTGATCGGCACGAGATGACGTTCGCGCGTGAGCGTGCGGGTGGCAAGATTAAGCTCAAACGGACCAAAATAAATCGACTCATGATCGTAGCCCGGGGCGCCCGGGTGTTCATCGCTGCTGCGTCTGCGTAAAATTGCATTGATGCGAGCGAGAAGTTCGCGCGGGTTAAAGGGTTTAGAAAGATAATCATCGGCTCCCATCTCAAGGCCAATAATGCGATCGATCTCTTCGGCGCGCGCCGTGAGCATAATAATTGGGGTGTTGTCGTGATTGCCGCGCAGGCGACGGCAGATTGATAAACCATCTTCGCCAGGCAGCATTAAATCCAACACGAGCAGATCGATGTGTTCGCGGTGCCAGATTTTGGTCATTTCGTGACCATCTTCGGCAGTTAACACGCTAAAGCCCTGATCAGTCAGATAACGGCGCAGCAAATCACGTAAGCGAGGATCATCATCCACGACTAAAATTTTTCGGACGATAGAAGGAGGTAAGATATTCATAGCCAAAAATGTAACAGCGCAAAACGAGACAGGCTAGCGTTTGTAACAAGCTTTTAC
Organism: Bordetella parapertussis; assembly: GCA_945872285.1. GTDB lineage: Bacteria > Pseudomonadota > Gammaproteobacteria > Burkholderiales > Burkholderiaceae_B > Zwartia > Zwartia parapertussis_D. The sequence continues at coordinate 1,332 of CAMBZR010000018.1, read as the reverse complement.
ATTTGCTTATTGATGCTTAACCGTTAGTAACAAGATGTAACCAAAGCGCGCTTTGCAACCAATTGACACGCTTTGCTAGTCATGAGGCGTGTTAAGTGAACAGGCCTGACAGGCTTGGTGGCGGTAAGATGAAACAGTTACCTGAAAAAATTGCATCATAAAACCGAGATAAAAAAATGAAAAATCAATATCGTCAGTTCGCCTTCGGGCTCGCGTTCGCCCTGACCGCCTGTGCTTTCGCGGCGCGCGCCGAGGTGAGCGAGTTGCGCGTACCTTTGGGCGCGGGTGGTTTTGGCTTTTTACCGCTGCACGTCATGAAGGCGCACAACCTGATTGAAAAAAATGCCGAGCAGGCGGGCGTCAAAGTCAAAGTGAACTGGTCCAATATCGGTGGGCCGGCTGGCATGATTGACGCCTTACTGTCGGGCTCAGCTGATTTTATTTCGGCAGGGCCGCCCTCATTTTTGATTTTGTGGGATAAGACAAAGGGCGGTGCCAATGTCAAAGGTGTCGCGTCGATGAGCTCGATGCCGATGCGTTTAAATACCCGCGCCGAGCACTTGCAAACGATCGATAATCTCAAAGCGGGCGACAAAATCGCGGTGACTTCCGTTAAATCGTCGATCCCTTCTATCGTGATGCAAATGTATGCCGTAAAAAAATACGGCAAAGCAGAGGCTTTTAGATTTGATCCTTACACCGTGACCATGAACCATTCTGATGCGGCGGCGGCCTTGCTGTCAGGCAAAACAATTTCTGGTCACTTCGCCTCGGCACCGCTTGATCAGCGCGAGCTTAAAGAGCCAGGTGTGCGCACAATTATGAATTCGGATGACGTGCTGGGCGGTTCTACCACCTTCACCATGATCTCGACCACGCAAAAGTTTCATGAGCAAAATCCCAAGGTGGTCGCGGCTTTTGTGAAGGCCTTAAAAGAAGCGCAAACTCTGATCATGCAAGATAAGGCAGGCGCGGTGAAGGTCTTGCTCGACTCGATGGGGGGCGGGGCTGGCTCCACGACCGATATGCTCGCGATCTTAAATGACCCGAGCACCAAATATACGACGCGACCCGAAAACGTCCTGAAGTATGCGTTGTTCATGCACGAAATCGGATCACTAAAAAATCGTCCAGCCGCGCTGAGTGATTTATTTTTAAGTGGCGTCGACCTTGCCGGGGGCAATTGACATCCTCCCCGCCCTCGTCCTCACGGACGCCGCTGACGCGGGAAGAACGGGGATTCCTACGGCGTAGGCCCCGGGATGGGGTCGATCGCTTCGGTGGGTTCCTGTTGCTGACGGCATTCATGCACCGTTCACTTGGCAGGCGAGC
>CAMBZR010000017.1 GCA_945872285.1 Bordetella parapertussis | reverse complement strand
GCGGCTTTTTCGTCTTTGTACATTGCGATCGTCAGCGTAATTATTTTCTTTGCTGAAAAACGCTGGCGCATTATCTCGGATTCAATTCACTAGATGCCAAAGCATGCCAGGATTAGAGCTTGAAGGCGTAAATGTTTGGCTAGGCGCGCAGCACGTCCTCAAGAACATCGATTTAAGCGTAGCGCAAGGTGAGTGCGTTGCTTTGCTCGGCCCTTCTGGCTGTGGAAAAACAACGACTTTAAGAACGATCGCCGGATTTGTCGTTCCACAAGAAGGCCGTGTCAACATTGCCGGAAAACCGACAAACAATTTACCTCCAAATAAGCGTAACGTGGGGCTTGTCTTTCAAGACTATGCCCTTTTTCCACACATGACCGTGAGTCAAAATGTGGGATACGGTTTAAGGATGCGAAAAATTGACGGCATCGCCAGATCACAACAAGTTGAACAAGCGTTGACGATGGTGCAACTCTTGGATATGAAAGACAGAATGCCCTCGCAGCTTTCGGGTGGGCAAAGACAACGTATCGCGCTGGCGCGCGCGCTCGTCATTCAACCAGATATTCTCTTGCTTGACGAACCGCTAGGCGCACTTGATCGAAAACTACGAGATCAAATGCAAGTAGAGCTCAAGCAGCTGCAAAAAAAACTCGGGATCACGACTATTATCGTCACGCATGACCAAGAAGAAGCCTTATCCCTTGCCGACCGAGTCGCTGTCATGTTTGATGGTCAAATCGAAGAAATCGGCAAACCTGTCAACCTGTATGAAACGCCCTCATCCTTAAAGGTGATGGAGTTTTTGGGTAGTTCAAATATCCTTTCGATGGTCGTCAATCGCCACAACGCGAGCGGTGCCACCTTATCTGGCTACCATCATTACTCCGTTCACGTCGCACAATGTACTTTTAATATTAACGAACGTATCACTGCGGCTATTCGACCAGAACATATACAAATTTTGCCAATAGCCGAGATTGCTAGCGACACCCTTGAAGCAACCACCATTGAGTGCGTGTACAAAGGTGGGCTGGTAGAGGTTCATTGTCGCTTATCTGATGGCACCCAAATGAAGGCACAATCAGATGCAAGCTCTGTTCAAAGGTTAAACTTAATGCAACAAGGATTAAAAATTGCGTTACGCTTAGATCCATCCCGTCTTCAACTTTTTAGCCTTTCATCAAAAGAGCGCACTCATGACAGAACGTAAAGTCAACGACATCGGCGGCCTACCTGCGGGGCCGGTCTGCCAAGACGAACATCCCAACACCTTGCACGAAAAACGTGTCGATGCTCTGCTAAGGATTTTATCGGGCTCCACGCTTGAGGCCTTTACGGTTGATGCGATGCGCAGAACGATTGAGTCCAATACGGAAGACGATTACCGTAACCTTGGCTATTACGACAAGTGGATACGCGCCGTACGCGACCTCGTGATCGAACAGCAAATCCTAAGCCGAGCCGAAATCGAGGCACGCGTCGAACTCTTGCGTAGCAAACATAAAAAGGTGGCCGCATGACAGCTTTCACACCTCGCCCTGGTCAAGCTCTGCCAGTCGGCGCACCCGTACGCGTGCGTCAGCAGCCACCCGAGCCCCATTGCCGCACGCCTTTTTACTTGCGTGGCATAAAAGGTGAAATCACAGACGTGATGGGCTGTTACCGCGACCCCTCTTTATTGGCGTTTCATAAGCCGGGCCTACCCATGCGGGTACTCTACCGCGTGCGCTTTAAGCAGGCTGATGTCTGGCCCAACTATTCAGGTAGCCCGAAAGACACTGTTGTGGCTGATATCTACGATCACTGGATCGAACCGCTCGCCGGAGAAAAAGCATGAGTTCAAAACACGGACACCATCACGACCATGACCACGATCACGACCACGATCATGCACATGGCCACGATCACCCCCACAGCCCGCCCGCACCCGATGATGACGATGGTTACGATCGGTATGAGGTGTTACTGCAAACCGCAATTCGCGAACTGCTAGATGAAAAAGGCATTATCACTGCTGCCGAATTACATGCGCAGATCGATAAACAAGACAGCCTGACCCCTGCCATTGGTGGAAAAATCGTCGCTAAAGCCTGGCTTGATCCAGTCTTTAAAAAACAATTGCTGAGCGCGCCCTTAAAAACCATCAACCAGCACTTTGAACTCGACATCACCACACCCCTTGAACTCGTCGTGCTTGAAAACACACCAAAGGTGCATAACGTTGTCGTCTGTACGTTGTGCTCCTGCTATCCGCGTATGCTGCTCGGGATTCCGCCAGCTTGGTACAAATCAATTGATTACCGTTCGCGTGTGGTCGTCGAGCCGCGTAAAGTCCTGGCTGAGTTTGGCACAGACATCCCAGCTGACGTTGAAGTTCGAGTATCTGATAGCACTGCAGATCTTCGGTTTTTAGTGTTACCGAATCGGCCGAGTGGCACTCAAGGCATGACTGAAGCTCAACTAGCAGACTTAGTGACACGTGACTCGATGATCGGGACCTCGCTCGCGCGACAGCCCTGAGTCGTAGCACTGAACCTCGTTGATTGCCAGCTGCTAGCGAGCGGCAATCAGCGCCTCACTGACCACAAGCAGTTTCATCAAATCTTCGATGTCGGCCACTTGATCCAACGCCATCACGGTCTCGACGATTCGGTCTCGGTCAAGGCCAGGTAAGTCTGAGGTGATTCGAAAGAATTTTGTAACGACCTTATCCAAGCTAGGAAAAAGCGTTTCGTTTTCGGTACCACTGGCCCGGATCACACCATCGGTTTGATAGACCTCAACGTCAACCATATCGGCATCATGCTCGCGCATTCGCAACTCAATCTTCTCAGCCAATTGCAGCAACTCAGGGTCTTGCAGTTCATCGTAGTAATCGTATTCTTCAACCGGACGACCCAACAAGGCTGCCGCGGTACAAAATCGAGCACTGACAACGGCCTGAAGGTGCGTCTGATACGGCGCAACGTTTGTAAAGCCAGGATTCGTATGCGTAAGTTCGGGCGACGTCACCACCACCTTTTGAATTTTTTTAAGATCAATCTTTGAAGAAAGCGTTCGAGCCAACGCAATCGGAGTCTGTGTAAAGATACAAACAGGGCATTCTTTATAAACAGTCTCTTCAATCAAATAACGTTCACCCAAGCCCTTGGTTGCCGCCTCAGCATGCTCAAGCGAACCGTCGAAGGCCCGGAAATAACCTGCCTCACCCTCAAACGCGAGCGCTGAAGCGGTGGCTCCATGCTTGGCTAGCAGCGCAGCCGTCAAGCCGTTTCGACTCGCCATCCCGACATTGAGCTTTACCTCATTGGTACCCGCAAAAAATCCTTGTCCAAAGCCATGGGCAAACACCGCAGAACAACCCAAGGCATTCATGGTCAAAGTCGAATCCAGCTTCAGCATTTTGGCTGATGTTGCGGCCGCTCCAACTGTACCAGCCACACCCGAGGCACGAAACTTTGGCAACATCCCCGGCGCACCCATATACATCCGTCCAACCACTTCATAGCCCGCCACCATACCCACCAATACATCTGCACCGCTGCGCCTGAAGGCTTGCGCTAGACCCAACGCGGCAGGGATCGTCAAGGCCCCTGGGTGAGACTTCTGCATAAAGTCATCTTGGCTTCGCCCGTTGATCAGCGTCGCATTCACGAAGGCTGCATCAACAAGGGGTAAGGATTTTTGATAGCCGATGACACTCGCGGGCCCTGCACTGCCCTCTGTAAATGCCAACACCACACTAGGCACATGCAAGCCATGCGCCGCTAAACCCGTAGCCAGACAATCTAATAGACGCGTCTTCGTTCTTTCAATCACACTTTTGGGCAACTGCTCGATCTGCAGGTTACAAATAAAATCTGCAAGTTTTCCGCTGACGGTATTGATTGAACTCATTTCTGTCACCTCATTTGATTTATTTTTATTTGATTTTAGGTGGTTGGACCGTTGTTGTATACAATCAGAAAAACTATAGCGCATTCAGCATAACAATTAAAGAAAGCGATCAAGAGACTGCCGCTACGTTTATTGAATTAACGTCATCAATAAGGGGAAACACATGCAAAGCCTCAAAGGTATACAACTGGCCATCGCTTCAGCTTTACTGTGCATCGGCTTCACAGCACAAGCAGCCTTTCCTGAAAAGCCAATACATTTAATTGTGCCGTTCCCACCAAACGGTACCACTGATGTCGTTGCACGGCGGATTTCTCAAAAACTTGGTGAGGTGCTTGGCCAGACCGTCATCATCGAAAACAAAGGTGGTGCTGGTGCAACCATCGGCACGCAACTCGTAGCCGCAGCCCCCGCGAATGGCTATACCTTGTTGATGGCGACCAATTCACATACTGCTAATCCATCGATCTACAAATCTCTTGGCTACGATGCAGTCAAAAGCTTTACATCCGTCGTTATGGTCGGAGATACGCCAGGCTTGGTTGTGATCCACCCCTCTGTCGCAGCCAATACCTTGCCAGAATTTATTGCACTCGCCAAAAAAACCAAGCCTCCACTTCACTATGGAACCGCCGGCTCAGGCACATTTCCACACCTAGCTACTGAATTGTTTATTGACCGCGCGGGAATTGAGATGGTCCATATCCCCTACAAGGGCGCAGGCCCGGCCATGATCGATCTACTGGGTGGCGTCTATCAGTTCAAGGTTGACGCCTTTCCGACTTCGGCCGTACAAATCAAAGCCGGAAAAATTAGGCCGCTTGCAGTGACCAGCTCAGAGCGTATGCCACAAATTCCAGACTTGCCGACCGTCGCTGAGCTTGGTTTTCCAGGCTTTGAAACGACCTTTTGGATGGCGGTTCTTGCACCTGCAGGCACGCCTAAAGACGCCGTACAAACGCTAGAGAAGGCCTTTGTCCGTACCCTACAAGATCCCCAAATCATTGAAAGACTAACGGCGGATGGCGTGAGGATCATTGCAAAGCCAGGCAGCTATGTCGATGAAATGGTTGCACGCGAGCTCAAGCAGTGGCCGCCGATTGTCAAAAAGGCTGGTATCGCGATCAACTAATGCTAACAATTTCATGAACACATTTTTTGTATACGCTGCGATCGGAGCAGATTTTAGGCAATACAGCTTGAACTTGAGCGATGGATCGCTAAGCGAGCGCAGTGCAATCACACTACCCGCGGGTCTTCAGTACGCTTGGCGGCATGTCTCCAAGCCTATTTTGTATGCGGCCTGTAGCGATGGCGGGCCAGGCAAAGCTGGCTCTAGACATTTTGTGTGTGCACTGGGCATTCAAACCGATGGTTCACTCAAGTTAGAAGGCACCCCAACTCCACTGCGCTCGCGTCCTGTGCACCTTTCGAGCGATCGCAGCTCGCAACACCTCTTGCTTGCCTACAACGCCCCAAGCGCCTTAAGCGTGCATCGAATTAAAAGGGACGGCTCAATTGGCGAAGAGGTTAAACAACATACATTTAATCTCGGTGCCTGCGCCCATCAAATTCTTGTCACGCCTGACAACCAACGTGTTGTATTGCCTGTGCGTGGCACCGATCCCGAGTACGGCAATCCCGAGATGCCCGGTTCGATTGAAATTTTTGATTATGCCGAGGGCATTCTGACGCATCGTCAACAGCTCATCCCGAATGCAGGCTATGAATTCGGTCCTCGCCATGTGGATTTTCATCCAACAAAACCTTGGATGTACTTATCGATTGAACGTCAAAATCAAATCGCTTTTTTTGAACTGGGTAAAACAGTCGCTGGACCCCTATGGCGCAAGACAACGCTCGCGCATCCCGAGCACCTCAAGCCGCGTCAATTAGTGGGTGCGATTCGTGTTCACCCGAATGGCCGGTTTGTGTATGTATCAAATCGTGCCGATGGCACGGTTGATCACGAAGGCAAAAAAATATTTAATGGTGCTGAAAATACAATCAGTACCTTTTCAATAGATGCAGAAACAGGTGAGCCGACTCTGATTCATACTGAAGATACGCGTGGCATGCACGTTCGGACGTTTTCGGTTGATCCAAGTGGCACCATGCTGGTTGCCGGCTGCATGATTGCCCGCGATGCCTTAATCGACGGGGCGATTCGGCAAGTATCTAGCGGGCTATCTGCCTTTCGCATTCAAGAAGATGGCTCGCTGCGTTTCTTGCAAAAGTATGATGTCGACGTTGGGCCTGACAGGCTATTTTGGGCAGGGATCGTCACCAACACCTGACTCACCCAAAGTTTGCACCAGAGCCTGGTATAGCGCTTCAATCGACTTCTGCGCAGCCAGTTGCTGCGCCGCTCTAAACAAGAGCTGACCGGCCTGGCTATTTAATCGTTCGGCCCCCAAACAATCAAAGAACTTTTCTTTTAATAGGGAAGCACTTAACCAGTTGCCCGGCTTACCACTGGCTACATCGATGCGTATTGACTCTTTACGACCCGACTTTAATTTAAGCTCAACGATCGCGGCGAACTCGTGATCATCTGCGACTAGGGGATCGATCTCCACCGTGATTTTTTTCATTAAACGCTGGATATCTGGGCGTTTGATCTGATCGGGTTCGAACGTTCCAATCTTGACCGCAGCATCGATCATCGCTGAGGCGATGCAATAGCGCATACTGAACTTACCTTCTAAGCCTGTGTTCGGAAGGTCGTAAATCAAGGGCTGCATCGCAAAGCGTGAGGCACCCACCCGAATCGACTCGATGTCTTCTACTGAATTGTCTTTGAGTGCTTCACGTAAGCCCCGCGTGGCATCAATCGCGGGATGCGTGGCTGCACAGCAAGGGTAAGCTTTAAGTCCGATACCGGTTTCAGTCAAAATTTCTAACGGTTGGCCCCACTGTTTTGCATAGCTCGCTGGGGCGGTGCCACCGAACACCTTCATAAAACCAAATTTACCTTCGATCGCATCAGGCGCACAGGTGAAATCTTGCTCAGCTAACCTAGTCGCTAAAATCGCTGAACGTGCTGCTAAACCAGCATGCAGCGGCTTGGTCATCGTGCCGAAGTTTTGCCGCACACCGCTCGCAAGCGACGCGCTCACACCGAGCGCGCCACGCATCTGATCATCGGTAAAGTTTTCAAGAAAAGCCAACGCTGCGGTTGCGCCGATGGCACCAAAAGTGCCCGTTGTGTGCCAACCACGCTCATAGTGCGCAGTGTTTAAACGACGCCCAAGTTGGCCAAGTGTTTCGATACCCACAACATGCGCACGAATCAAGTCTTCGCCACTAACTCCTAGCGCAACTCCACGAATTAACAATGCAGGCAACAGCAACGCCGTTGCATGACAATAGGCCGGATGACTAATGTCGTCAAAATCTGCTGCATGCGCAAGCGTACCCAGATATAACGCAGCAGATCCTTGCGCATCGGTTGAACTGACTCTCAACGCGGCAGGTGCAAACAGTGTCAACACTTGCTTAAGCGGTTGTGGCGAAAATAACGCTCGACGAAGTTTAGGCTCGAGCGCTTGGCTGGTGCCGAGCAGCATGCAGGCTAGCGTGTCCGTGATGGCGTCGGTTGAGCGTCGCACCGTCTCGCTCGTAAGGGTCTGTGCCCGAAACGTTCGACAAAAGGCAATCAGTCCATCTGAAAAATCTGTCTCAACCGCGAGACTCGTCAAATTTTCTGCACGTGGCGCACTTGCTTGTTTTTGCGTCCCCATCCTTGTCCCCAGAAATATTATTGTTTTCTCGCCTTCACTCAATTTGAACTCAAAAATGGCGTGACGTTGTTCAGGTGGCTAGAGCGGCGCTAGACTAGCCCTTGGCCTCAGGTCTTGGGCAAAATCGCCGACAAACTTGCTTTGACTTCAACAAAGACGGGCCCCGTTGCAGCAAGGGCTGTACGAATCACGCGTTCGATATCTTCGTCTTTTTCAATCAACATCGTTTCGCAGCCAAAGGCTTGCGCTAATTTTGAAAAATCTGGCCCAGTGAGATCTGTCGCGTGCGAACGTCCTGGATACATACGTTCTTGATGCACACGAATCGTACCTAAGCTTCGATTGTTGGATAAAAAAATTTTAAGTGGCAACTTACGTTCAACCGCAACAGCAAGTTCGTTGCCCGTCATCATAAAACCGCCATCACCCACTAAACAAACGACAGTACGTTCGGGTTCGCGCAAGGCAACTGCGACCGCGCCAGGCACGCCGTAACCCATCACACCCGACATCGTCGAATAGAGTTTGCGGCGCCCTTTGAACGGAAAAAATTTATATGCCAAGGCTGCCGAAATACCTGCATCGGGGACAATGCTGGTGGTATCAGGTGTGAGTTCACCTAACGCACGCACGACATTACCAAAGGCAACGCCATCAGACGCTTGGATATTTTTCCAAACAGCTTGCGTTTGTGCATAGCCATGTAATTCGCTAATCCAAGCCGAGCGATCTTTTTTCTCGGGTACTGGCTCGCGGGCTAACAGTTCGCGTATAAATTCTGCGCCATGGCAGACGATTCCGACCTCGGGCTGAAAATTCTTACCGATCATCGTGACATCCGCGCAAGCGTGAATGAGTGTTTGCTTGGGCCAGGGCGGGGTCGGAAATCTGTAATTTAAGGTTCCCCAATCCGACAGTCGAGTCCCAATCGCTAATAGCAAGTCAGCTTGCTCAAAGGCTTTCACTTGCGTCGCAGAAGTGCCCGTACCGATATCGCCCCCATACAACGGGTGATCAGAAGAAAACACCCCATGACGTCGAAAACCAATAATGACTGGAATGTTGTGTTTTTCGGCGGCTGCACGCAAAGCGGCACGTTGCTCGTCGCTGGCAAAGTCACCTCCAGCAAGCAACAAAGGACGCTCAGCCGTGGCCAGTAAACTCATCACGCGCTGCATCGCCATCGGTGTAGGCGCGCTGCTAGCCACAACAGAGGCACGCGCCTTTACGTCAGGCAATTGCTCAGCAAGAATATCTTCTGGTAACGAAATCACGACTGGCCCGGGCGTGCCACTCATCGCAACTGAAAACGCGCGCGCCATGACTTCAGGTACGCGCGTCGGATCATTGATTTCGTAGACCCACTTGGCGATACTGCCAAACATTTTTGAATAATTAATTTCTTGAAAACTATCACGCCCTACGTGCTGGCGCTCGCCTTGGCCAATCATTAAAATCAGTGGTGTACCGTCTTGTTGGGCACTGTGGATCGCGATTGACGCATTCGTGGCACCAGGGCCTCGGCTGACCATAAACACACCTGGGCGCCCAGTGAGTCGCCCATCAGCCATCGCCATAAAACCGGCCGAACTCTCATGCCTTGCGGTGATTGTATCGATTGAACTCTCGCCCAACGCATCGAGTAACGGCAAAAAACTTTCGCCAGGTACGCAAAACACACGGTCAACGTGATTTGCCTCTAAAAAAGATACCAACTGTTGTCCGGTCGTCTGCACTGTATTCTCCAAAAAACATCTGATTGGCTATTCAGCCGTGATGCCAAGCTTTTTAATCAAATTCGCCCAGTACTGCGTTTCGGTATCGATAAAAAGCGCGGTCGACATTAGTGGCCGGTGCAGCGGGATTCATTAGGTTCACTCCCAGGCCAACCGTCTTAAACAAAAGCGTGTAACCGTCGGCTAGACTGCGAGCCACTTCCTCAGCACTCACGGCAGTTCCGGCCCCCGCCTTATTTTCAACATAACCGGGCTGTTTGAACTCAGTCGACAAACCCTGCGCCAACAACCGTGCGGCGATATCTGTGTTGCCCCCAGCGGCAAAAGGTACAACTAGACGAAGCGGCTTAGTTGGGTAAGGCGTCGCCTGTGCACTGGCACAGAGCAAACTCAACACTAAAAACGGCAATAGCCGTTGCACCATTTTCATGAGCGTCTCCAAGTTTTTTTATTCTTTTAAACACTCTGAGTCTAACGTGTTTGTGGGGGCTCCTTCAAATACGCTCGAGCAGGGTAGTGCAGGAGACGCAGAGCCGCTCGGGCAATATCACCCGACGGCTAAGGCCTATGCGAGTCTGATTTGCTAGCTTCAGCTAATATATGAAGCGAAAGAATCGACATAAAAACAACCGCTAAGAGACGCCTGTGACTTCACCCATTGTTGTACCCCGCCCTGCAGCCACCGTTATTTTGGCGCGTGATACCAACGACGGTATCGAAGTGTTTATGGTGCAACGCACAACAGAGGTTGTCTTTGCCAAGGGAATGCATGTGTTTCCTGGAGGCGGACTAGACCCCGCCGACTATCATGACGAAATCGCTTCGCTCTGCGTGGGCTTAACGGACGCGACGGCTAGTAATACCCTTGGGATTGACAAGGGCGGGCTCGCCTACTGGATCGCAGCGATACGCGAATGCTTTGAAGAGGCTGGCCTGTTGTTGGGCTATCGTCATGACAATGAACTGGTGCAGCTCGCTGAACACGAGGCACTACGCCTGTCCGACCTACGCTCGGCGTTAGCTGAAAACAAAATCACCTTCGTCGATGTCCTTAAGGCCGAGCAGTTTAGAGTGGCGACTGACAAAATCGCTTATTACAGCCACTGGATTACAATGCCAGGCCGCCCTAAACGCTATGACACTCGTTTTTTTGTGGCCCAAGCACCTGTCGGTCAGGTAGCCAAACAAGACGACTACGAAACCGTTGGACATCGGTGGGTACGCCCTGCCGACGCGATCGAAAAAAGTCGACTGGGCGAAATTGATTTAATGTTTCCGACCATCAAAACGCTTGAAAGCCTGGCGCGCTTTGCGACGGTGCAAGAGTTGCTTGACTACGCGCGTACGCCTAAACCCAAACAATTGATGGCTCCGCGCACCGGCACTGGGCGAGACGGAAAGCCCGAAATCCTTATTCCTGGCGATTATGCATATGCTGAGCTCGGCAAAATCGACGCAGCAGGCGTTGGCGTTGGCAAAACCTATATTGAGCCTGGGGTGGCTGTTGAGATCGCACCTAACGTCTTGCGCGTCACGGCCGGCAACCCCGGCATGATGACGGGCCCCGGCACAAACTCTTACCTGATCGGCAATCACGACACGGGCATCGCCGTGATTGATCCAGGGCCACCCCTTGCCGAGCACATCGACGCTCTTTTAAAAGCCGCTCGCGGATCCATTAAATGGATTCTCTGCACCCACACGCATCTCGATCATTCCCCGGCCACACTCGAACTCAAAGCACGCACCGGCGCGACGGTATACGGCATGCCACCACCGCCCTACCCGAATCAAGATCAAACCTTTGCGCCCGATGTACAGGTCACGCATCAACAGGCGTTGCAAGTTGCCGGCGCGACGCTGCGCGTGATTCACACCCCCGGACACGCCTCCAATCAGGTCTGTTACCTGCACGAAACCGAACGTCTGATGTTCACAGGCGATCACATCATGCAAGGCTCAACCGTTGTCATCAATCCGCCCGATGGCAACATGGCAACATATCTCACCTCGCTACGTTTGTTGTTTGACGAAAAAATAGATTTTCTGGCGCCGGGCCATGGCTTTTTAATGGACAAACCAACCGAGGCCGTCGAACGAATATTGGTGCATCGTCAAGATCGCGAAAACAAGGTCGTGGCTGCACTGCGCACGTTTAAGCAACCCGTTACGCTTGAAGAACTCGTGCCTGTTGCTTACAAGGACACCGCAGAAAAATTACACAAGGTTGCGATGCGCTCTTTGTTTGCACATCTCCAAAAACTTGTTGAAGAGCAGCGTGTGGTCTATGCAAACGAGCGTTGGTTACTGAAGCACTAAAACCTTTCGGGGCCCCTACAGTACACGCCCATCGCGCTGCAACGATAGCAAACCAGCGAGCATCAGCACGAGTGCCCCTAGCGCTAAAAATAAAGCTGTGACTTCAGTGCTTTGATGTTTTTCAAGGCGAATCGTTGTCGCAAGTGCCTCGTAGACTTTTTTCAAATCACTGGCATTGGTGGCACGATAATAGTCAGCCAACGTCAGCTCGGCTATTTTTTTAAGCGCAACTTCATCAAGCTTGACGCGCATCGACAACCCTTGCGCTTTAAGCACGATTCCTTCAGGCGTACCAACGCCCACTGTATAGACGCGCACGCCGTGATCTGCCGCAAGCTGAGCCATCTTCAGCACATCGGGCCCCATATTGCTTTGTCCGTCTGATATCAATACGATCGCAAGTGCCTTATTTGACCCCGGTTCGAGTTTGACCTGGTTTGAGCCTTTACCCGTTTCTCCCAAAGGTTTGCCTGTATCTTTTGGTGGTGGTCGATCAGCTTCGGTCAGGATTTTTTCGACTTCAATACCCGAACCCGGTAATAATTGCGCCAGCGCAACCAGAATGCCACTGCCTAAGGCAGAGCCGGTTTGCAGCGGCAAAGTCTCGATCGCACGATAGAGCTCATCGCGGTTCACCGTCGGGGCTTGTGCGACTGCCGCAGTGCTGGCAACCGTGACAATGCCAACCTTCACCTGCGAAGGCTGCTCTGCAATAAACGTACGCACTGCGGCTTGGGCGGCTTCGATTCGGCTGGGTTGTACGTCAGTGGCGCGCATACTGCCAGAGGTATCAAGCGCCAGCATGACCGTATCCAGCCGTCCGGGCAACAGCAATACCGCCCGGGGGCGTGCAAGCGAAAACATGACGAGACTGATGCCGCATAACATCAAGAGTGCGTAGCCGTGACGCGACCACTTTTGATCACGACAAAGCCACAGATAAGCGCCGATTAAAAAGGGTAAGCCAGCAAACACCCAAAGTAAAGAAGGCCACAGTAACGTCACAGAATTCAAAGACAACATAGGCTCATTGGCTCGCAAAAATACCCGCGGCGGCACCCGCGACAACTTGACTGCGACGCTTACGTAGCCGAGTAAAACGAATCAGCGCCTGATCCAGTGGCTCGTCAGTTTGTAACTCCAGACAATCAACGCCCGCTTTTGCAAAACTTTCACGTAAATTTTGTTCACGCAAAAGAGCCTGTTGAGCAAAGCGCTGTCTGAACGCTTTATCGTGCGTATCAACAAACATTTGTTCTCCGGTCTCGGCGTCTTGCATCACTAACAAACCGTCATTAGGCAATACAGCTTCGACGGGATCGAACAGGCGAATCGCCACCACCTCGTGACGACGTGCCAATTGATTCAAGGCGCGTTCCCAACCGGGCTGGCTTAAAAAATCTGACAAAACAAAAATCGTTGAGCGTCGTTTTAAAATTGAATAAACGTCCTTTAAAAGCTTACCCAAATCGGTCTCTTGCGTTTGTTTAACCGATTCGGCACGAGCCATACTGTCTAACAAGTGAAGAATCTGACGCCGGCCCGAGCGAGCCGGAATATGTACATTCGCATGACCACCCGCACCGGTATAAAGTAACGCCCCCACGCGATTACCGTGTTGCGTCAATAACCGCGCGAGTACGCCTACGCTCTGGATTGCCAGCATGCGTTTGCTGACTGAGCGCGAACCAAAGTCGACCGAGCCTGATAAGTCTGCGACAAACCAGGCCGTCATTTCTCGGTCTTCCTGGTGTTCGCGCACGTACGGCACTTGCATTCTGGCGGTCACATTCCAGTCGATATGGCGTACGTCGTCATGTGCCTGATACTCGCGCAAATCAGCGAGCATTAAGCCCGCCCCCCGAAAAAGCGTTCGATAATCACCTTGTAGCTGACCATCCAGACGTCGCAGTACTGTCCACTCAAGCTGGCGCAAGAGCGCGTCTGAGCTTGTCTCGCCAAGGATTGTTTGCGCAACGGACTGTACCCCTGCTTGAGCGCGCGCTGCCGGCGTCTCAAACTGTGGCGTCTTAAATCGTTTAAGAAACGCGAACATGGCTCTCGAGTGGTTTATCTGGCACCGGTACAGCCCGCAAGATTTGTTCAATCAACTGATCCGCCGACAAGCCATCCGACAAAGCCTCGTACGACAACACTAAACGATGTCGCAAAACATCTGGAACCAGATCTACGACGTCTTGCGGCAGAACATAGCCGCGTCCACGTAAAAACGCTAAAGCACGTGCGCCTTCGATCAAACCAATCGTCGCTCGCGGACTGGCACCAAACGTCAGATAGCGAGCAATGTCAGACAAGCCAAAACGTGCAGGATCCCGTGTGGCTGACACCAGCTTGACCGCGTACTGAATCAAACCAGGATCCACATAACCCTGACGAGACTGATGCTGCAACGCTGCAATCTGCTCAGTCGTCGCCACCGCAGCGATGTCGATTGCGGGCCCAATCACCCTTTGCACAATCACAAACTCTTCTTCTTCTTTGGGATAACCGATCAACACCTTCATCATGAACCGATCCACCTGCGCTTCAGGCAAGGGATAAGTGCCCTCAGTCTCGATCGGATTTTGCGTTGCCATCACTAAAAAAGGCGAAGGTACTTTATGGGTCTGGCCAGCAATCGTCACTTGTCTTTCTTGCATGACCTCAAGCAAAGCACTTTGCACCTTAGCCGGCGCCCGATTAATTTCATCGGCAAGCAAAAGATTGGCAAAGACAGGCCCTAACACCGTGCTGAACTCGCTCGTCTTTTGGTTGTAAATCTGCGTTCCGACCAAGTCGGCCGGTAACAAGTCGGGTGTAAATTGAATCCGCTTAAAAGAGCCTCGTATCGCCTTTGCAAGCGTATTGACAGTTAAGGTCTTGGCCAGTCCGGGCACGCCCTCGATCAGCAGGTGCCCCTGCGCCAAGATCGCAACCAACATTCTCTCTAGAAACGGGTCTTGCCCGACCACTACACGTTTAACCTCATACAACACACGTTCCATCAAGACAGCCGTCTCTTTAACCGGTTCAGAGGACTGTCCACGATTCCAGGCTTGGGTTTCATTATTCATCGGCGTCTCGTTGGTTTAAGTCTTTGAATTTAGTTCAAAACGGAGGCATTCCTAAAGCAGTCCCTGCGCTTTCTATGGTGATCGCAAAGCCAATTCCAATAAAGGTTCGGACGCTGGTTGGATTCAAAATCGCAGTGACAATGCCAAGCACTTCACCCGCCATATTGACCAGCGGCCCCCCAGAATTACCGGGGTTCGCTGCTGCGTCAAACTGAATCAAGCCCGTCAGTGGTGCGCCCTCGGCGGGCTTAAAGGTTCGGTTCAGGCCCGAGATCACCCCCGCCGAAACAGAGGGTCCCATACCAAACGGAAAACCCACAACCACGACCTCGTCACCGAGGCTTGAAT
Organism: Bordetella parapertussis; assembly: GCA_945872285.1. Classification (GTDB taxonomy): domain Bacteria; phylum Pseudomonadota; class Gammaproteobacteria; order Burkholderiales; family Burkholderiaceae_B; genus Zwartia; species Zwartia parapertussis_D. The sequence goes on along the minus strand of CAMBZR010000017.1, from coordinate 36,180 downwards.
TTTGATTGGAACCCATCGTGGCAGGCTGCAGGTCGTCGGGAATATTGAGCGGTTTAAGAACCGCCAAATCTTTGTCGCGCTGAGCGGACACAATGACCGCGGGCGACTCTAAGCCATCGGCAAACGTGACGAAGAGCCTCGGTGCATTCGCTACGACATGTAAATTCGTCAAAATCGTGCCGTCTTCTTTGATGACCACCCCAGTGCCAACACCTAACTCGTCGTCGCCTACTTGCGTCCCTTTGGCATCAAGCACATCGCTTCGGATACGAACAATAGACGGCCCAATTAAAGCGGCTGCCCGGGCGGCGCGTGCGGGTAAGTCTTTGGTGGCCAGCGTATGCAAGACGGCCGCATCAATTTGCTCTTGCGTGAGTTCGGTACGAGGCGCTTGAACGTAGTCGCGCGCCAGCAACGCTGATAAACCCAAGACCGCACCGAGCACGACTAAGCCCAGCTTTTCGTAGTGTTTTGACCAGACCGCGCGTGCGCCAGCATCAGGCGTGCCAGAAACAGATTCCACAGCCAGGCTCAGCCCCTCAGGCGCCTTGGCACCCGGGATGACACGATGGCTGTAGAGCGCGACTCGCTTCATAAAAAAACCCTGATTCTGTCAAGCGGTGATAAAGTGAGATTTCATCATAACTCTCGCGCACAATTGATGCACTTTATTTGGCCACATTTTTTATGGTTTTTTAGTTTAGTGCTGGCGCTGCCCATCATTTACCTATGGCTGCTGAAGCGCAAGCGTCGCTTCGCTCACACCTACCCTAGTCTCACCATTATTCGACAGGCACTTGGCACGCGCAACAGTTGGCGCCGGCACACCCCTCCTGCCCTCTTGTGGCTCGCCCTTTGCGTCGCTGTACTAGGCGTTGCAAGACCCACTGCCCAGGTCACGTTACCAGCAGACTATATGACCTTGGTGCTTGCGGTAGACGTCTCGCGAAGCATGCTCGCTGAAGACGTTGTGCCCAATCGCATTCAAGCCGCGCAAGCCACCGTGAAAGAATTTTTAAGCGAACTGCCTAACAACATTCGAGTCGGGATTGTGTCCTTTGCAGGCACCGCACAACTCGTACAACAAATCACCGAAGAACGCGCAGCCTTAGTCGCATCCATCGACAGGTTTCAACTTCAGCGTGGCACCGCAACGGGCAGCGGTTTATTAATGGCTTTGGCGACCTTGCTGCCGAACTCTGGCGTTGACCTACAGGCAGCAATTTATGGAGAAGAATTTTCACGCTGGGGGAGCAAACCTTTGGCCGAGCGCAAACCCGCCGCGCCTCAAACACCCTCACCAGCGCCCGTGCCGCCAGGCTCTTACACAAACGGCGCGATTATTTTATTGTCAGACGGTCGGCGCACAAGCGGTCCTGACCCCTTGATGGCAGCCAAGCAGGCCGCGCAGCGCGGCGTACGTGTCTACACCGTTGCCTTTGGCACACCCCAAGGCTTTATTCCCGGCTATGAAGGCTACTCTTTTTATGCCCGTGTCGACGAACAAGCACTGCAAGCGGTTGCCAAAATTACCGAAGGCGAGTTCTTTCGCGCGGGCAATTCGCAAGATCTAAAAGAAGTCTATCGGCACCTTTCGAGTAAATTTTCTTTAGAGAGGCGTGATACCGAGGTCAGCGCACTGTTTGGTGCCGTCTCGCTGGTGCTCACCCTCTTAGCGCTCCTTTTGTCTTTACTTTGGTTTAAGCGCTCGGCCAATCTACACTGACTTTTTTTAATGTACACAAGGAATCCACCATGGATCGCAGAACCTTCATCCTCAGTTCGGGCGTTGCCACAGGGCTGTCTCAACTGCCTTTAGCGAGTTTTGCTCAAACTCCCAAAACGGCGTTGCGCTGGGTTCCCGAGACCGATCTTGCGCTACTCGATCCAATGTTTACAACTGCCACAATCACGGCCTGTCACGCACTGCAGGTCTTTGATACGCTTTACGGTTTAGACGACAACTATCAACCTCAACCACAAATGGTCGGTAGTCAGCAGCTTGAAAACAATGACTTAACTTGGAAGCTCACACTGCGCGACGGCTTGAAGTTTCATGATGGCTCGGCGGTGCAGGCCAAAGACATCGTTGCAAGCATTAAGCGCTTTGGCAAACGTAATCCACTTGGGCAAACGCTGTTTGAATTGATTCGCGAACTGAAAGCCACCTCTGAAAAAACAATTCAAATTGATTTAAGTAAGCCGTTTCCTTTGCTCATGTATTCTTTAGCGGCAGCGTCGTCTTCGATCATGCCAGAGCGTCTGGCCAATACCCCCGATAACGTGCCGATCAAAGAAATGATTGGTAGCGGACCCTACCGCTTTATCGCCGAAAAATGGATCTCTGGCTCGCAAGTCGTCTACGAAAAGTTTAACGACTACGTTGCACGTGCAGACGGACTTGCTGTCAACACCGCGGGTCCAAAAATCGCCCACGTCACCGAAGTTAAGTGGCAAGTGATTAGCGATCGTGCCACGGCCGTTGCAGCGCTAAAAAATAATGAAGTGGATGGCATCGAAACTGTTGATAACGATTTTTTACCTGTCTTGCGAAAAGATCCTACGATTGTTTTGATTAAAGCAGCCCTGCCGTCGATCGCAATCATGCGCTTCAATCACCTCTACCCACCGTTTAACAATATCTTGATGCGCCGTGCGATTTTGGCAGTTGTCGATCAAACCGAGTATATGACTGCGGCCAATGGTTCAGAGTTTCCAGAGTACTGGAATGATAAGGTCGGTGTGTGGGCACCTGGTACGCCGATGGCGACTACAGCAGGCCTGGATAAATTAACAGGCAAGCGTGACTTTAATCTTGCGCGTTCACTCATTAAAGAGTCAGGCTACAAAGGCGAACCGATCGTCTTGCTCGATCCGGTCGACTTTCCCACTCATCACGCCTCGGCCTTAGTCACGGCAGAACTCTTTAAAAAGTTAGGGCTCAAAGTTGATTTGCGTGCGATGGACTGGGGTAGTTATTTGCAACGGCGCAATAGTCAAGAACCGCCAGCTTCAGGCGGTTGGAATGTTGGCTTTACGGCGATGACGGGCACTAGCAACCTAGACCCCACCAGTAACTTAGGGATTCGTGGCACGGGCAAGCAAGCTTGGTTTGGCTGGCCCACTAATCCAGCGATCGAAACCCTTCGTACAGACTGGTTTTATGCCCCGACGCTTGAAAAACGCAAAGCACTTTGTCAAGAGATCCAGTTACAGGTGCTAGACCAAGTTCCGTATATTCCGTTGGGCGCCATCTATAAGCTCACGGCTCTACGCAAGGGCTGGGTAAATTTTCAGGCACAAGGGCCCGTCTTCTTCACGATGCGTAAAGGCTAAGGTCCCTGTCGCCTAAGCGGGATGATGGTTGCGTGCAAATTTTGTCTTCATTCGCTGCAACCATAAAGCCAGATCATCAACGTAAGTAAACACGGCGGGGATCACCAGCAGGCTGAGCACCGTCGAGGTCAACAGACCGCCCATCACTGCAATCGACATCGGCGAGCGAAAACTTGGATCTGAACCCCAACCGATTGCAATAGGGAACATGCCCGCAATCATGGCGATGGTTGTCATCACAATTGGGCGCGCGCGCTTGTGACACGCATCAAGTAAAGCCTCTGTGCGCGAGACCCCACTTCGTCGTGCCACGATCGCATACTCGACCAACAAAATTGAATTTTTGGTCACGATCCCCATCAGCATAATCAAGCCAATCAGCGAGGGCATTGAAAAACTTTTGCCTGTGAGCAACAACGCCACAAAGGCACCACCAATTGAAAGCGGTAAGGCTCCCAGAATGGTGAGAGGCTGTAAAAAATCATGAAACAACAAGACCAAAATCATATAAATGCAAAGCAGGCCGATCGCCATGGCCAAGCCAAAGCTTGCAAACAGCGCTTGCATTTCTTTTGCATCGCCCAGTTCAGTCTGACGCACGCCCGCGGGTAAATTGCGCAAGCCTGGTAGAGTTTTGGCCTCTGCATAGACCTCGCCCAACTGTCGCCCGCCTAGCTCGACGTCAAGCACCACATTACGGCTGCGATTCAAGCGGTCAATCTGTGCGGGCCCACTATCCAGTGTCAGGGTTGCCACATTGCCCAACATCACCGGCCCGTAACGGCCTGGTATCGTCAAACGCGCTAAAGCCTCAAGGTCGGTTCGCGCAATGTCTGGCAATCTCACGCGAATTGGAATTTGCCTCTCTGAAAAGGTCAGCTTTGGCAGGCTCACGTCATAGTCGCCACTTGTGGCGACGCGCAGGGTCTCGGCGATGCTTTGCGCGGTGACGCCCAGATCTGCAGCACGCGCAAAATCCGGTCTCACAATCAACTCAGGACGCACCAAGCTTGCCGAGGACAAGACGTTGCCCACTCCTTTCAAACCACGCAACTCGTTTTCCACCACGTGCGCCGCCGCGCCTAAAGCGACAGGATCTTCGCTTTGCAGCACGATCTGCATTTTGACGCCAACGTCTTGCGGCCCAACAGTAATCCTGACGCCAGGCTCGCGAGACAACAATTCTCGAATATCAGCTTCAACTTCTTGCTGATTTTTTTTGCGCTCAGAGCGGTGAGTCAAGGTCACCGTCAAGCTACCCTTGCGCACTTCTGCGGCTGAGCCACGGGCAAAGGCGTCTCCTGAAACACCCGCACCCACTGAACTAAAGACTTTCACGACCTCGGGGATTGCCCCGAGTTTGAGCCGCGCGCGCTCGGCCGCTAAGAACGTCTCTTGTAAGGTGCTGCCCGGTGCGCGTTCAATATTGACCAAGGTTTGGCCACGATCAGCGGGCGGGACAAACCCTTTTGGCAGCAGTGGCACCAAGGCAAGCGAGCCTACAAAAAATAATGTTGCCAAAACCAGCGTAAGCAAGCGATGCGTCAAGCACCACTGCACCGCTATCAGATAGCGACGCATCACTAAGCCATCGGTTTGCTCACGCTCAGATAAAGGTACTGCCTTCATGAGATATGCCGACATCATCGGCGTCAGCAAACGCGCCACTAGCAATGAGGCCAAAATTGCTAAGACCGCAGTCCATCCAAACTGTTTGAAAAATTTTCCTGGGATCCCCGCCATGAAGGCTGTCGGCAGAAACACAGCAACCAACGCAAAGGTCGTGGCAATGACCGCCAAACCAATTTCATCAGCCGCTTCAAGTGCCGCTTGAAAAGGTGTTTTACCCATGCGCAAATGTCGTGCAATATTTTCAACTTCAACAATCGCGTCATCGACCAAAATACCGACAACTAGCGCGAGCGAAGTCAAAGTCACCATGTTGAGCGTGAAGCCAAACAGATAAATGCCTAGAAAAGCCGGCAGGATAGATAAGGGCAAAGCCGCAGCCGATACAATCGTCGCACGCCAGTCGCGCAAAAAATACCAAACCACGATCACCGCTAAAATCGCACCCTCGTAGAGCAGGTGCATCGAGCCCTCGAAGTTTTCTTCTGTCTTTTGTACGTTGTCAATCTGTTCAGAAATTTTGATGTCTGTACGTGCGACGCTCAAGGTCTTGATGACTTCGCGCACATCTCGCGCCAACGTCACCTCGTTTGCCCCTTTGCTACGCATGATTTCAAACGCGACGACAGCCTGGCCATCCACTAAAGCTAACGCGCGACGCTCTGCCGTCGTATCACTCACCACCGCCAACTGCTCAAGGCGAATGCGGCGGCCATCTTGCAACGACAATTCCAACTTGCCCAAATCGTCTGCAGTGCTCGCGGTCGCGATTGTGCGAACGGCCTGCTCGGCACCGCCCACGTCGCCTCTTCCGCCTGGTGCCTCTTGTTGAATTTGCCGCAAGCGGCGTGAGACTTCTGCGGCAGTGACATTTAAAGCGGCCATGCGGGCCGGGTCGAGTTCAACCCGAATCTCTCGCATCAAGCCGCCCATGCGCTTGACGCGGCCCACGCCGTTGACTGTCAGCAATTGCTTGGCTACCGTATTGTCAACAAACCAAGACAAAGCCTCTTCATCGTTTTGGCTAGACGTCACTGCAAAAGTCAGTAACGGTTTACCGGCAGTAGTGGTGCGCAAGACAGTCGGGTCACGCACATCGGCCGGAAGCTCTGCGCGCACACGTGTGACGGCGTCACGCACGTCATTGACGGCCTCCATGGGATCTTTTTCAAGAACAAACTCAACGGTAATGACAACCATACCCTCAAGTATTTTGGTGTAAAGATTTTTGATTCCTTGCAGCGTGGCGATTGAATTCTCGAGTTTTCGAGCCACCTCTGTTTCGAGTGTCGCGGGGGCCGCCCCCGGCAACTGGGCCTCGACCGTGATCATTGGCAACTCGATATCCGGAAAATCCTGAACACCAATCGCTTTAAACGACAGTACACCAGCAATAGAAAGCAAAATAAAAAGCAAAATCGCCGGAATTGGATTTCGAATCGAATAGGCCGAGAAATTCATCATCGCGCCTACTTCGTCAAAGATGGAGTTGAAACAGCAACCAGATCACCATTTGTTAAAAACCCTGCACCCGCTTCAACAATTTGATCTTGTCCGCTAACACCCGTTAGCACCTCGACTCTGGTACCTACACGCCGCCCAACACTCACCTTGGTTTGAAGGACACGCTTGTTGTCAGCAACTTTAAAAACATAGCTAAAGCCATCGCGCATCACCACTGCCTCTTGAGGCAAGGTCAACCCTTGGGTGACGCCTAATTGAAACTGACCGTTTGCAAACATCCCGGCGCGAACAGGAGGCTCATCCTTTGGATTTTTTGGCAGATCTACATAGACCAGCGCAGTACGCGCCTGAGGATCAACGGTGGGTCCTAGCACACGCACCGTACCGGTTACCGGCGCAGCGCCCTTGGGCAAGCTTGCTGGAAAAACCTTGACCAGCATGCCAACCTTAATCAGCCCCAGTTCTTCGGAGGTCACCTCAGCGCGCCACTCAAGACGGCTCTGGCGCACCAGCCTGAACAACTCGGCACCTGCCGGTACAACAGAGCCTACGTTAGCCTGTCGCATCGAGATCACGCCCTCATCGGGAGCACGCACCTCTGCGTGCTTCAGGCGTAACTCTTGCACCTTTAGCTGTGCAGTACTCGCTTCGAGTCTAGCTTGGGCCGTCTGCTCGGCTGTTAAGTATTGACTAATTTGTTGCGCCGACAACGCCCCAGAATTTTTTAAGCTGCGCGCACGTTCGGCGTTCGCCTTTGCTTCGGCCAACGCCGCTGCCGCCTCGCCCTGCTGCGCTTTTTGCACCGCTAAATCCGCCAATACAGTGTCGGTTGCAAAAGCAGCCAGCAGTTGATCCTGCTTGACCACATCACCCACGTTCACCAGTACCTGAGCCATTCGCAGACCGCCCACTTGCGCACCCACCATCGCCTCTTGCCAGGCAGCGATGCTACCGTTGGCCGTGACTACCGAGGGGATTTCGCTCGTCTGCGGCTGGGTCACGGTCACGGTCAGGCCTGGTTTGGCATCCGCTTGGCTGGGCGGCGCAGCGAACACCGCCGTTGCCGCGATCACCGCACAAACGCACGCGCCCAGTAAAGCTGCGCTTAACCCACTGCGCGAAAAAAAATTCATGGTTTTGCAGTCCGTAAAGTCGTATCTTTTAACGCCGTTTGCGCAAGCCCACTGAGCGTCAAAGACTCAGCAGGTGTCCAGCCGCCGCCCACCGCACGGTACAACGCAATCACTGCGTTGACACGGTCGCGGCGCACTGAGGCCAAAATGTTGTCGGCATTGACAGACAAGCGTCTAACCTCTTCAAGATCCAACACGCTTGCCAAGCCAAATTTAAATTTATCTTCAGAAGCCGTCAGTGATTGACGATAGCCGCTTGAGGCAGTCTCGGCCTCGGTCTGTCGCGCCACCAAACTATTCAAACGAAGCAAGGCGTCTTCCACCTCACGTACGGCGCGTCGTGCCTGCGTGCGATAGTTCGCCTCGGCAGCCTGATAGGCAACCAATGCTGCGTCTAAGTTGGCCGAGCGACGCCCTGCGTCAAAAACCGGCATTGAGAGCGTCGGGCCAATCGACCAAGAGGTCGCACTAATCGTTAAGCCTGTTGTACTGAAAGTTAAAGGCCCGATGCTACCCAAAAGAGAAAGCCGTGGCAGTCGGTCGGCTTCGCGCACGCCAATATCGGCGCTCGCTGCGGCTAACTCACGCTCGGCACCCGCCAAATCCGGACGCTGCGCTAAGACCTGTGCAGGCACTTGTTGCACTTGGGGCATGACGGGCTTTGGCAGTTGCCCTGTCTGCGCGATTAAGCGACCACGCAAATCTGTTTCGGTTAAGCCCGTGATTGCGACCAGCGCCTTGATCGACAAATCACAGTCCGTCTGCTGTCCAACCAAACGCCCCTGCCCTTCTGCCGCGCTGGCACGCGCGAGTGCCGCATTGGCGGGTGACTGAAAACCGGAGGCAGCAAGTTGCTCGGTTAACTTGGCCGTTTGGGCGCGAGACCTCGCATCGGCTTGTGCCAGAGAAACAAACTGCTCACAGGCGCGATAGTTCGTGTACAAATTTGCCGTATCAGCCGCGACTGAAATCCGTGCCTCGTGCCAATTGGCGATCTGCGACTCAAGCCTGGCACGCGCCGCTTCGCTGCTGCGGGCTAGGCCACCAAACAGGTCAAGCTCCCAACTGGTTTGCAACTGAGCCTGACTGGTCGTGGCTAAAACCACCGGCCCACCCACTTGGTAGGTGCCGCGCGTCAAGCCCCCCGAAGCACTCAACGCTGGTAACGCCGCCGCATTCGACCCAACGAGTAAGGCACGCGTCTGAGCAATGCGCAAGGCTGCCTGGGCCATCGTGTTGCTTTGCTCTTGGGCGGCAAGCAGCAACTCAACAAGTACTGGATCGTTAAACTGTTGCCACCAATCTTTTAATGCATTGAGGTCGCCCTGATGCGCAACAGGGGGTTGCCACACTTGCGGTTGGTTTGGCACCTGCGTGGCGCGCTGCGCATCGTAATCTGGACCAAGCACGCTACAACCGCCCAAGGCAAGTAAGCAAATGACCGCTATACAGCAACGAACACAGGATAAAAACTTCAGAGGCATGGCGCTTGCTAGAGCTCGGATCATTCAACAGAGTCGCAGTTTAATACGCAAAAGGGGTTTACCCTAATTTATCCACAATCTGACTATTAAGCGAGCCAAGCTCTGGCATATCATTTAGGATGGAACACTACGAGGTAGGGAAAAGTCTTGCTTAGCCAAAATATCAGCCAACAAAAGACCCCACCTGACCGATAAAAAAATCAACCGCCCGGAGACAAAATGAAACGTGGCACAACTGGACTTTTACAAAAACTTTTCGTCAACGCTTTAGCCTTCACACTAAGCACAGCGTCGCTCGTCGCTTACGCCGCTTTTCCGGACAAGCCTGTCACGATCGTCGTACCCTTCGGCGTTGGTGGCAGTTCGGACGCTCAGGCGCGCGTCATTGCACAGGAACTGAGTAAAAAATGGGGCCAGCCTGTGGTGGTTGATAATCGCGCGGGCGGTCAAACGGTCATTGGCACAAGCCTCGTCGCAAAAGCAAAACCCGATGGCTACACGATTCTATATATCGCCTTTGCCTGGATTACCAATCAATATCTGATTAAAGAGCTGCCCTACAAAGCTTCAGATTTGGCGCCCATTACGTCGTTGGGGCGCTATCCCTTGGCGTTAATGGTTCGAAGTGATGTGCCTGCGACGACCGTCGCTGAGTACGTGGCCTACGCAAAAGCACAAAATCGCCCGATGAATTTTGGTATCTCAACGATCGGCGCCAGCATGCATCTTGCCGCACTTGAATTCGCTAATCAAACGGGCATTGAGATGGTTTTCCCACCCTACAAGTCTGGCAGTATCGGCGCCTTGAACGATTTAATCGGCAAACAAATCGACGGTATTTTTGAGGGTGCCGTTTATAAACCTCACGCCGATGGCGGGCGTGTGAAGGCGCTTTTCATGGGTCAAACAGACAGAATGCCCGGTTGGGATCTGCCAAGCGCGACCGAGGTCGGTTTGCCAACGTTCGACATGACTGCCTGGTACGGGTTGATGGTGCCCAGCGCCACCCCAGGCGCGATTCAAGAGCAACTCTCGGCTGATGTCAGATCGGTGTTGGCGCAACCGAGCGTACGCGAGCGCTTCGCGGGGCTAGGCGTGATCGCTGGGGGCATGAGCCCAAAAGAATTTAGTGCGTTTTTAGACGCTCAGCACCTCAAGCTCGGCAGCTTCATCGAACGCAATCGCGCGCAGTTGAGCCAATAGCAACAGCTCTCGCAGACATCAACGCCATTGTTTGCCGCGACTGCGACAGCAAACTGGCTGCGAGCCCATGCGCTCGCAGCTACCCGACATCGTTAGCGCCGCCTCAACGTGTCCGGTAAGACAGCGTGTACCGCCTGACCAAAACGTTCGACGATTCTTTCAATATCTTGTGCCGTGCAAATAAAGGGTGGCGCCAATAAGACGTGATCGCCACGGACACCATCGATCGTGCCACCCGAAGGATAGGTCAGCAGCCCCTGCTGCATGCCACTTGCTTTGAGTTGTGCGTACACCTTGCGCAGTGGATCAAACGGCGCCTTGCTGTCGCGGTCTTCTACAAACTCGACACCTACAAACAGACCGCGGCCGCGTATGTCGCCCACATTTGGGTGAGAAGAAAATTGCTCGCGCAGCGCTTGGCGCAATTGCTCGCCGCGCGCCAGAACATTGCTCAATAAGTTTTCTTCTTGGATCACGCGCTGCACCGCCAAGGCGCCTGCACAGGCTGCCACGTGCGCAACATAAGTGTGACCATGTTGAAAAAATCCGCTGCCCGCACAAATGGTCTCATAAATTCGCTTCGAAGCGATCATCGCGCCGATCGGTTGGTAGCCTGCCCCCAAGCCCTTGGCAATCGCGATGATATCGGGTGCAATCTGATCTTCAGCACAGGCAAACAGATGGCCCGTGCGCCCCATCCCAGACATCACCTCGTCCAGGATGAGCAACACGCCATGACGATCACAGACTGCGCGTATCCGCTTGAGGTAATCGCCCACTGGCGCCAGCGCTCCCGCTGTCGCGCCAACCACTGTCTCGGCCACGAAGGCGGCCACGGTCTCCGGACCTAAGTCAATAATCTTAGCGTCAAGCTCGGCGGCTAAACGCGCTGCATATTGGGCATCGCTCTCGGTGTCTCCTTGCTCGCGATAAGCGTAGCAAGGAGAAACGTGATGTGCGGGCACCAACAAAGGCAAAAAGGGCTCACGCCTGCCGGCGTTACCCCCGATGGCTAGCGCCCCAAGTGTGTTGCCGTGATAACTTTGACGACGTGCAATAAAGTGTCTGCGCCCAAGTTCGCCGCGCTCAACAAAGTACTGTCGTGCTAGCTTTAACGACGCCTCGACGGCCTCAGAGCCACTCGAGACAAAGAACACATGATTTAAGTCGCCCGGGGCTGCCTGCGCAAGTGTTGCGGCAAGTTGCTCAGCGGGTTCGTTGGTAAAAAACGAAGTGTGCGCATAAGCAATGTGCTCAAGCTGCTGTTGAATTGCGTGCACCACTCGCGGGTGACTGTGACCCAAACAGGACACTGCAGCGCCACCCGAGGCATCAAGGTAACGCTTGCCCTCGCTGTCAAGCAACTCAATGCCTCGCCCTTCAACCACGACAGGAAGCTTTTGTCGGGGCAAGCGATGAAAGATATTTGACACGAGGACTAGTCGGCTTTGATGTTCAGTGTTTGGACAAGTTGTTTATATTTTACGAGCTCGTCTTGCACAAAGGCGGCAAACGCCGCTGGCGTGGCAGCACCGACAGTTTGCAAACCTTGCTCTTCGAGCGTCTTTTTAGTTTTTGGATCGGCCATCGCGGCTTTAACTGCTCGGTCAATCTGCGCAACCAGTGCGGGCGCCATGCCTTTAGGGCCCATCACTGAATACCAGTTGGTCACCTCAAAGCCCTTAATACCGACCTCGGTAAAGGTCGGAATATTGGGCAACTGAGGCAAGCGCTGCGGCGTTGAAATCGCCAACGCCCGTAATTTACCAGAGCGTATTTGTTCAAGTACAGGCGGCAAGGTATCAAAATTCATGGTGATCTGCCCTGCCAGCAAATCAATAATCGCCTGTCCACTACCTTTGTACGGTATGTGATTTAACGAGATGCCCGCGATTTGACAAAATAACGCACCCGCTAAATGCTGAGTGCTGCCAATACCAGAAGAGCCATAGGTCAATATGCCCGGCTTGGCTTTAGCGAGTGCGACTAACTCGGCGACCGAGTTTGCCGGCACCGAAGTGTTCACAACCAATACGTTGGGCACATACCCTAGGTACGTAATTGGGGTGAAATCGGTCGCGGGATTGTACGGAACATTTTTTAATACAAACGGTGAAATTGCATTTGAGTTTGAATGGCCCATCAACAAGTTATAGCCATCGGGCGCGGCCTTCGCAATCATGTCTGCGCCAATCGTCCCTGCGGCACCCGCTTTATTTTCAACCACTACGGATTGACCGAGCGACGCCGTCATCGGCACGCTTAATGCACGCGCGACGATATCGGTGCCGCCGCCCGGCGCGAAGCCTACGATCAGATGAATGGGCTTAGTGGGCCAGGTCTGCGCGTTCACAGTCAAGGCAAAACTCGCCAACGTGAGACCCAGCGCTTTTAAACCGAGCGCGACCCATTTTTGCCGCGATATCTTATTTAGATTTTGATTCATTTTGTCGCCACCTTGGTCTTGAATGATTGTTAGCAAAAAATCTAAGACCAAGCATACCGCTGAACGCAAGATTTAGGAAACCTTTACGGGTAATGGTGGCGGTTTCGCAAACCAGAACAAGGCCGATCCCGCCCCAGCGATTAACGCCAAAACGGTAAAGCCAAGAATATAGTTGCCTGTAGCGTCACCCATGATGCCTGCGAGCAGGGGCCCCAACACTTGCCCCACCGCCGTCAGAAGCGCCGACAAACCAAGAATCATACCGATTGATTTACGGCCAAAATAGTCTGCGCGGATTGCCTGCATGAAGGGCCCGCGTACTCCCCAGGCCAAGCCGTGCAGCACCGCAAAGCCGATCAGCATCACCGGCCCCAAGGCATAGGTGAGCAATAGCAGGCCGGCCATATGCATGAGCATACAGACCGCTGACATCCGGTTCTTGCGCAGCTTGTCACCTAACCAACCACCGATCAACACGCCAACAACCTGAAACGCCGTCATTAAGGTGATGTAGACGGCCGCCTGTGAAATTGTGTAGCCCAACGAAATACGCATGTGATTAATGGCATGCGTATTAACGGCAGTGACCGCGATCAACGCCACGCCATGTCCGGCAGACAGCAACCAAAACGACTTGGTACGTAACGCTTGTCGAGCGGTAAATTCTGGCTCGTTGGTCGCCTCGGGAGGGGCGCTCACATCGACAGCGCCACGAGCGGCGCCCAGGCCATCAACAGTCAGGCCAAAATCCTCGGGGCGTCTACGAAAAATACTGGCTAGCGGGTAGCCCAATACGATCACGGCGACACCACAGACAAACGCTGTCGCGCGCCAACCATAACTCTGGATACTTAGAGCGACAAAAGGCACGAACATCCCGCCTAATGCTAGGCCAAGTCCCACACTTGATAGCGCGCGTGCCCGTTTTTTTTCAAACCATTGAATGATGCCCACGTTGAGCGGAAAATAACCCGCCATCGACGAGCCGATCGCAATCACAATGACCGCAGCATAAAATTGCGTGAGGGTTTCAATTTGGCTAAGCAGCATGAAACCGATACCAAACATGATCACGCCAATCCGAATGACCCCGCGCGAACCGAAGCGATCAAGAAACCAACCGAGTACCGGACCGATAATGGCGGATTCCACTGACATCATGGCTGAAGCGGCAGACACCGAGGTTTTGCTCCAGCCTTTCTCTTGGATCAGTACGGCCAAATACGCGCCAAAGGCCTGATGCAGCATCATCGACTGCAAAAATTGCAGCGAACCCGCTGCAAAAACCATTTTCCAACCGTAAAAAATCTTCATGGGGCTCTGGGGCGCATCTGTTTTGTCTCAGGGACAACCCTAACATAAAGCGTACCTTCTTGCAGAAAGCAACAGCGCTCGAGCGAGCAGGTTCTGGCTAAAAGCTTGTGCTAGCTATGGCGGTTTGAGGGTGACGCCTGACTCCATAAGATGTGGTGCCAGCGCCGTGCAATGCAAACCGTCAACAGTAAACCCAGTCCGGTGTAGAGCAAAATGACGGCTTGATAGCCCAACCAGGCAAGCAGAGGACCCGACAGCAACAAACCGGCCGGTAAGCCCCAGATCGCCAACATACGCATTCCCATGACGCGCCCCCTGAAGGCGGGCTCGGTGCCGCGCAACATCACAGACGCCAGAGGCGTCATGCTCAGGCTTTGCACGAACCCGGTACACACCAACAAGAACATCCCAGTTTTAAGTTCAGTTGAAAAACCGAAAACCAAGAGGCAGACGAACCACAAACCAGCCGTCACTAGCATGGCCCGCGCGGTACCTAAAGAAAAACAATTTAAGCCCAACACCAAAGACCCGAGCAAGGCACCGAGGGCGAAACTCGCACTGAGCGCACCCAACCCAGCCTGCCCGACTTCAAAAATATTTTTGGCGATATAGGGCAATAAGCCCAGCGTGAACGGAAACGCGAAAAAATTAACCAAAAACGCGAGGCTCAGCGCTCCGAGTAAGTCAGGTCGGGTCCACACATACTCAAACCCCGCCAATAACTCAGTGAAGGCAGAACGCAAGGGCTTGGGCTCAGTCTTAGTTTCTTTACCCGCAACGCCCAAGGAGAACAGAAAACTCATGAGGTACAACCCCGCGATCACACAATAGGCTGCAGCCATCCCGAATGCCGCAACGGCGCCTACCCCCGTCAAGGCCCCGGCAATGCGTGCCGAATCCGCCGTCATCCTAGAGATTCCTAAGGCGCCTGTCAGTTGACTGACAGGCACCGTTTGGCCTACCAGCGCATAGCGCATCATGTTGTCCGACGGTCGGATCGCGCCAACCAGCGCCGCGACGACAATGACCGCGACAGGCGTCAACAACGAATAAAACGCCAGAATCAGCACCGCAGTCGCCAGAGCGGTATACATCGCCCGCGTCACCAAAAACAAACATCGGTACCCCAAGCGATCGCCTGCTACGCCAAACAAAGGCGACAACACCGAACCGGCAAATTGCAGGGCGCCGTACAACACCAACATCATGACCGAACCCGACTCGACTAAAACATACCAGCCGAGTACGAGGACTTCCATTTCAAAGGCGAACGAGGCTGCTAAATCTGCGGGCCACTGAAAGCAAAAACTTCGCACCTTAAAGGGTGCGCGCAAAGAGCTATGAACATCAGTGAGAGTCGAGGGCATCTAAAAATAATACCCTTTACAGATAAACATTTATGCGGCGGCGCAACAACTCAGGCAGGCGACTTGAACGGCAGCGCTCAGAATCAAGCTGCCGCGAACTGCGACGCACTTGGTAATATGCTGTCACACCCACCACACCTTAAGGAAGTCATCATGGCAAAAGCCTACTGGATCAGCGCCTATCGCTCAATCTCTAACCCCGAAGCCCTGGCGGCCTACGCCAAGCTTGCCGGCCCCGCCTTAACAGCCGCCGGCGGCAAGTTTCTTGCACGAGGCGAAGCCGCCGTCACCAAAGAGCAAGGTCTCAAGCAACGTACCGTGCTGATCGAGTTTGAAAGCGTTGCCGCCGCACAAGCCGCTTACAACAGCCCTGGGTACCAAGAGGCAATCCGAGCCTTAGGCACCAATGCCGCCGAACGCGACATTCGAATTGTAGAAGGCGTCTAAGTCGCCACTTACCGCAGGCAGTCTTCAAAAAAATCTTGCCGTGTCGCTCGATGACACCGCAAGATTTTTTACTTTTAAAGCCACCAGAGTCGTGGTAAATTCAATTAAACCGAGGTTCGTGAACTAGACGTCGAGCACTCGAAAATTAAAATATATCGGAGACCTTCATGACAAATCTTAAAAAGCTTTACGCAACGCTTGCCTTGGCATCCCTCGCCTCCTTTAACAGCGTGCACGCGCAAGAAATAATCAAACTTGGCATCTCGGCTCCGATGTCGGGCGCTGCTGCGGTATGGGGCCTGGGGATGGAATGGACCGCCAAACAAGCTGCAGAGAAAATTAATCTTGAAGGCGGCGTGACGGTTGGAGGAAAAAAATATAATTTTGCAGTCGTGGCTTACGACAACAAATACACTGCGGCCGAAGGCACTAAAGTCGCACAAAACCTAATTAATCGCGACAAGGTTAAATTTATCGTTGGCGGTATCGGCACTGCCCCCATTTCAGCGCTGCAGTCGCTCTCTGAGCGAAGCGGCGTGATGATTTTTATTTCGGCCTGGGGTAAAAGTGTCAAAGGCCCACAGTTTCCATTAACTTTTACTCAATCCAATACACCGTTTGAGATTCTTGATCCACTTTACAAGTATGTCTTGGCGCAAAATCCCAAGGCAAAAACAGTCGCGATCTTGAACGCGAACGATGCATCAGGCAAAGAGGTTGAACTGGTCGCACAAAAAGCGTGGGCAGCACTCGGCGTGAAGGTTTTGTCTTCTAATTGGTACGAGCGTGGCACCACGCAGTTTCAACCGGTGGCGGCCAAACTCACTGAGCAAAAGCCTGACATCATTGACCTGGGCGTGGCTCCTCCTGCCGATGCAGGAATCGTACTCAAAGAGCTTGGCGTGCTAGGCTGGAAAGGTGTCAAAGTGCTGCCGGTTGGCACGAGTGCCACTCAACTTGCTCAAATTGGTGGTGCAGCAGCCAACGGCACCTACATGGGGTATGCCGGCGACTATTCAAGCTCGCTCGCAACGCCCGTGCAACAGATTTTGAACCAAGGAATGTTGGCGCAATTTAAAGAGCCACTGAACCCACTGCAGGTCTCAAGCTATGACTCAGTCTATGCGCTTAAGGCTGCAATGGAGGCGTCAAATAGCATAGATCCTAAAAAAATTGCCGCTATATTGCCCACCATGGTCTTTGAAACCTCGTACGGCAAAACAGTCTTTGGTAGCAAAGCTATCTATGACAGCCCACAACAAATGCAAGTGCCGGTCATGATTACGCAAGTTCAAGATGGCAAGATGGTTGAATTGACACGCATTATTCCCGAAGAGCTCAAGGCTCGTTTAGCCGCCGCAAAATAAGCCGTTTGGCCGACAGAGACCAACCTCGCGTTCGGTCTCTGATTTTTTTGCTGACTACTAACCGGTTGAGGGTGCAAGACGTTGGAGATTTTTGGGCAACTCTTTTTAAATAGCCTGCAGATTAGTGCCGCCTATATTCTGTTTTCACTTGGCCTGACATTAATTTTTGGTGTCATGAAGGTCGTAAACTTCGCACACGGCGAATTTTTTGGTTTAGTACTTTTATTAATCGCCGTCCTCGTCCCCTGGTTGAACAATCCTTCCGTACCGCTTGCGGTGGCTTACGGTGCCGCTGGCGCTGTTTCTATTTTAGCCACGATGGCTTGCGGCTGGTTTCTTTATCACTTCGCTTTCAAAAAATTTCAACGAGACATGGTGGGTTCGTTTGTCTTATCAGTCGGGCTCTCGCTCTTGATACAAGGTTTGTTTTTAGAGTTCTTTGGTGGCGTACCCATTAAATTACCTGATCTGATCGAGGGTAATCTGCGCATTCTTGGAGGCGCCATCACTACCCAAAGACTGGTCCTCACCCTGATAGCTTTACTGGTCGCGGTCACGATGTGTTGGCTCATTGCAGCAACGAAACTTGGCAAATCTTTGCGCGCGGTTGCAGAGGACCATGAGGCTGCGATGCTTCAAGGTATCCCTTACCGAAAAACTGCTCTTTATGGATTTTTGATCGCAACCTTTTTAGCCGCCATTGCGGGTGCACTTCTGGCGCCAGTCACCGTTATTAGCGCGAATGTTGGGAGCGACTTTCTCATAAAAGGCTTTATCGCCATTGTGATCGGCGGCTTGGGTAGCATCCCAGGTTCGATCATTGGCAGCATCTTAATCGCTGTGATCGAAAGTGTAGGTGGCTATTATTTTGACCCCTCGCTTGCGACGCTGGCAATGTTTGTTATCACCATGCTGGTGTTGCTGGTGCGTCCGAAAGGGATCATGGGTAATGGGTAACGCGCGCGGTTCAATCATCCTTTATGTCGCCCTCCTCAGCCTGCTCGCTCTTGGTGGCAGTCTGTTTGCGGGCACCGGCTTTGCTGCGAGCTTAGTCATTTGGGTTGCCATCAATATCTTGCTTGCGGCGAGCTTTCGCTTCGTTCAATTGATTGGTGAATTAAATTTTGCGATCGCTGGGTTCGTGGGCGTTGGCGCCTATGTCGCCGGCGTTTGCACCACAAAACTCGGTTTGCCGTTTGTTATAGCCTTAGTCAGCGCAGCGCTGGCGGCAACGTTACTTAGTCTGATTGTGGGCTACATCACGCTACGCACTAAGGGACCTTATTTTATGTTGATTAGTTTTGCCTTCACCGAAGTGCTAAGAATGGTCTACACGCAGATTGACTATATAGGCAGCAACTCGGGCATGCTCGGAGTGTTCCCGCCCGTTTTATTAACTGACTATTACCCAACGTTTGTCGTTGGCGTTGTGCTTTTAAGTTTAATTGTGCTTTATAAGATCGAGCAAAGCGACTTTGGCAAAGTCTTAGTTGCCATTCGTAATAATGATGCAATCGTTCAGACGGTCGGGATCAATGTTCATTTAACAAAAGTCATGTGTTTGGCGATCTCATCGTTTGTCGCGGGTATCGCTGGCGCCCTGCTCGCGCATGCCAATAACGTCATTAGCCCTGATGACTTCAGCTTTTTATTAGCGGTATACACACTGGCCTATATCAAAGTTGGCGGAGAATCACATATTGCGGGCCCTATTTTAGGCGCCTCTGTCTTGACGTTACTGGCTCAAGTGGCGATGGGTTTTGGTCCGTTCGAACATATTTTCTACGGCGCGGCAATCGTCATTGCTGTCTTGCTGATGCCAGATGGTTTGGTCGGAATCATCAGAAAATTTTTAGGCCTTGCCCCGAAACCTCAAGCCGCAGCTAAGCACTGAGCGCGAGACGACAAAATGACAACAGAGATCTTATTAAAAGTCGAAAAGCTCACTCGTCGTTTTGGTGGCTTAACCGCTGTCTCAAATTTAAGTTTTGACGTGCAAAAGGGCGAAATTCTTGGTTTGATCGGACCAAATGGCGCTGGCAAAAGCACGACCTTTAATTGCGTGAGTGGTTTTTACCCTGCGTCTGAAGGCCGCATCGAGTTTTTAGGCGAAGACATTTCAAAAATGAACACTGCGCAAGTCTGCCACAAAGGTCTAGTGCGCACCTTTCAACACGACAGCCTGCTGACGGATATGACGGTCTATGACAATATTCTGATCGCGACCTTCAGCACGATTAGTATCAAGAGCGAGCGCGTACGTCGCGTTCACGAAACGGCCGAGATACTAAACCTTTCTGATCATCTGCAAGAAATCGCTGGCAATTTACCGCATGGTTTACAACGCAGGGTCAGTATCGCCATCGCTTTTGCGACACGCCCAAAATTACTCTGCTTAGACGAACCTCTGACAGGTTTAAATCAGACTGAGGTAGGTGGTGCACTTGCGATCTTTAGACGAATTCGCGATGAATTTCAGCTGTCAATCTTGTTGGTTGAACACAATATGAAAGCCGTCATGGAGATCTGCGATCGCATTGTGGTGCTTGATCATGGCGTTTTTTTAGCCGCTGGCTCACCTTTAGAAATCAAGCAAAATCCCGCGGTAATTTCTGCGTACTTAGGTAAACGAGCATGACAACCGAATACGCGCTCAAGATCACTGATCTTATTGTGAACTACGGGATTGTTCCTGCAGTCAAAGGCATCAGTTTTTCAGTCGCTCGTGGAAAAATTACGACGATCATTGGCTCGAACGGCTCGGGCAAGTCTACAACGATGAAAGCACTGACAGGATTACTTCCATCGCAAAGCGCAGGCCTCGAGCTTTTTGGGAAAAACATTAGTCACACAGAGACTGACGTCTTGGTCAAACAGGGACTGGTATTAGTGCCCGAGGGGCGACGTCTTTTTAAAAGTATGACAGTCACAGAGAACTTACAGATGGGTGCTTTTCAGCGCTCGGACAAAGTGGCCATCGCCCGCGATTTTGAACAGACGTTGGAATATTTTCCTGCATTAAGAGAAAAACTAAACGTACGCGCAGCCAGCCTGAGCGGTGGGCAGCAGCAAATGGTCGCAGTTGCGCGAGCACTCATGGCGGGCCCAAAGTTGCTTCTGCTTGATGAGCCAACTATTGGTCTGGCGCCAGCGATTGTCGACACCATCGCCGAGATCATTCAATCGATTGCGAAGGCAGGAGTCGAGATTCTTTTGGTTGAACAAAACGCTGAGATTGCTCTAGAAATTTCGCATTACGCCTATATCCTCGAACGCGGAGAAGTTGCGATGCATGGGTTAGCAGCGGATCTTGCCAATAGCGCAGAGATTCAACGCGCCTACCTCGGTATTTAATTTTTTATTCGGGATTATCATGGGACGTTTAAGTGGCAAGGTCGCCCTCATTACGGGCGCAGGCGCAGGGATTGGCCGAGAGACTGCGTTACTTTTTGCGCAAGAAGGCGCACGAGTTGCCTTCATTGACAGAAATGCCAAGGGTGGTCACGAAACCGAAAAATTGCTTAAAGCACAGGGAAGCGAAGGACTCTTTATTGAGGCCGACGTCACACAATCTGAGCAAGTGCAGGCCGCCGTCAAACGCTGCGTTGACACTTTTGGAAAATTAAACATTTTGCATAACAACGCCGGCGGCTCAACCGTACAAGACGGCGCGGTCACTGAGGGGCCGACTGAAGAGTTTTGGCGAAAAATGCAACTTGATTTGTTTGGCACGTGGCTTGGATGCCAACATGGAATCCCCGCCATTATTGCCAGCGGTGGCGGGGCCGTGATTAACATGACCTCAGTCGTGGCCTTAATTGGTACGCACCGAAAAGACGCCTACACTGCAGCCAAGGGTGCGATTTCTGCCCTCACGCGTTCGATGGCTGTCGAGTATGGACCGAGCAAAGTTCGCGTCAACGCGATTGCACCTGGTGCGACCGGCACTGACCGGGTATTGACGCTGCTAAAAGATGATGGGGTGACGTCTAAATTCTTATCCGGACAAATGTTTGGTGTCGTACCGCCCAAAGACGTGGCGTACGCGGCACTCTATTTAGCCTCAGACGAATCACTGTCAACAACGGGGCACATACTGACCGTTGATGGTGGGCTCACGATCAACTAACGCTGCCAGACCGACATGACAACGAACCTACTGGCCGCCTGGCAGCCTCGTCCCGAAGATCTGACTGACTCAAATATTGCGCGCTTGATGCAACGCTTGGGCTTCAAAGATTACGAAGCGTTTTACCAGTTTTCAATTGAGCAACCTGCGCAATATTGGAAAGTAGTCAACGCGTTCTGCGGGATCGTTTGGTCAAAAGAGTACACGCAATATATTGACATCTCTCGTGGCGCTGAATTTCCACGCTGGTTTACGGGTGGAGAACTCAATTGGGTGGATACGGTGCTGCGTTGGTCAGATGAGCCTGCCACCTCCAAATTACCCGCACTGATTGCCGAGCGCGAGCAAATCGCGCCGCAAACCGTGTCCTACGCTGAGCTAAAAATCCGTGTGCAAGACTTTGCGGCAGGGATGACAAAACTTGGCGTCAGGCGTGGTGACCGTGTCGGTTTACTTTTAGAAAATGGTATTGAAGCGAACATCACACTGCTGGGCCTTTCGTACTTGGGCGCGATCGTCGTGCCGCTGTTTAGCGGCTTTGGCGTAGACGCCATTGTTGCGCGTTTGTCTTCGTGCACCGCCCGCTTGTTAGTGGCCTCAACAGGCTTTAGTCGTCGCGGACAGTTCATTGATGCGCGCGCAATCGTCGAGGCAGCTTGTACACAATTGCCAACCATTGAGACGATCATCTGGAAGCATTCGCCTGAGGGCCCTGCGTTAAAGACCAACGATATCAGTTGGTCGCATGTCGCCACAGGAACACCCGGTCAGCATCTCGTCTCCGCGCGCATGTCACCCGACGATCCTTTTATGGTCATTTACACTTCGGGTACAACAGGCAAGCCAAAAGGACCTGTTCATACGCACGGTGGCTTCCCTCTTAAAATGGCGCACGACTCGGCTGTTCATTTTGATGTGCGTCGTGGCGATGTCGTTTGCTGGCCTGCCGATATGGGTTGGATCGCCGGCCCGCTTGTCTCGACCATGGCGCTATTGAATGGCGCGACCTTAGTCACCTATGACGGCGCACCTGATTACCCAGACTGGACCCGCATGGGAAATCTGATCGAGCGTTATGGCGTGACAGTCTACGGAGCATCGCCTACGCTCATTCGCGGCTATGCCAGTCACGCAGCGATTGCTTTGAAACCAAATTTATCTTCAATCCGCTTACTCATCACCGCGGGTGAACCAATCGACCCTGTGCATTTCAAATGGTTTGAAACGCATTTTGGTCGCGGCACCTGCCCCATCATTAATGTCACGGGCGGGACAGAGGCGAGCTGCGCGCTGCTTTCAAGCGTCGTGATTAAGCCAATTGCCGCCGCATCGTTTAATACCGCGAGCCCAGGCGTCAGGACCGATGTGGTCGACTCGGTCGGCGCCTCCGTACGAAACGAAATTGGAGAATTGTCGATCCGCGCGCCTTTTGTCGGGATGACACAATCCTTTTGGATGGATGACGAACGCTATCTTGACGCGTACTGGCGCACAATCGCTGGGCAATGGATTCATGGCGATTTGGCTCTGCACGACGACCATGGTCATTTTTATATTCTAGGCCGTTCGGATGACACGTTAAAGATCGCAGGTAAACGCCTAGGGCCCGCAGAAGTTGAAGAGATCTTACTCGCCCTCAAAGAAGTCAGCGAAGCGGCCGCCATTGGCGTGGCCGATCCAAGCAAAGGACAAAAGTTAATCGTCTTCGTCATCGCCTCTTCTGACTACAAGGGCGCGGAAGTCGAACTTGAAGAGTTGATTAAAGACCATGTCGCGAGCAGGATGGGAAAGCCCTTTCGACCCAGCCGCGTTTACGTCATGAAAGACTTGCCCAAAACTCGCAGCCAAAAGATCATGCGTCGTCTGATCCGCAACATCTTTATGGATGAGAAGCTCGGCGACCTGTCGGCCCTGAACAACCCAAGCGCGATGCAAGAGTTGCAACAGCGACTGAAAGACTCACAACCTTGAAATGTATCCAATGGCCGCACAGCTAAGCACTTTGACTTTTCAGGAATAAAGATGGAACTTAACTTAACAGGCAAGAAGGTCCTGGTGACAGGCGCCTCGCAAGGTATCGGTCAGGCGCTCGCCGAATCCTTTGCACGCGAGGGCTGCGACTTAACCGTTGTTGCC
Organism: Bordetella parapertussis; assembly: GCA_945872285.1. GTDB lineage: Bacteria > Pseudomonadota > Gammaproteobacteria > Burkholderiales > Burkholderiaceae_B > Zwartia > Zwartia parapertussis_D. The sequence continues at coordinate 12,725 of CAMBZR010000017.1, read as the reverse complement.
CGCTCAGGCGAGCGACTCCAGGCCCTCGCCAGCGACTTACTCAAACGCTTTGGGGTCTCAACCCGAGTGATCACTTTGGACATGACCGAGGCGGGTGCCATCGAAACAATTGTTAAACAGGCCTCTGATATCGATATTTTGGTAAATAACGCAGGCACCATTCCCGGAGGTAATCTTTGGGATGTCAACGCAACACAATGGCGCGAGGGCTGGGAACTTAAGGTCTTTGGCTACATCGACATGACTCGGGCGTTCTACCCGCTCTTTAAGGCCCGCGGCCAGGGCGTCATCATTAACAATATCGGTATTGGCGGTGAGAATTACGACTTTGATTACGTCGCTGGCACCACTGGGAATGCCGCTCTAATGGCGTTTACCCGTGCGATTGGTGGACGCAGTTTGCGTGATGGCGTGAGAGTGGTTGGTGTCAACCCCGGTGCTGTCTCGACCCCTCGTATTCAGAAGGTGTTGCGTCGACGAGCAGAGGCAGAGTTTGGTGACGCGGACCGTACGGAAGAATTGTTGGCTAAACTTCCCTTGGGCAGGGCTGCGACTGCGCAGGAAATCGCTGACCTCTGTGTTTATCTCGCTTCAGATAAATCAGCGTACACCTCGGGGGCTATCTTTACAGTAGACGGGGGCATCACCTCGGCGCGCTCGATCGTTTAAGGCACAAAAAGTGCAAGGTAGGCTAATATCTCGCGCATGCTGAACTCTTAAAAAATACGTTACTACAACTATGAACCGAATGAATTGTGTTTTAACTCTTGCCGTCAAGACCACATTATTTCTGCTGAGCTTGTCGCCCGGACTTCTGCTTCTAGCTCAGACACAAACGCCTGTGTTAAGTGCAACAGAGCCCACGACACAGGTGGCTCAAACCACAGAGCCTAGCGCTACACCTACAGCAGCAAAGCCGTCTGCAGCCCCGCCATTACAAGGCAAATATCAAGTAAGCGCTGCGATAACGTCTGCTGCGTTTCCCTTTTTAACTGCAGAAAACAAAAAACTCGCCGATGAGTCTTGGGCCATTTACCAAAATGATCATGGTCAGCCGATCAAAGAATGGGCTAAGAACGAAGTACGCTTTGAGCGTACAGGCACGGTTTTTTATCCTTTCTCTGGCCCAGACTTTGTTACGGCGAATCAACTTTATCCTGATGCGGATCGCTACGTCATGGTGGCGATGCAGGCAGCAGGCGAGCCAGCGCTACTTGCGCCGATGTCACCCGAACGAGCACAACATTTTCAGACAAAATTTTTACGCGAATGGAAGCGCTTTGCCTATAACGCTTTTTTTATCACGGCTGAGCTTGAGGCGGATCGCTTTGCAAAGAGCGCCCACATTGGCATCACAACGATTTTGACTACCTTTGCGTTGTATACCGGCTATGACGTGGCCGAGCTTTACCCAATCGCGTACGATCCTGCCTCGGGACAATTCATTAAAGCGCAAGGGCCCTGGAATTCGGTGCGCCTGGTTTTAAAGAAAAACGGCAAAACGGTTGCGCTTGACTACGTAAGCCTTGACCTCTCGGACCAAAACCTTCTAGTCAATGAACCCATGCGCGGCTGGCTGAGTCATATGACACAACACCCCATGCTGATTAAAGCCGCCTCGCACCTCTTACAAGACGGTAACTTTATCGTTTTGCGGGATATGATTATTAAGAACGCCCCGATCGTCGTGCAAGATGAAACCGGCGTTGACTACGCACAGCTTAAAAAAATCGGTAATGTACAACTTTACGGAGGCTTTTCGTTGCCCTTTGAACAATTCAGCCCTCACAAACAACAATCTCTCGCCCAAGCTTACAAGCAAGCAACCGACGTCGAGCCGATCCCGTTTGCTTTTAGCTACAACAAAGAACATGAACGTCGCAGCGTTCAAATTGTTCGTCGCGATAAACCTGAAAAAGCTGAAAAGCCGTAGCGCGCGCGAGGGACGTGAGGCGTCCCTTAAACTGCAGGGCCTGCGGCAAGCGCGCTCACTCGATCTTGATGTTGCGCTCTTTAATCACTGCCTTCCAGATCGCTGATTCTTTGGCTATATAGTGAGCTGACTCTTGGCGACTCATTGGCTGTGGTGTTAAGCCAAGCGCCAGCAAAGCATCGCGAACCGACGGTGTATTTAAAACTTTGACGAACTCTATATTCCAGCGCTCGAGAATCGGAGCCGGCGTTTTGCCGGGCGCCACATAAGAATACCAATTGACCGCGTTGAACTCTGGGTAGCCAGATTCAGCAACGGTTGGTAAGTCAGGCAACAGCTCCGGCCGGGTCAAACCGGTTGTCGCGAGTGCGACTAGTTTTTTGCTTTGAATATGTGGCGCCGCAGACGAAGGGGTCGAATAGTAAGCATCGATGCGGCCACCGATTAAATCGATCATGGCTGCACTACCGCCTTTGTACTGGATATTGACGATATCAACGCCCGCGCGTTGCCCTAGTAACTCACCGGCCAAGTGTGAGGCCGAGCCAATTCCTGTTGCCGCATAAGTCAACTTGCCTGGATTTTTTTTCGCAAGTGCTACAAACTCAGCAAACGTTGTGATGTTCAAAGACGCAGGCACGACCAAGACATTTGGAAAAATGACACCCATGGTGATGGGAGCCAAATCCACCAAGGGATCGAACGAAAGTTTCATCAAGTGCGGAATCACCGCCATCGGGCCAATTGAGCCAAGCATCAACACCGTACCATCGGCCTTGGCGTTTGCGACTTGTTGCGCCGCCAACATACTGCCGGCACCTGGTTTGTTTTCGACTACGACCGACTGACCCAAATTATTAGCCAACTCTTTCGCAATCAGTCGGGCCGAGGCGTCTGAAGCACCACCCGCCACAAAACCCACAACAATAGAGATCGTCTGCCCTGTCGGAAACTCTTGAGACCACGCCGAGCCGCTGAATGAACCAATCCAAGCTGCTACCAACAAACTGAACGAGCGTAAAAAGGAAAATTTCATCAGAACCCCAAAAAAATAGCGGTAAAGAAAACGATAACAAATCTGATCACCAAACCGACAACGAAACCGCGCGCGCAAACGCAGCAAAGAAATATTTAAAACCAAACTGACGAACAAGTGTACATTTACATTAATCACTAAGATAGTGTTCGTCGCTATGATAACAACAGAAGACACGCCCTAGGCAGCCTGCTACGTTGAGACTCTGGAACTCCATGACCAAAACGATCGAAACCTCAGCCTTGTTGATGGGGCAAATGATGAGCCAACCTTTGCTGATCTCCGGGCTACTGGCGCACGCTGCCCGTCACCACGCCGACACCGAGATCGTCTCGCGACGCACCGAGGGTGATATCCATCGTTACACCTATGCCCAATGTCACACTCGGGCCAAGCAAGTGGCACAAATGCTTGAGCGCTTGCAAATTCAACCCAGCCAACGCGTCGGCACATTTGCCTGGAACGGTTACCGGCATCTTGAAATTTATTATGGCACCTCAGGCAGTGCACGTGTCTGCCACACCATCAACCCTAGGCTGTTCCCTGAGCAGTTACGTTACATCGTCAATCACGCGCAAGATCAGGTGATTTTTTTCGACACCACCTTTTTGCCACTGATCGAGTCGCTTCACGTACAGTGTCCGACGGTTAAGCACTGGATTTGTCTGTCAGACGCAGACAAAATGCCGAAAAGTCACACCGTGAACATCCAATGCTATGAAACCCTGCTCGCTCAGGAGTCAAGTGAATATGAGTGGCCTACCTTTGACGAACGAGCCGCCTCGAGTCTGTGCTACACCTCAGGCACAACCGGCAATCCGAAGGGTGCGTTGTATAGCCATCGCTCGACCATCTTGCATTCATACGCAGTCGCGCTACCTGATTCACTAGGCATCACCGCCAGAGAGTCGATCATGCCTGTGGTTCCAATGTTTCACGTCAACGCGTGGGGCATTCCTTATGCCTGCGCTCTCGCGGGTGCGCGTATGGTATTTCCAGGCCCAAATCTAGACGGAGCCTCGTTGTGCGAGCTGATCGAACAAGAGTCCGTCACGATGTCTGCGGGGGTGCCCACGATCTGGGCAGGCCTGATCCAGCACGTGATTGCCCAAAAAATCAAATTCACCACCTTCAAACGAACGGTCATCGGAGGCTCGGCTTGTCCGCCTGCCATGATTCAAGCTTTTGAAAAAGAAGGTGTTCAGGTGATTCATGCTTGGGGTATGACTGAGTTATCTCCGGTCGGTACGGTCGCTCAACTCAAGCAAAAAGATTATTCAAAAAGCAAAACCGAACAAGATCAGATCCTCGCCAAACAAGGTCGACCGATGTTTGGCGTTGATATAAAAATCGTTAACGAAACCGGTCAATCGTTGCCGCACGATGGCGTCGCCTTTGGTGACCTGCTGGCGAAAAGCTTCTGGGCAATTGATAGCTACTTCGGCGTGGTAGACAGCCCTTTAATCGACGGTTGGTTTCCAACGGGTGACGTGGCCACGCTTGACCCTGATAGCCATATTCAGATTACCGATCGCAGCAAAGATGTGATTAAGTCTGGCGGCGAATGGATTTCATCGATCGAGCTCGAAAACATTGCAAGCGCGCATCCCGAGGTCGCGATGGTCGCCTGCATTGCCATTGCCCATCCCAAATGGGATGAGCGTCCCTTGTTGGTCGTCGTTAAACGCGAGACCTCGACTACCGACTCTGCTGCAATCAAAGCCAAGCTACTGGAAATGCTTGCAGAGAAAGTCGCCAAGTGGTGGCTACCCGACGACATCGTTTTTGTCGAGAAAATCCCTTTGACTGCAACCGGAAAAATGGCAAAACTTAAACTGCGAGAAGAGTTTACTGAATATAAGTGGCCGGCACCAACCGCCAAGAACAACGGATAAATACAATGAAGACTTATAAATTGACGCTTGCTGGACTACTGGTTTTAGGCGCGGCAGCTATGCCCGCTCAGGCACAAGACTACCCCACCCGTGCGGTCAAAATTGTGGTGCCGTTTGCCGCTGGAGGGCCCGCTGATAACTATGCGCGCTTCATGGGGCAACAATTGCAAGCCACGCTAGGCCAAAATTTTATTGTTGAAAATAAGCCGGGCGCAGGCTCAATTATTGGTACCGATCTGGTCGCAAAAGCGTCGCCCGATGGATACACGCTGTTGATGATGTCAAACGCACAAACCGTTAATGAGTCTTTAGTGGCTAAAAAGCCCTACGCGTTACTCAAAGATTTTGTTGGGATCGCACCGATCAATTATTCAGACTTGCTGCTAGTGGTGCACCCAAGTGTTGCTGCAAAAACCTTGTCTGAACTCATCGCCTTAGCAAAAAGCAAACCAGGCAAACTCAATTACGCGTCTTCGGGCACCGGCACCCCGTACCACATGGCGGGTGAGTTGTTCAAAGCGATGGCAGGGGTTGATATCACTCATGTCCCCTATAAAGGAAGTTCGGGTGCACGCACTGATTTGCTAGGCGGCCAAGTTGACCTAATGTTTGACGCTGTTACCACCATGACCGACTACGCGCGGGCCGGTACCGTGCGCGGCTTAGCCACTACGGGCAACGCGCGTTCAAGTATTTTGCCAGATATGCCCACCGTCTCTGAAGCAGGAGTCGCTGGCTACGAGGCGACGATTTGGCTTGGCTTGATGGCCCCAAAGGGCACGCCTGACACAGTAGTGAATCGTCTGAATGCTGCCATCACGACAATTGTTAGTCGCCCAGATATTAAAAAACAATGGAGTGACAAAGGTGCAACGCCATTGGTGATGTCGCCCGTCGAGTTTCAAGCCTATCTTGAGCAAGATGTGAAAAAATGGGCAAAGATCGTAGCGCTTTCGGGCGCAAAACAAGAGTAAATTCGCTTGCACGTACGGCTACCGCCTTTGAAGCCCAGCTCAGTGCGGTACGGCTCATTGCGGTGCGGATCAGTGCGCGCGACGGCGTGCAGCTTAAATCTTCAATTGAGAAACAATGCTGACTTTAAACATACTCAGTGGCGGCGCAGCTGCCTCAGCGGTCAAAGGTATTCAAGCTAACTTTGAGCACGAGCATGACTGTACGCTCGAGGGTCGCTTTAGCGCGGTCGGTGAAATGCGCGACGCTTTACTGGCAGGCGCGCCCTGCGATCTAGTGATTCTGACGCGTTCGCTCATCGAACAACTCAGCGTCTCGGGGCATGTTGTTCACGGCAGCGCTCAATCTTTGGGCAAAGTGCAAACTGGGATTGCAGTGAAGCAAGGCACACCTTACCCATCCGTTGACTCACGCGAAGCCTTAGGCCATGCCTTCAGACAAGCACAGGCCATTTACTGCCCCGATACAAAAAAATCGACTGCGGGCGTTCATTTTATGAGAGTCCTGACTGAACTCGGCCTTGAGCAAGAGGTTCGCGCACGCCTTCGCGAGTTTCCCAACGGCGCGACAGCAATGAAAGCCATGGCGCAAAGCAATGAATCCGACTTGATAGGCTGCACGCAAGCGACTGAAATCAACTACACCGAAGGGGTCGCGCTTGTGGCCAACTTACCAAAAGAATTTGAACTGGCCACCGACTACACCTTGGGCCTTTGCCGTCAATCCGCGCATCCTGCCCTTGCTAAACAATTAGCGCAATGGCTGACGGGCGCTCAATCTGAACACATTCGGCGCCAAGGTGGTTTTGAGTTTTAAGCAGCTTGTGACACCAAGTCACTCGAGCTTACCAATCTTTTGCACCAGCGCTTTCATTGCCTCTGCATCGACCTGAACATAGGCAGAGAACTCTTTTGCGTCTTGGTACTGCATCACGGTGCCGGCTGCTATCAAGGCTTTTTGCGTTGCTGCGTCGTTTGCGGCAAAGTGCGCAGCCTCACGCAGTTTTTGCACAATTGGCTCTGGCACCTCTGCGGGTACAAACAAACCGGCCCACTGTGCGTACACAATCGGCACGCCCAGCGTGGTCAAGCTTGGCACCTCGGGTAAAGCGGCGAGTGTGCCAGGCCCCCAATGGGCCAAGGCACGTAGCTTACCTGCCTGGATTTGCTGTACGACGCTAGCAGGCCCGGTTGAGAGTACCTCGATCTGCCCGCCCAACAATGCGGCAACGGCTGGACCAGCACCGGTATAGGGAACGTGCAACATTTTGGTGTTCGTGGCGACCGTGAGCTGTCCAATGGGGATATGCATCGAACCGTAGTTGCCTGACGACCCAAACGATACCTTTGCAGGATTTGCTTTGACATACGCGATAAATTCGGCGTAGGTCTTCCAGGGGCTCTCGGCCTTTACCACCAACACAGTCGGATCCGCCGCAAAGCGTGCAATCGGCTTGAGCTGGCTGAGCTGATACATGGGCGCGCGGTTCAGCACCTTATCAGCCTCGGGGATCACCACGACCGAGGACAGGGCAAACAGCACGTGATAGCCGTTTGGCTCGGCTCGGGCGACCTGCGCCATACCAATACCGCCCCCCGCCCCAGCTTTGTTTTCAATCACCAGCGTTTGATTCAAAAACTGTCCCATCGCGCGTGCAACCGGACGCGCCACAATATCGGCTACGCCCCCGGGCGGAAACGGCACCACCACACTGATCGGCCGATTAGGGTAGGCGTCCTGGGCCACGCCCAAGGACAGGGCACCTAACCACAAGGCCACGGCACCCAAAATATTCAGGCTCTGTTTAAGCTTGGTCAAGTCGTTCTCCAGAACTACCGTTTTTATGCAATGATGGGACAGGAGTTATGTAAGGGTGTTCATTCAACGATATCACTAAAAACCTAGGAAGACATCAAGTGAAAATTTTAATTTTGGGTGCGGGCGGTGTAGGCGGTTATTTTGGAGCTCGTTTGCTGAAAGCGGGCGCCGATGTCACCTATCTACTGCGCGAAAAACGTCAGGCAAAAATTCTGGCCGAAGGCCTGATCATCGAAACACCCAAAGAGACCTTCACTGTTCAACCCAAAACCGTCACCCGCGAGCAACTCAAGCCAGATTATGACTTAATCGTGCTAGCTCCAAAATCTTTTGACTTCGAAGATGCACTCTCCTCGCTTCAGGGCGCAAGCAGCAAAGGTGTCTTTTTACCTTTCTTAAATGGCTTGGATCACATCCAGCAACTCGATACAAAATTTGGCAAAGACCGCGTCATGGGCGGCGTTGCGCAAATCGCAGCGACGCTTTCGCCAACGGGCGCTGTGAAGCAACTCACAGACCTACACATGCTAACCGTGGGTCATCGTTCCGCTGCACACGAGAAAATCGCACGCGACTTCTTTGCGCTCTGTGAGAACTCAGGCTTTGATCGCTTGTATAGCGAAAATATCGAACAATCTTTATGGGATAAGTGGGTCTTTTTAGCTAGCTTAGCGGGCATGACCACCTTATGTCGTGGTCACGTCGGAAAAATTTCTGCAGCACCTTGGGGAATCGAAAGTACCACCAGTTTTTATGCCGAAAGCTGCGCGATCGCCGCGGCCAATGGTTTTCCAACCAAAGACACTGCACAAAAACGCTCTCTTGACATGCTGACAAACGTGAAGTCAAGCTTCGCCGCCTCGATGCTTAGGGATCTGACGCAAGGCAACATGACTGAGCACGAGCATATTCTTGGGCAGATGATTCAACGCGGGGTGAGTAAAGGCGTTTCGTGCCCGTTGTTAAAACTCGCGCATACGCATTTGGTCGTAGAGCAAGATAAAAGCGAATGACCGATGCCTCAAGCTCGGAGCAAAAAGCTGAGGTACTGGCAGTGAAACACTTGCTCGGTTTAGTAAATTCCTGCTATAACTCGTTACGCGTTCGATCAAATAATCAAAAATCTAAAACCGATTAGCTGCGCTACCGCAGGAGACACACGTGATTGAAAATATTTTTGGCCAACCTTTGGGCGGCATTGTGCAGGTCGCCTATGTCGTTGAAGACTTGCAAAAATCGATTGCTGAATTTAGTCAAAAATTTAATATCGGTCCTTGGTTCTACTCAAATGGCTACACGCTGAAAGAAGCCTCATATCGGGGCAAACCCACCGATATGCGCATGGGGCTGGCACTGAGTTTCTCGGGCAATATGTGCTTTGAAGTGATTCAGCCGCTTGATGACAAGCCCTCGGTGTATTGGGATGTCATCAAGAAAAAGGGCTATGGTTTTCATCATTTAGGCATGGCGACCACACAGTACGAGGTCGATGTGGCTCGCTATCAAAAAATGGGCTATGTATTGGCCTTTGAGGGGCTGACGCCACGCGGCATTCGGTTTGCCTACTTTGACACCACAGGCGACTTGCCGGGCATGCTTGAACTGATCGAATACAACGATACTCAGTTGAAGTTTCTGTCTTTAATGCAACAAGCTTCGGTGAACTGGGATGGAAAAGACCCGTCCAGAAAAATCGAAATTATTACCAATCAATTAACCTAATAACGACTCGCTGAAGTCGTATGAACAAATGGAGACAATGATGCAGACATTCATCAAAAAGCAGCTAAAAAACTGGGCCATATCCTGTGCGAGCCTGATCGCGCTAACTTGTATCGCGCCTGCAAACGCACAAACCCTAGAGTTCGCCTCAGTATTTCCTGAGTCAGACTTCTCTTCGCTTTCGGTCAAGCACTGGACAGAAGCCGTCACAAAAGCTACCGATGGTCGCATTAAGTTTCGCATTCATTGGTCCGGCAGCTTAGTGGGTAACAAAATGGTCGATGCCATGCGCGATGGCGTGGTTGACGCAGCCTTATCGTTTACGCCCTATGTGTCGGGTGAAATCATTGATTTGGCTGGGTTTGATGTTCCCTTCAGTTTTCCGCTCGACCCTAAAGGCCTTGGTGCCTTCAATCGCGAGGTCTTGCCCCTTGTCGATAAGATCTACGAAAAAAGAGGCTCGCGTGCCGTCTCTGCACCACCCTCGTTATTGCCCGACCCAATTACGTGCAGAGATCGTTTTTTAAGCGGTCCTGAGCAATGGAAAGGCGTCAAGCTTCGCACTGCGGGTCGCTGGCAAGCCGAGACAATCAAGCGCTGGGGCGGGAGCCCTGTCGTATTCGCTCCCGCGGAGCTGTATAACGCGCTCGATCTGGGCACAGTGAACTGCACGCTCATGATTTACAGCGGCATATTGTCTTTAAAGTTATATGAACCCGCAAAATTCATTACCCGTGTTGATCATTCAATCGCGTTTGCAACGATCAACATCAGCAATGACCGCTGGAAGCGCCTGTCTGAGGCAGATCGCGCAATCATGCTGAAAGTCGGCCAAGAGACGATGGATTGGGGGCTCATTGCCTACACACAGGGTTACGAGCAAACGATGAAAACTCTTGGAGAACGCGGTGCGAAATTCTGCGTACCTAAACAAGCAGAATTTGATCGCTTAGTTGCCGCGGCGACGGATGTCTTCGACAAAGAGATTTCTCCCAAGACGAGCGCAGACGGTACGCGCATTATTGAAGTCATCAAACGCTATCGTCCTCAAGTGTTAGCTCGACCAACAGTCGGCGATATTTCTGAATGCCCTTAAGATATAACTTAAGACGCGTTTGAACATGGCTACAACAAAACAACGACCCGTCATCGTGACCGGCGGGAGCCGAGGCATTGGGGCAGAAATTGTCCGTCTGCTTGCTGTGCGCAAGATACCGGTTTGCTTTAATTACGCGAGCCGCATCACCGAGGCGCAACTGCTAGCGCGCGAACTCGAGGACCAAGGTCAGGTATTTTGCATGGTGCAGGCCGACGTCTCAGAGCCATCCTCAATATTGAATCTTTTTGAGCAATGCGATGCAAAGTTTGGTGCGCTAGGTGGTTTAGTCAACAACGCGGGATTTGTTGGCAGAGCCGGCAGACGCATCGACACTTTAGACATCGACACTTTGCGTAAAACTTTTGATATCAACGTCATTGGTCCCATTCTTTGCGCCCAGCAGGCACTCAAGCGCCTATCGACTAAGCATGGCGGTAACGGAGGACGAATTATTAATGTGTCTTCGATCGCAAGCCGAACCGGCAGCCCGAACGACTGGGTTGACTATGCGGCATCGAAAGCCGCCTTGAATACCTTCACTTTGGGCCTGGCGCGCGAGGTAGCGAAGGAAGGAGTGCAGGTCACGGGAGTTGCCCCGGGCGGCGTAGCGACCAAATTACACGCCCTTGCCGGTGCACCCGAACGCATAGAGCGGATGGCTCAGCTGACGCCGATTGGCCGTGCGGCAGAGGCAAAAGAGATCGCTGAGGTCGTGATTTGGGCGCTGCTCGATGCCCCAGACTACGTCACCGGCACCACCATCGACGTCGCGGGAGGCTTATGAGTATTCAGCAAGTATTTTGGGCGCAGTTTAGAGATCGAGTCTTTCGTCTAAATCACTTTCTGGCGATCGTATCAGGTTGGTTAGTATTACTCATCACATTAATTGGTTGTTACGGAGTCTTTACACGTTACGTGCTGGGTACGCCAGACACCTGGTCTTATCCTGTCTGCGCCTATCTTCTTTGCTTTGTTGTATTTTTTGCAACGAGCCACGCACTGCAAGAGGGTATTCATGTGCGAATTGATCTCTTACAAGAATGGTTTCCGGGTAAGACCACACGTATCCTCACGACGATCGGCGACATTCTCACCACACTTTTTTTAAGTCTTTTTTTCTATCAGGTCTGGAAAGTTTTTTTTGAAGGCTATTCAACCGGACGCATCGATGAAACTGAATTAGCCTGGCCGGTCGCCCTCGTTCAGTGGTCAATGCCTTTTGGTGCGGGCCTGATGTTTATCACTCAGTTACTGGTGATTGCGGCGCGCTTCATCGACGGACGCGAACTCCCTCATCAAGATAACTGGTAAGTCAGGATAGGCACACCATAAAGGATACGCCATGGAATTCGGCTGGTTAGGTTTAACTCTGATTTTGTTTGCGTTTTTGCTTGTGTTTATGACAATCGGAATACCGGTCGCATTTTCAATGGGCATCACCGCGACCATTATGGTGTTTTTATTCCTGAACCCAGCGATGCTCATTCAAATGGCTCGGATGAGCTTTGTCGTATCGACGAGCCATCTATTTTTGGTCGCGCCGCTATTTGTCTTGATGGCGGGGGTCGTTTCGCATTCTGATATTGCCGAACGCTCATATCTTGCAGCGACAAAATGGTTTAACCGAGTTCCGGGTGCCCTGCCTGTCAGCACGATTGTGGCATGCTCTGCTTTTGCCGCAATTTCGGGATCAAGCCCTGCCACCGCAGCCGCGATCGGCTATGCCTCGATTCCCGAGATGCTTCGGCACGGCTACTCAAAACGCATGGCTGTCGGTGTGGTCGCTGCGGGAGGAACCTTAGGGATTTTGATTCCGCCAAGCGTTGTCATGGTGATTTACGGCATTTTGACCGAAACCTCGATCGGCTCACTATTTATCGCAGGCATCGTGCCAGGACTTTTTCTGGCGGCTTTAATGATTACCTATGTCATATTAGAAAGTATGCGCGAAGGCACTGCTAAACCGCTTAACATTCGCGTGACTTGGTCTGAACGCTTTGGCTCGTTGACAGGTATTTGGCCAGTTTTGCTTTTGTTTTTAATCGTAATGGGTTCAATCTATAGCGGCTTAGCCACCACCACAGAGGCAGCAGCACTCGGTGCTTTGGGTGCCCTGCTTTTAACCATTCGTCGCCCAGATATGCGCCACGGCGGATTGAGCAAAGTCTTGCTCACCACCGCCCAGACGACCACTATGCTGATGATGCTGATCATTTTTGGCAGCTTCTTTGGGTTTGTGGTGTCTCGCCT
>CAMBZR010000016.1 GCA_945872285.1 Bordetella parapertussis | reverse complement strand
CCGAAGCCGTGACCATTATGGAGTTCAAAGGTGCGGCTGAAGATATTGCTCGTATCTGTCATGCGCATCCTACTCTATCAGAGTCGATGAAAGAGGCTGCCTTGGCCGTTGACAAGCGTACGCTGAATTTTTAGATATTTTGAACGTTCTTGAATCCTACGAGCAAACACTCACTGAACGGGGGTATGAATCCGACCCCGCTCAGCGCGCCGCGGTCGCGCGTCTGCAACGCTACTACGACGACTGGATTGAATTTAAGGCGCAGCGCTCAAGCGCGCTCAAGCGTTTGTTTAAACGCCCTGAAACCCCGCGCGGGGTCTATTTATGGGGCGGCGTAGGTCGAGGTAAAAGTTTTTTGATGGATTCGTTTTATGCAACTGTGCCAGTTACGCGTAAAACCAGATTGCATTTTCATGAGTTCATGCGCAGTGTGCATCGCCAGCTTGACGAAGTCAAAGGGATGCAAGACCCGCTTGATGAAGTCGCACGCCGTATTTCAAAAAACTATCGATTAATTTGTTTTGACGAGTTCCATGTGTCGGATGTGGCCGACGCGATGATTCTGTATCGCTTGCTCTTGAAGTTTTTTGAGTTTGGTACTTCGTTTGTGATGACCTCAAATTACGAACCTTCTACGCTATACCCTGATGGCTTGCATCGTGATCGCTTATTGCCTGCGATTAAACTGATTCAAGCGCGCATGGATATCTTGAATGTTGATGCTGGCATTGACTACCGTCGACGCACGCTTCAGCAAGTTAAGTGCTATCACACGCCGATGGGTAAGCAGGCCGACGAGGCTTTGCTTCAAACCTTTAATCAATTGGCCGATACTTCGCCGCAAGATCCTGTACTGCTCGTTGAGCATCGAAAAATTCAAGCGAAGCAGCGTGCGGGTAGTGTGGTTTGGTTTGATTTTGCAACGCTTTGTGGTGGCCCTCGTTCGCAAAATGATTACCTTGAGTTAGCTAGTCGCTTTCATGCGGTGATCTTATCTGACGTGCCTAAAATGGGCCCGCGCGAGGCCTCTGAGGCGCGCCGGTTTACCTGGCTCATTGATGTTTTTTACGATCATAAAATCAAGCTGATTATGTCAGCCGCTTGCGAACCGGACGAAATTTACACCTCGGGCCCAATGTCTAACGAGTTTCATCGCACGGTGTCTCGTATTCTTGAAATGCAATCCAAAGAGTATCTAGACTCCGATCGTCGCGATACTGTCAGTATTTGAGCTTAAGCGTTTGGCTGGCGTTTGACAGCTAGCCGTTTCCAGCTCATGACCGTTGTAGACGTTACACTCATGATTTAGCCGTTTTCTCAAACCTTGGCACTTGGCCCCTTTATGAATACGCGCGTTCTGACTGGCATCACCACTTCTGGCACGCCCCACCTCGGCAATTATGTGGGGGCGATCCGTCCGGCGATACAGGCTAGCCAGCAACGCAACGTCGATGCTTTCTTCTTTTTGGCGGATTATCACGCACTGATTAAGTCTGAGGACCCCGCCCTGATTGCGCGTTCGCGACTTGAAATCGCTGCAACTTGGTTGGCCTCAGGCCTTGATCCTCAACGCGTCACTTTTTATCGTCAATCGGATGTCCCCGAGATTCCAGAGCTTTGCTGGATGCTCACCTGCGTGACCGCTAAAGGTTTAATGAACCGTGCCCACGCCTATAAAGCCTCGGTCGATCAAAATACAGCCAAAGGCGTTGAGGCCGATGATGGCATCAATATGGGCTTATTCTCGTATCCCATCTTGATGGCCGCCGACATTTTGATGTTCAACGCACACAAGGTGCCGGTTGGACGTGACCAAACACAGCATCTTGAAATGGCGCGTGATATCGCCCAGCGCTTTAATCATTTGTTTGGCCAAGGGCGTGATTTTTTTGTACTACCAGAGGCGGTGATCTCTGAAGACGTCGCAACCTTACCAGGCCTTGACGGTCGTAAGATGTCTAAAAGCTACGGCAATACGGTGCCTTTATTTGAAGGCGGGGTGAAAGCTCTGAAAGCTGCTATCGCCAAAATTGTGACTGATTCGCGTGGGCCCGGCGAATCTAAAGATGCAGATGCCTCGCACTTATATCTGATCTACAAGGCGTTCGCACAACCTGCCGAAACCGCAAACTTTCATGCTGAACTATTGGCGGGGTTGGGTTGGGGGGATGCTAAAAAGCGCTTGTGCGACCGAATCGAACAAGAGATGGGCCCCTTGCGTGCGCACTACGAAGACTTAATGTCGCACCCTGATCGCATCGAAGAGATTCTGCAAGAGGGCGCCCGCAAGGCGCGCTCGATTGCAACACCCTTTGTTCAAGAGTTGCGGCAGGCGGTTGGCTTGCGTAGCTTAGCCACGTCGCGTACCGCCGCGTCTTCACAGCCTGCTAAAAAAGAAAAATCTGCAGGAAAAAGCGCCCGCTACGTCACCTTTAGAGACGAAGCCGGTCAGTTTCGGTTTCGCTTGCTGGCGCAAGATGGCGCTGAGTTATTTTCTTCGATCGCCTTTGCCGATCCTAAACAAGCAGGTGCCGCGATGCGTGGGCTGCAGCAAGCAGGCGCGCAGGCCAGTATCAAGATTGAGGGCGCAGTGGGTTTGCTGATTGTGCAAGGCGAGCAAGTCATTGCCAAGGCACCCGACAGCGCTTCAAGCGAACAGCGCGAGCAATTGGTAGCGGCCCTAACGTTGGCAATGCAGCCGAGCGACGTTGCCTAGCCGTGCAGCAAAGCGGCATAGCCAGGCGACGCGACCTGGCAACGAAACCTATACGCGCTGAAACACGAAAGCGTTACGTTTTTTTCAGTTTGGCAAACGCCGCCGCCATCGCACCACCTGGACTTGGCTCGGGTGTGCTGCCAGCGTTAGATTTGCGCGCCCCGCGATTGCTGTTGCCACCTGAACCACTATTGTTGCCGCCACCTGAGCCACCGCCCGCAGCCATCGACCTCGCCGGCGGTGCATCGTCATTGAGTCGCATCGTCAACGCAATGCGCTTGCGTGCAATATCCACTTCTTGCACGCGCACTTGCACAGTTTGCCCAACGCGCACCACATCACGTGGGTCACTCACAAATTTTTCAGCCAGCGCCGAGATATGTACCAAGCCATCTTGATGCACCCCGATATCCACAAAGGCACCAAAGTTTGCCACGTTGGTGACAACGCCTTCCAAAATCATGCCTGGCAGCAAGTCGTTCAGTGTCTCAACGCCTTCTTTGAAGGTGGCTGTCTTAAATTCTGGTCTTGGATCGCGACCAGGCTTCTCGAGTTCGAGCAAAATATCCCGTACGGTTGGGACGCCAAATTTTTCATCCACGAACTCGGCAGGCGATAAGCCTTTTAGTTTGTCGCGATTGCCAATCACATCTTTCATCTCGCTGGCAATTTTTTTCAAAATTCGTTCAACTACCGGATAGGCTTCAGGGTGAACGGAGGAGCGATCAAGAGGGTTGTCACCGTTTTGAACGCGTAAAAACCCCGCCGCTTGTTCAAAGGCTTTTTCGCCAAAGCGTGAGACCTCTTTGAGTGCCTTGCGATTGGCAAACGCGCCTTGTTCGTCGCGATAGCTGACAATGTTTTTGGCTAAGGTGCTGTTTAACCCCGAGACGCGCGCCAACAACGCGGCTGAAGCCGTGTTGACATCGACCCCAACGGCGTTCACGCAGTCTTCAACCACGGCGTCAAGCGAACGTGCGAGTTCGCGTTGATTCAAGTCGTGTTGATACTGGCCCACGCCAATGGCTTTAGGTTCGATTTTGACGAGCTCGGCCAGCGGATCTTGCAGGCGACGTGCAATTGACGCAGCGCCACGCAAGGTCACATCAAGATCCGGAAACTCAAGCGCGGCGAGCTCAGAGGCCGAATACACAGAGGCCCCCGCCTCAGACACCACGACTCGCGTCAATTGAAGATCGGGCTGAGCGGCCATTAAATCGACAACGAGTTTTTCGGTTTCGCGCGAGGCTGTGCCGTTACCGATCGCCACGAGTTCGATCTTGTGACGGCGTGCGAGGGTCGCTAACACCGCTAGCGTGCCAGCGCGATCACGACGCGGTTCAAACGGGTACACGGTTGCGGTTTCAACGACTTTGCCGGTGTGATCAATCGCAGCCACTTTGACGCCAGTGCGAATACCAGGATCCAAACCCAACACAGCCTTCGGGCCGGCAGGTGCGGCGAGTAGCAGATCTTTTAAGTTGGCTGCAAACACGCGAATGGCCTCGGTTTCGGCGCTTTCGCGCAGGCGTGTGACCATTTCAGATTCAAACATGGTTAAGAGTTTGACCCGCCAGGTCCAGCGTGCCACATCGGCTAACCATTTGGCGCGTGCAGACGGCGCTGCCGAAAACAAATCGCGCCCGAGCTTTAAAAAGTTTGCCACCCGTTCGACGCAGGGATGCGGAACAATAATATCTTGGCTGGCCTCAAGGCCAATACGCAGTTCGAGCGCGCCCTGTTGACGGCCGCGCAGCATGGCCAAGATGCGATGCGAGGGCAGAGTGCGCAGGGGTTCGTTGAAGTCAAACCAGTCTCTGAAGTTTGCACCGTCGGCTTCTTTGCCCTCAGCCACCTTTGAATACAGGTACCCATACGACCACAAGTGTGTGCGCATGTCGCTGAGCAAATCAGCGTTTTCAGCGTAGCGCTCTGCCAAAATGTCGCGTGCGCCATCAAGCGCGACTTTGATGTCGTTGATATTGGCTTCGGCGTTGAAGTATTTTGTGGCGAGCATTGAAGGGTCGCATTGCAGATCAGACAAAATGCCATCTGCCAGGGGCTCTAGCCCCGCTTCACGGGCAATTTGCGCGCGGGTGCGACGTTTGACCTTGTAGGGGGCATACAAGTCTTCTAGGCGCTGTTTGGTGTCGGCCTGTTGCAGCGCTTTTTCAAGCTCAGGTGTGAGTTTGTTTTGTTCTGTAATCGAGGCAAAAATCGCTGCACGGCGTTCTTCGAGATCGCGCAAATACAAAAGACGCGTATCAAGATTACGCAAAACCGTGTCATCTAAACCACCCGTGGCTTCTTTGCGATAGCGGGCGATGAAGGGCACGGTCGAGCCGTCATTGAGTAATTCAATCACCGCAAGCACCTGCGCGGCACGGATGCCAAGCTCTTGCGCGAGCTGCGCCACAATCCGCACCTCAGCCTCCTGCAAAGTGACTGGAGCGCTAAAGGTGGTTGCAGCAGAGGCGGCAGCGTCTAGGGTGGTAGCCGCAGCAAGGGCAGCAGCGGTCGTGCTCGCCGCTGTTGCGGCAGCGTCTAGGGTGGTTGGTTTGACAGAAATCGGTTTAGTCATTGGAAGCGTGGCTTTTTAACGAAGGCAAACGGATGATTTTGCCACAGTCCGGATTCTGATTCACTTGAGGCGGTATGATCCGCCTAGCTTCTTGGTGCCACATATGTCAGATCAGTTGATTTCTCAGCTTTTTTCGCTTGAAGGTCCGCTTGCCGCAATCGCGCCAGGCTTTCGGGTACGACCCTCGCAAATCGAGTTAGCGCAGATGGTTGAGCGTACGATCGCCGAGCGCTCAACGCTGGTGGCCGAGGCTGGCACCGGTACCGGTAAAACCTGGGCCTATCTGGTGCCGGCCTTGCTGGGTGGCGGCAAAGTGTTGGTCTCGACCGGCACCCGTACCTTGCAAGATCAGCTATTTGCGCGCGACTTGCCTCGTGTTCGTGAGGCCCTGAGCGTGCCGGCCTCGATCGCCTTGCTGAAAGGCCGCGGTAATTACGTGTGTCACTATCACCTTGAAAAGCTTCAAACCGAAGATCGTGCGTTAAAGTCTCGGGCCGAGGTCCAGCAGTTACGACACATACACACTTTTGCGCAACAATCCACAACAGGGGATCGTGCCGACTTACCCTCGGTGCCCGAAGAAGCCGAGATCTGGCAACGTGTGACCTCGACCCGTGAAAACTGCCTGGGTCAAGATTGTCCGAATGTGCGCGATTGCTTTGTGTTGAAAGCGCGTCGGCAAGCGCAAGAGGCCGATGTCGTGGTGATTAATCACGCTTTGTTTATGGCCGACGTCATGCTGCGCGACGAGGGCATCACCGATTTGCTGCCAGCCGCTGATACAGTCGTGTTTGACGAAGCCCATCAATTGCCCGATACCGCCACTCGTTTTTTAGGCAGTAGCCTGTCAACCCATCAACTGTTGGATCTGTCCAAGCTGATCGAAGTCGCCGGTCTGGCGCACGCGCGCGAGATGACCAACTGGTCTGAGCAAGCGAAACGCCTTGAGCACGCGGCGCGCGAATTGCGTCTGACCTGCGCTGCGCTTGAAAACCTGTCGTCTAAGCGCGTGACCTTCGAGGCGTTTCCTGAGCCCGAGGCCTTCGATGCCTCACGTGCACGTTTACAAGACGTCCTTGATGAAATCGGCAAAATGCTGACAACCGTCGAAGACAAACATCCGGATCTTGCTGCAGCGGCGCGCACCTGCCTCGAGTTATCCGAGCGTCTGGCTCAGTGGGGTCAGCCCGGGCGCGACTCGCGCGCGTCGATTCAAGAACTGCAGCAAGTTGTGCGCTGGGTAGAGTGCGGTCTGCATCATGTCCGCTTACACGCTGCCCCACTTTCTGTTGCCGAGGCCTTTTCGCGCTACCGCCAGGCAGGGCAGGCTTGGATTTTTACGTCGGCGACGCTGTCTGTGCAAAACGATTTTTCACATTTCACCTCGCGCCTGGGCCTCGAAGCCGCCCAAACAATCCGTCTTGAATCACCTTTTGATTATTCTAAGCAAGCGCTGTTGTTTGTTCCTCAACAATTACCGCCCGCGCAATCTCCGGATTTCTTACCTGCCTTTGTTGACACGCTGGTCCCCTTGATTCAGGCGAGCCAGGGCGGGGCGCTGGTGCTCTGCACGACTCTGCGCGCGGTCGAACGTGTGGCGGGTTTGCTTGGCGAGGCGTACGATCGTCTGGGGATTACCTGGCCCCTGATGCGTCAGGGCAACGGCACACGTCGCGATTTACTTGAGCGTTTTCGTACACTTGACCACGCTGTGCTGGTCGGAAGCGCAAGTTTTTGGGAAGGCATTGATGTGGTGGGCGAGAAGCTGACCTTGGTCGCGATCGACAAGCTGCCTTTCGCACCCCCCGATGACCCCGTGCTAGAGGCACGTCTGCGGGCGTGCCGCAGTCGCGGGGGTAACCCGTTTATGGAACACCAGTTACCCGAAGCCGCGATTGCGCTTAAACAAGGCGCAGGGCGGTTAATTCGCAGCGAAACCGATTGGGGGGTGTTGATGGTGGGTGACACGCGCTTGGTGGATAAGCCCTACGGCAAACAACTTTGGCGCGGGCTGCCCCCGTTTGCGCGCACCCGCTCGTTAGACGAGGTGCTGGCGTTTTATCAAAGCTTCGTTAAAACAGACGAAGAGGATTCCAAGCACTATATTTGTTAGGAAACCCTTTTGCGATGAGCGCGGTGTTTGGAAAATTAGTGAGCAGCACGCGTTCAGTATCGTTACGCAAATCGGTCAGTTTGAGTTTGTCGTACGACATCATCATGATGTAGAGGGCTTGCTCTGACGAAGGCACGCCCTGAAACTCGGTAATAACCACCTGAGCCCGATTGATCGCCGCAACGTAGGCAAAGCGTTCGTAGTAATAACGGGCGATCAGCATTTCGTTTTCGGCCATCGTGTTGATCAGCCACTCGATACGTTTGCGCGCGTCGGAGGTGTAGCGACTTTCAGGAAAACGTTTGATCAGCTCATCAAAGGCAGCATAAGACTGGCGCAGCGCCTTAGGATCGCGCTCGCCCGGGTTTTGTCCGGTGAAGGTTGAAAAGACGGCACTGGGCGGCGTGAAACTGATCAGGCCGCGCAGGTATAACGCATAGTCTGCGGCAGGATTGCTAGGGTATTGCTGCTGAAAGCGACCCAACGTGGCAACGGCGAGTTCGGGCTCTTTGTCTTTCCATTGGCAATAGGCCAGGTTTAAGAGCGATTGCTGCGCGTAGGTACCAAAGGGAAAGCGCGTTTCAACAGCGAGAAAACGCTCTTTGGCCAACCGCCAGTTGCCCGAGTTCATTTCTGCTTTGCCATCTTCAAACAACCGCTCGACGTTCCAACCGGCGGTTGGATCGTATTCTGGCCCTTTGGTGCCACAACCGGCAATCAGTAAAACCGTCAGTAAAACCATCAGCCTGGCTGCCCAGGTGGTTTCAGCACGCGACTGAAACATAGAAATAGTGTTGCGACCCATCACGAAATGATCCTTGGTGTTAGCATTCTCTGCTGATTATAAGACGAGTCCCAATGGCCAACACCCCGATTGCTGAAGATATTCTGACCGACGACGAACCGCAGGTTTTTCGAGTTACCGACGAGATGCCCCTTGAGCGGCTCGATAAAGTGCTTGCGCAGCTCATGCCCAAGCATTCTCGTAGCCGGTTGCAGACCTGGATTCAGGGGGGGCATGTGCTGATCAACGGCAAACCGGCTAAATTGCGCCAAACCGTGCGAGAAGACGATGTCATTACCGTTTATGAGCAACCTGCCCCTGAAGACCATGCATTTGTTCCAGAAGACGTGGCTTTTGACGTTTTAGGCGAAACGGCGGATTGGGTCGTTGTGAATAAACCGGTTGGCCTGGTGACCCACCCTGGCGCGGGTAACTGGTCGGGCACCCTGCTCAATGGGTTGCTTTATCGCTATCCTGAGCTTTTGCAGGTGGCGCGTGCCGGCATTGTGCATCGCTTAGATAAAGATACTTCGGGGCTTTTAGTGATTGCCCGCAACGAAGTCGCGCAAACGCACTTAGTGCGCCAATTGCAGGCGCGCACGATGGGGCGCCAGTACTTGGCCCTGGCGCACGGTCGCATGCTTGAGCAGGGTACGGTTGATCGCCCGATCGGGCGCGACCCCAAGGTGCCGGTGCGCATGTCGGTTGATAGCCTGAGCGCACCTAAATCTGCGGTGACGCACTATCAGCTTGTCAGGGTCGGCGAGTATGGGGGCTCGAATATTTCACAAGTCACCTGCCGGCTTGAAACCGGTAGAACCCATCAAATTCGGGCGCATTTAACCAGTCTGGGGCACCCGCTGTTAGGCGACATTTTGTATGGTGGGCGCGCGATCGAAGGTGCCGCTAGGCAAATGCTGCATGCCCATCACTTACGCTTTGAAGATCCTGCCGGCGCAGGCGAAATTGAGTTTACAGCGCCCGCCGCCGCCGATATGCTTCGGGTCATCGAGCATATTCGCTGGATGTGAAGGGCTCTGAACATGCCACAAACGACACAACCTAACCTCACGTTTCTGGAGCCAACGCAAACGTGGCAGGGCGTGAAATTATTTTGTACGACCCGCCATGGCGGCGTCGGTCAACCGCCTTACGATACGTTTAATTTGGGCCTGGGCGCTCAAGATGACCCCGCGACGGTGCTCGAAAACCGTCAGCGCTTGCGCCAACGACTGCCGGGCGAGCCCGCCTGGCTTGCGCAAGTGCATGGCGCTCGGGTGGTCGATGCCGACGAACCCGCTCTCTTTGCCCCAGGCCAGCAGCCCCCGTCCGCCGATGCTTGCGTCACCGCACAACCGAGGCGTGTTCTGGCCGTGTTAACCGCCGATTGCCTGTCTGTGGTGCTGGCAGACCAAGCGGGCTCAGTGCTTGGGGTCGCGCACGCCGGCTGGAAAGGTTTGGCAGCGGGCGTGCTCGAGGCGACTTTGCTCAAGATGCAGGCCAAAGTGCCGCGTGTCTCAGACTGGCGTGCCTGGGTGGGGCCAGGGATTGGTGCGCAGGCCTTTCAGGTGGGCCAAGAGGTTCGGCAGGCGTTTGAGGGGCAGGGCGCCGAACAGCCTGGGCTTTTTTTACCCGACCCGTTGGTGGTTGGTAAGTGGCGCGCCGATCTGGCAGGCCTCGCGTGCTGGCGTTTACAAAAAATGGGTGTCGCCACGGTTGAAAACAGTGGTTTATGCACGGTAAACGATCCAGAGCGACGGTTTTTTTCGTACCGCCGCGACCGCGTCACCGGACGCATGGCGACCCTAGCGTGGCTTGCGCCAAGCTGATCCCAGCGCTTATGTTGCAGGGGTTGACAAGTGCGATATTGCAGCGCACGATGCGATAGCTGTGAGCACAAATAGGTTTGCATATGAATTTTACGTTTCCAGAGGGATTAGTTCTGCCGCCCGGAATCTCGAAAGAAGCGATAGCGTCGATTCAGCAAGACTTCCTGCAAGCTTGGCAGAGACTGTCTCAAGAAGCGACCCAAGGCCATTTGCCTGCGCTTAAAGACAGGCGTTTTGCTGCTCCGGCCTGGGCGTCGAGCCCCCCCCACCTGCTGATGGCACATTTGTATTTGCTGTCGACCGAGGCCATGCAAAAAATGGTTGAGGCGTCAGATGCCTCAGCCGAACTTAAAGAACGGCTACATTTTTCCGTGATGCAGTGGGTAGATGCGATGTCGCCCGCAAACTTTTTGGCCACTAATCCTGACGCGCAAGCCGCGCTCATTGACTCGGGTGGCGATACCTTGGTTGCAGGCGTGGCAAATCTGATGGGCGACCTCAAAAAAGGTCGTATCACGCAAAGCGACGAAAGTCAGTTTGTGGTGGGCACAAACGTTGCGACCTCGGTCGGCTCGGTTGTGTTTCAGAATAAGTTTTTTCAGCTTCTCCAGTATTCGCCGACCACACCAACGGTGTTTCAGCGACCGCTGCTCTTGGTGCCTCCGTGTATCAATAAATTTTATATTCTCGATCTGCAACCCGAAAATTCTTTCGTGCAAGATGCGCTTGCCCAGGGTTTCACGGTGTATTTGATGTCTTGGCGTAATCCACTCGCAGACGATACCGATGGGTTTGAAAAAGCGACGTGGGATGAGTACTTGGACGAGGGTATTTTGACTGCGCTGAAGGTCACACAAGAGATTTCTGGTCAAAGTCAGATTAACGCGCTTGGCTTTTGCGTGGGTGGCACGCTGTTGGCCGCCGGGCTGGCTGTGGCTGCGGCAAAGGGCGAGAACCCTGTCGCTTCGTTAACACTGTTAACGTCAATGGTCGATTTCAAAGAGACCGGTCCTCTCGGAGTGTTTGTCGACGAGCAACACGCGAGCCTGCGAGAGCAACAGATCGGTCAAGGAGGGTTAATGTCGGCGCGCGAGCTTGGCACGACCTTTTCGTTTTTACGGCCCAATGAGTTGGTCTGGAACTACGTTGTCTCGAACTATCTAAAGGGTGAGTCGCCAGTGGCGTTCGATTTATTGTTCTGGAACAGCGACAGCACGAATTTGCCAGGGCCATTTTTTACCTGGTATTTTCGTCATACTTATCTTGAAAACAAATTAAGCCAGTCCAATGCGCTGACTTGTTGTGGTGTCCCCCTCGACTTGCGCAAAGTTAAAGTGCCCACCTACTTATACGGCTCACGCGAAGATCACATCGTCCCGTGGCACTCGGCCTTTGCTTCTGCGGCAATTTTCCCAGGTCCAAACCGTTTTGTTCTGGGGGCCTCGGGTCATATCGCTGGGGTCATTAACCCGCCGGCCAAGCACAAACGTCATTATTGGGTTGCAGAGCAACCTGTCAACGCGCAAACTGCCGAGCAGTGGTTTGCTGAAGCCAGCCAATGCTCTGGCAGTTGGTGGCCCGACTGGAACAACTGGCTCGCCAGTCACAGCGGTAAGCGCGTGAAGGCGTCAAAGAAGCTTGGTAGCAAAGCGTATCCAGTGCTTGAGGCAGCGCCTGGGTCTTATGTCAAAGTTCGAGCAGTCTAGCGCAAGTCAATGCCGTCACCAGACGGTAAAAGGAGACGAGGATGAGTACAAAGCTAGCGTACGTGACCGGCGGTATGGGTGGGATCGGGACTGCTATTTGCCAGCGCTTGGTCAAAGAGGGAATGACGGTTGTTGCGGGGTGTGGCCCCAGTCGGGATTACAAGCAGTGGCTCGACGAGCAAGCTGCGTTGGGCTATAAATTTTATGCCTCGGTCGGCAACGTGTCTGACTGGAGTTCGTGCGAAGCGGCCTTTAAAGCCGTTGTCGCCGAGCATGGCCCAGTCGATGTTCTGGTGAATAACGCGGGCATCACGCGCGATGGCGTGTTTCGCAAAATGTCAGCCGACGACTGGCGCGCCGTCATGGACACCAACCTGAACAGTTTATTTAATGTGACCAAACAGGTCATTGAAGCGATGGTTGATCGCGGCTTTGGTCGCATCATCAACATCAGTTCTGTCAACGGGCAAAAAGGTCAGTTCGGCCAATCAAACTATGCGACTGCAAAGGCTGCGATTCATGGGTTTTCAATGTCGCTCGCCCAAGAGGTCGCGAGCAAGGGCGTGACGGTCAATACCGTCTCGCCCGGCTATATCGGGACAGACATGGTGCGCGCGATTCGCCCTGATGTCCTTGAAAAGATCGTAGCGACGATTCCGGTTAAACGCCTAGGCCGCCCCGAAGAGATCGCTTCAATTGTTGCCTGGATTGCGTCTGAGGAATCCGGATTTTCAACTGGCGCTGATTTTTCGCTAAACGGCGGTTTACATATGGGTTAAGGCACTGATGGGGTGGGCTGCGTAGCGGCCCAAAATTCGTTATCACAATACTATACGGAGGCATAAATGACCGAAGCGGCAACAGACACCTCTATTCGTCTGATAAAAAAATACCCGAATCGTCGTCTATACGATACGCAAACGAGTACGTACATCACGTTGGCCGATGTTAAGCAACTTGTTCTGAATAACGAAGTTTTTAAGGTGGTAGATGCAAAATCCACCGATGACTTGACCCGCAGCATTTTGCTGCAAATCATTCTCGAAGAAGAGGGCGGTGGCATGCCGATGTTTTCTTCAGTGATGCTCGCGCAACTGATTCGGTTTTATGGCCATGCGATGCAAGGAATGATGGGGACGTATCTTGAAAAAAATATCCAGACATTCATGGAAGTTCAAGATCGTCTCGCGGATCAATCCAAAGGTTTGCTTGGAAACACTAAAGTGTCGCCCGAGGCTTGGACTCAGTTTATGAGCGGCCAAACTCCTGTCATGCAAACGATGATGAACGCGTATGTTGAGCAAAGCAAAGACTTGTTTGGTCAGATGCAAGACAAACTGCAAGAGCAGGCGCGCGCGATGTTTCCGGCTTTTCCGTTTGTTGCAGGTGGTACCGGCGAGAAAACAAAGTCTTGAGGGCCACAGTTTGACGTAGCGCGACGCGCGTCGCGCCGCTTTGTCAAGCTTCGGCGATGCGTTTAGCGATGTGGTCGAGCGCCTCTTGCACTTGATCAATTAAAATCAAACAAAGCTCACCGGGCTTTAACTTTGCTAAGGCCGTGTCGATCGCGAGAAACTCACCTCGAATCTCGCTGATCTCTTTGGTGCGCGACACATTTTTTAAGCCTCTTTGCAGCAAGGCCAAGACTTCGCCATCTTCGCGTCCGCGCTGGCATTGATCTTGATACAAGATTGCGTGGTCAAAAATCTCGCCTAAGATCTCGGTCTGTCGCGAGATGTCTTCGTCGCGCCGGTCACCCGCCCCACTGATGACAACGGTGCGTTTGGTGGCAGGCATGCTTTCGATGGCTTGCACCAGAGCTTGTATGGCATCTGGGTTATGGCCATAGTCGGCGATCACGGTGGCACCGCGGTAATCAAACACGTTAAAGCGACCCGGAGCGGTTTGTGCGTCATTGACAAAGCTTGTCAGTCCCGCTCTGATCGTGCTCCAGTCCAGTCCTAACGCCCAGACAGCAGCGACCGCGGCCATGGCGTTTTCAATCTGAAAACCAATGGTGCCGTTGCGCGTCAGAGGGATCGAGGCCAGGGCCAGTCGCTGTTCTTGCCCGGCCTCGCTGCAGACAATATGCGCGTCGTCCCAAAACACCACGCGTTTGCCTTGCGCGCGATGCGTGTTTAAGACTGGGTGCTGACGCTCGAGTGCGAAGAACGTGACCGACCCAGGGCAGACCTGAGCCATTTTTGATACCTGTGGATCTGCTGCATTGAGCACTGCTGTGCCGTGGGGCGCGACGTTTTGTACGATCACACGTTTAACTAAGGCAAGGGTTTCGACGGTATTGATAAAGTTCATACCAAGATGATCTCCAATACCGATATTTGTCACGATCGCGACATCGCAGCGATCAAACGCCAGGCCTTCGCGCAAGATACCCCCTCGCGCTGTTTCAAAGACCGCCGCGTCGACATCTGGGTGCAGTAAGACGTTGCGCGCGCTGCGCGGGCCACTACAGTCGCCCGTATCAATACAGCGTTGTTCGATATAAACGCCATCTGAGTTGGTCATGCCGACGCGTTTGCCGCTTGCGCTCAAAAGATGTGCGGCCAGTCTGACCGTGGTGGTTTTGCCGTTGGTACCGGCCACCGCGATCACCGGGATTCGTGCGTTGTCGCCCTGAGAAAACATGCTGGCAATAATCGCTTCACCGACCGGGCGTGGTTTGCCAAACGAGGGGCTCAAATGCATCCGCAAACCTGGTGCCGCATTAATCTCGACAATACCTGCGCGCTGAGCCTCCATGGGTTTTAAAATCGTCTCGGCGACAAGGTCGACGCCTGCGATGTCTAGACCCACCATTTGTGCGGCTGTCACCATACGCGCGGCCAGTTCGGGATGTACCTCGTCGGTGACATCGGTGGCACTGCCGCCGGTGCTTAAGTTTGCATTGTTGCGCAATAAAACGCGCTTACCTTTTTCGGGTACAGAGTGCGTAGTCAATCCTTGCGCGGCCAGTGTTGCCAGCGCGATTTCGTCAAAACGAATCTTAGTCAGTGCAGTGGCGTGACCATCCCCTCGCAGCGGATCTGTGTTGACTTCGTCGACGAGTTGCGCCACGGTTTGCTTGCCATCGCCGATGACTGCGGGCGGATCACGACGCGCGGCGGCCACGAGCTGGTTGCCGATGACTAACATTCTAAAATCATGACCTGGAATGTATTGCTCGACGATCACGTCACGACTGATCTCTGAGGCGATCTTGAACGCTGCGCTTAATTGCTCGCGGGTTTCGATATTGACCGCGACACCCTTGCCCTGATTGCCATCGCGAGGCTTCACAACGACCGGCAAGCCAATTTTATTGGCGATTTCCCAGCCTTGGGTATCGTTGTCAGCGATGAAGCCACGCGGCACCGGCACGCCGGCTGCCTCAAGCAGCATTTTGGTTAAGTCTTTATCTTGCGCGATTGCCTCGGCGATTGCGCTGGTGTTGCCGGTTTCTGCGGCTTGAATGCGCAGCTGTTTGCTACCCCAGCCAAACTGAACCAAGCTGCCTTCAGTGAGTCGACGGTGGGGAATCCCACGCGCGGTCGCCGCGTTTACGATCGAGCCTGTGCTGGGCCCCAGACGTACGTCTTCATCAAGTTCACGCAGGCGGGCCAGTGCTTGCGTGGTGTCAAAAGATTCGGCGTTTAGTGCCGCCAGACAAAGCGCTTCTGCGAGTTCAAGGGCAAGCCGGCCAACGGGCTCTTCGGTGTACTGAAACACCACTTGATACACGCCTTGCTCAGGGGTCGACATTGTTTGCCCAAAGGCGACTGAGCAACCCGCGGCAGCTTGTAATCCAAGACTAACCGCCTCGAGCGCATGCGCGAGCGTGATTGGATCTTTGTGGCCAAAAGGGCGCAGTGGTTTGACGTCTGGAAAAAGTGCTCGCAAGTGGATTAAAAAGTTGGGCAGCTGGTCGAGATCGGTTTCGCGCTCAGTGCAGGTTACGACGGCCTCGAGCGCCGTTAAACGTGTCCAGAAGTTTGGACCGCGTAGAGCACGAATACGAGAGACTTCCATGATGAGTTCCTGTGGTTATTGAGGCACTGCAGTGGCGGGGGCAAAACCCAGCAAGCCGGCTTGAATTAAATCTGGCGTCAGTCCAAGCGCCCAGGCGGCTGCTGCTGCTGCAAGCACGTTGTAAGACTGGCTGGCATCGAAGCCGTTTTGTGCCGTGCTAACCGCTTCAAGCGGGCAAAGAAGGTGGGTCTGCGTGTTTTGTGTCAAGGTAATTCGCCCGTCCGTCAGGCAGACCAGGCGATGAGCTTGCGCAAGCTCTGCTTGGCGTCGCTCTGAGTGGTCAGTCAGACTGAGCCAGGTGATTTGTCCATCGCAATATTGAGCGAGTTCGGCGATGCGTCCGTCGTCGGCATTGAGAATTGCCATGCCGTTTGGCAGGATGACGTCGATCTGGGTGCGATAGACTCGTGAGTGTTCAGCTTGGCTCGCGAGCGCGTAGCGGCTCAGATCTTGCGTCCAGTCGATCTGGGTGACGATCCCCACTTCGCAGCGTTCGTAGGCCAGCCCCTCAGTCAGCAACTGGTGCGCGCCGTTTTCAAGGATCGCTGCTTGAACCTCGCGATTCATCAGGACACGTCGGGCATTTTCAAAGTTTGCACAATCGCCGTGATGCAAGCGCCGCTGCTCAATAAATAAGCCCTCACTGCCAGCCAACCCACAGCGCCAGCCGTTCAGTGTCAAGAGGTGGAACAACAGTTTTCCGGTCATGGTACTGCCCTGCGAGCCCGCAATACCTATCACCGGAATACGGGCCATATCGCCTAGGCCAAAGCTGTGCGCGACGATGGCGCGTCCGACTTGACGAGGCTGCCCGATGGCCGGCTTCAGATGCATCAGTAAGCCAGGGCCCGCGTTGACTTCAACAATCGCACCGCCTTGCGCAGACAAAGGTTTAGAAATGTCTAGGGCGACTAAATCGATTCCTGCGATGTCCAGACCCACTACGCGCGCCGCGGTGCAAGCGAGCGCCGCGACCTCAGGGTGAACGAGTTCGGTGCAGTCGATGGCGACGTTGCCGTTACGTTGAATCACCGCGGGTTGACCAGCCGCTAACACAGTGTGCGGCTCAAAGCCTTGGCGCGCAAGCTCAAGTCGTGCAGCGGCATCGAGTCGCACATAATTAAGTGGTTGATCTTCTTCGTGCCCCCGCAGAGGGTCGGCATTCAGTTGCGTCTGAATCAGGACTTCGATTGTGCTTAAACCATCGCCGTTGACTTGGGCCGAGTCACCTCTTGCCGCGGCGATCAGCTTGTCGCCCACTACCAGTAAGCGATGTTCTTGGCCAAAGATAAAGCGCTCGACGATGACGCCTGAGCCTTCTTGGCACGCGACGCCGTAGGCTTGTTCGACCTCGTGTTGCAAACTTAGGTTGGTAAAGACGCCGCGCCCATGGTTACCATCACTGGGCTTGACCACCACGGGTAGGCCAAGCGCCTGAGCCGCTTGCCAGGCCGCTGAGGCAGAGTCAACCGACTCGCCTTGAGGCACGGGCACGCCGCAGGCTTGCAGCAAAGACTTAGTCAGGTCTTTGTCGCGTGAAATGGTTTCGGCGATTGCACCCGTGCGATCGGTTTCGGCTGTCCAAATGCGCCGCTGATTGATACCGTAGCCCAACTGCAGCAGATTGCCCGCGTTAAGTCTGATTGCCGGAATATCACGGTCGTCGGCAGCATCGACGATACAGGCGGTGCTCGGGCCCAGGCAGTGCCGGTGGCGCAGGTCTTGCAAGTGGGCAACTGCTGCAGCGACTTCAAAATGCGTATCGTTTAACGCGGCCACTACACATTCGCAGGCAGCCTGCAAAGCATAGGTGGTAACGACCGGATGCCAGGCACGCAGCACGGTCTTATAAAGAGTGGGTCGCGAGGTTTTTTGTGTGTCGCCAAAGCCACCCGGCAGGGCAGCCAGCGCCTGTAACGTGAGTGCGCAGTGCTCGACCAGACGAGGTGACCACTGCCCTGCGGCAAGAAGGGCTTGTAGGCCGTGCGAGGCTTCCAGGTTTAGGTGCGCTTGCGAAAGTGCGGGTAGGGCGCGTAACAAGCGTGCGACGCCCTGGGCTTGTTGCTTGGGCGAAAGGGGCTCGAGCGCTGCAAAATCAAGCCAGGCCTCGAGAACAGGGCGGTATGTCCAACTGTTAGGCCCAAGCAGACTGACCATTTGCTCGACCCTGATCTTGCGTTCGCTTGTCATAACACTATATATTGCATCGCAACAATACTAATAATTCGTTATTATCGCAGCAAAATCGCTAAACCCGATCACCCAAGTCCCTAAACGCCTGTTGCGCTGTCCGATGCTCGTTATACTTGCCATATTCGCCTAGAGCAAAAATTTTCACTCGAACTTGTTGGCCCCTAATGAAGCGCTACCCGATGCAGTTGTTGGTCTCGACTGATGGGCACAGCGTGCCTCTTACATGACACCTCTTGGCGCCGCTGACACCGCGTTCAGTCCGATGCTCCCGCAAGCTTGGGCGCATGAGGTTCAAGCTGTCCTCGCCCCCAACGAAAAGCTGCTGGCTTGGCTTGAGCCCGACTTAGACGCCAGTCTGTTTTTTGTCTCAGGGATCATGCTGCTGACACCCGAGCGACTGGTCTCGCGCGAGTCTCTGGCCCACCAGTGGGTGAGTTGGCCCCTAAGTGCAACACAGTCTTTGCAGCACCGCGATCACGCTGGCGTGGGTACCATCGAGCTCTTTGAGGGCGAAACCCGTTTGGGCGTTTGGCGTCATACCCTTGGCATGGCACCTGCAGTCAGCCGACTCAGCGAGTTGTTTGTCAGTCTGCAACAAAAGCTTGCAGATCCCTTGCGCGCGCTCGAGACAAGTGCGGCGTCTTGCCCAAGTTGTGGCACGCCTTATGCACCCGATCAAGATGATTGCGCCGTTTGTGATCGCGATCCGGTCGGGCCAAGCGATACCTGGGCGTTATTGAGACTGGCACGCTTTGCGCAGCCTTACAAATTACCGTTGATTGTGGGCTTTGTTCTGACATTGATGTCAACGGCAGCAACGCTGGTACCGCCGTACCTGACGATGCCGCTGATGGATAATATTTTGATTCCGTTTCAAAACGGCAAGCCCATCAATTACGACTTGGTCAGCTTGTACCTCACGGGTTTGGTTGTCGCAGGTTTGCTGGCATGGCTGCTCGGTTGGGCACGTACCTATTTACTGGCTTGGGTCAGCGAGCGTATTGGCGCCGATTTGCGCATAGCAACCTTCACGCATTTACAAACCCTGTCCTTGCAATATTTTGGTGGCAAGCGTACGGGCGATCTGATGGCGCGTATCGGTAGCGAAACCGATCGAATTAATCTGTTTTTGTCGTTGCATCTGCTCGATTTTGCCAACGATGTGCTGATGATCGTGATGACTGCGTGTATTTTGATTTCGATTGACCCTTGGCTGGCACTCACGACGCTAATTCCCTTGCCTGCGATTATCTGGATGATTCATCTAGTGCGTCATCGTTTGCGGTTTGGCTTTGAAAAAGTTGATCGCTCCTGGAGCGAACTTACCAATGTATTGGCCGATACGATCCCGGGCATTCGTGTGGTCAAAGCTTTTGCCCAAGAGCATCGCGAGGTCGCGCGGTTTCGTGAAGCCAACGATCGTTACCTGGCGGTCAATGATCGCATCAATAAGGTGTGGGCGTTGTTTGCTCCGACCGTGACGTTTTTGACTGAGATCGGTCTGTTGGTGGTTTGGATTTTTGGGATTTTACAGGTGGCAAGCAGTACCATCACCGTTGGTGTGCTGGCCGCCTTTCTGGCCTATATCGGCCGCTTTTATACTCGGCTTGACTCGATGAGCAGGATTGTGTCGCACACCCAGCAGGCGGCTGCCGGTGCGAAACGCATCTTCGACATTCTGGATCATGTCTCGAGCGTGCCCGATGCGCAGCGCCCCGTGCCACTTGACCGTGTGCAAGGGCGAATCGAACTGCGCAACGTGGGCTTTCGTTACGGCAGTCGCACGGTCTTGCGCAACGTCAATTTAAGTATCGGCGCGGGTGAAATGATCGGCCTGGTCGGTCACAGCGGCTCGGGAAAAAGTTCGCTTGTCAACATGATCTGTCGTTTCTATGATGTCACTGAAGGCAGAATTCGAGTCGATGGTGTCGATATTCGCTCGTATTCACTCGCCTCTTTCAGGCGCAATATTGGTCTGGTTCTGCAAGAGCCCTTTTTGTTTTTTGGCACGATTGCTGAAAACATTGCCTACGGAAAGCCCGAGGCCACGCGTGCGGAGATTGTGGCGGCAGCTCGCGCAGCGCGTGCGCACGAGTTTATTTTGCGCCTGCCCCAAGGCTATGATTCTTTGGTGGGCGAACGGGGTCAGGCTTTGTCGGGCGGAGAGCGGCAGCGAATTTCAATCGCGCGCGCGTTATTGATCGATCCACGTATTTTGATTCTGGATGAGGCGACGTCTTCAGTTGACACCACAACCGAAATGGAAATTCAGGAAGCTCTTGATAATCTGATTCAGGGTCGTACAACAATCGCGATCGCGCATCGTCTGAGCACCTTGCGTAAAGCCGATCGCTTGGTTGTGTTGGATCGTGGTGAAATCGTCGAAATCGGTAATCACGATGATTTACTTGCGCGTGGTGGGGCTTACCACGACTTGTATCAAGCGCAATCGCGTCAGGTTCAACCTGGGGTTGACGCTGACGCAGCGCTTGCCACAGACAACCCAGCTGAAAAAATGCCCACTGAGGCAAAAGTCGCGTCGCAGGTTGCCGCGTCTGATCAAAATCGGCAAGGTGCAGCGGATGTCTGATTTTTTGCTCGAGCGTAATCAGGCTGGCCGCTTGGTGCTGACCTTGTCCGACGGACAGGTACATGTTGGGGTGACGCCGGTGCGGGCGTTTCCGCTGCACGCGCCCGAGCAATTTTTAGCCTTTGTGAGTGTCGAGGGCAAAGAGCTTGCCTGGGTCGATGATTTGTCCGGTTTGTCTGAGGCGACGCGCGACTTAATCGCCCAAGAGGTTGCGTCGCGCGAAGTCATGCCGACGATTCAGCGCATCGGGAGTGTATCAACGCTTTCAACGCCCAGCATCTGGGAGGTCATCACGAATCGCGGAGCAACCAAGCTGATTCTTAAGAGCGAAGAAGATATCCGACGCCTTAGCACCTGGACGCTGATGATTACGGATAGTCATGGTTTAAGATTTATGTTGCCCGACATGCAGGCGCTTGACAAACAAAGTCGCCGCATCTTAGACCGCTTTTTATGAGCCATGGACGTCTTGCGAGATGAGCGCGTCACGCGCCTCATATTCAGGCATACCGTTGGGTTGCTCAGTCTAATTTCACCAATTGTTTACCAAAATTTTCGCCCTTCAACATGCCCACTAAGGCTTGGGGTGCACTGGCCAAGCCAAGCGCAACAGATTCGCGAAACTTGAGCTTGTTGGCGATCACTAAATCGTAAAGTTGTTTGCGGATCGCGGGCCAGGTGTCGAGTTTGTCTGACACGATAAACCCTTGCACGCGTAAGCGGCTAACCAAAATCGCACGCAGCGTGCGGTAAGCATGGGCGTCGCGATTAAATTCAGACACCATGCCGCAAAGCGCGATCCGACCAAAGGTGTTCATGTGCGTTAGCAGGCGTTCAAAGATTTCGCCGCCGACGTTTTCGAACAGGCAGTCGATCCCTTGGGGCAAGGCGGCGGCCAGTTCGGTGGCAAAATTTGGCGAACGATGATCCACACACGCATCAAACCCTAAATCACTGATGACGTACTGACACTTTTGCGCGCCACCGGCAATTCCAACTACGCGGCAGCCAACCTGTTTGGCGAGTTGTCCGACGACGCTGCCGACTGCGCCCGAGGCTGCATCAACGACAACGGTTTCGCCAGCTTTGGGTTGGCAGATATCGATCAGGCCGGTCCAGGCGGTGATGCCTGGCATCCCGAGAATGCCTAAGTAGGCGGTCGGACTCACTTTGCTGGTGTCGATCTTGGTGACGGCTTTGGCGTTCAACGTGCCATATAAACGCCAGCCAGTCGCGGCTAAGACGGTTTCACCCACTTGAAAGTCGGGCGAATTGGACTCGACAATCTGACCGACTGCGCCACCCACCATGACTTCGCCCGGGTTGACCCCTTGTGCGTATGACTTGGCGTCAGAAATGCGGCCTCGCATGTAAGGATCAAGCGACAACCATTGGTTGCGAATCAGGACTTGATTAGTGGCTGGCACAGGCATGTCTGCGTCGACGAGTTTGAAGTTTTCAGCGGTGACCCAGCCAGAGGGACGGCTAACCAGAATAACGTGTTGATTTTTCATTTTTTTGATCTTCGTTAGCAATGATTCAAAAGCGGTTTATCTTTTTTTAGGTGGGTGTTGCTTGTTGAGTCAAAAGAACAGTCTGTGATGGTGGCAAGTCAATTAAGTGCTCGAGTTGCTGACGGTTGACGGGTCGATGCAAGTCATACCCTTGGCCTGAGCGGCAGCCTAAGTCTTGCAATAGCTTGAGTTGTGCAGCCGTTTCGATGCCTTCTGCGATGCAGTGTAGCCCCAAGTTCTTGGCCAGATCGATAATACTTTTTATTAAAATTTGGCTTTCAGCTTTTGTGGTGAGTGTGGAAGTAAAGCTTTTGTCAATTTTGAGGTAGCTAAAGCGGGTGGTCTGTAGCGCCGCGAAAGAGCTGTAGCCAGTGCCAATCGACTTGTGCCTGCCATCCTAAGATGCCGAGTTTGCGCCGGTAGCCGGTTTTAGCCGCCCCTTGTCTTTTTGCTTGACAACCAAGGTCGGTTAGCTCCACAATCAACTGTCAGTATACGAACAATCAGTATACGAACCGTTGATCGAGGCGTGCCGTGAGTAAAAGTGTGCGTGTTGTGTCACCCAAGTTAGGCCCCAAACCTGCCGCGCGTGCGCAACCCGCTTTGGTGGTCGTGCCAACGGTTTCCAACGTCACCGCCAACGACTCCCCGGCCAACCACACGATTTGGGATCGACCGGGCTATTTAGTGCGCAGATTGCATCAAATTCACGTGGCCATGTTTTCGGCCCGCGTGGCCGATGGGCAAGTGACCCCTGTGCAGTTTGGCTTGCTCAGCATTTTGATCCGCCGGCCAGGCATCGATCAGGCCACCCTTGGCGCTGAGCTTGGACTCGATCCCGCCAACGTTGCAGAGATTCTCAGGCGTCTTGAAGACCGCAGTCTGCTCACTCGGGTAGTCGATCCGCAGAATCGTCGACGCAAATTATGCTTGGCCACGCCAGACGGAAAAAAATTCGTACAGCGTTATCAAAAAGATATGCAGTTATCACAACAGCAATTGCTGAGCCCACTCAATCCTGCTGATCGCCAGGTGTTCATGGCGCTTCTCGGGCGGCTGGTCGAGGGCAATAACGACAGTGGTCGCACCTCGCTGCGACCAAGTGGCGAGACTTTAAAGGCGCGCGGGCGTCGAGTGGGTGAGCTCTGAGGTCTCTGACCTTTTTCATTGATTTAATTTCGCTTAATTTAGGGGCAACGCGTGGCTGATCTCTCTTTAGATTTTTGTGGCGTCAAATTTAAGAATCCCGTGGTGATAGCGTCGCTTGAAACCACCAATAGCCCTGAAGTGATTCGCGAGTGTGTTGATGCCGGTGCAGGTGGGATGATTATCAAGACCCTCACTGACATCGAAGATATGGCGCGTTTGACGCAAAATTCAAAGTACGCGATTCTGAATGAAAAAAATGAACTGATTAAAGGTAAGGTCAACAAGAATTTTGTGTTCTACAGCCGTTCGGGTTACTCAAGTACGCCCTTGCGTGAATGGATTCCGCATTTAAAAGACCTTAACAAGTACGCGCAAGATCAAGGCTCACATTTGATTGGTAGCGCCGGCGGAAAAACCATACAAAGTTGGATCGATATTTGCCGCACGATCGAGGATTGCGGCTTGCCTATGGTCGAGTTGAACTTTGGTTGTCCGCATCCGGCCATGATGCCCGGTGTGCATGGCGGCTCGATGATTGGGCAAGAACCTGAGATTGCGCGCGAGGTAACTGCGCGCGTCTGCGAGGCCGTTAAGATCCCGGTCATTATTAAACTCACCCCAGATCAATCGCGTGTGCTCGATGTAGCGCGGGCGGTTAAAGAAGCAGGTGCGGCCGGTGTGACCGCCACCAATCGCTACACAGGATTTTCTGTTGATATCGAAACCGGATTGCCTCGCTTGGGTGGGCCTGCAGGGATCGGTGGGGTCTGGGCTAAAGCCTTATCGCTGCGTTGGGTCAATCGCATTTATACAGAATTGGGCATGCCAATTACCGGATCGAACGGCATCTACGATCACAAAGATATCGTTGAGTTCATTATGACGGGCGCGCCACTCGTTCAAGTTGGCTCGGTGCTGATGCTCAAAGGGATCAAGTACCTGCCCAGCATGATTACAGGGCTTGATAACTTTATGGATACCCATGGCTATCCAGATATCGCCTCGATGACAGGTATTGCCTCGCGCGCAGCCGTGAAGGATTATGGCGAGCAGTTTCGTAAGCCCCGCATGCACAGTGAAATTGCCTCTGAGGCCTGTAAAAATCCAACCTGTACGATTTGTATTCAAACCTGTTTTTATGATGCTTTGGCGCAGGGTGACGGCTCGGTCGAGTCGATTCATGCTAACTGTATTGGCTGCGAAATGTGCACGCAAACCTGCCCGTTTGATGCCACCTCGATGCACACGACCACCGATGAGCAGCGGGTGTTACAAGAGTTTTTCTCGATTAAAGACAACGTGTTTGAGTCTAAGAAATTCGAAAATGGCTTTGAACGTGGCATCAAGCTCTCAAAAGTTAAGGGCTAAGTATGAGTGCTCAGGCGCTAGCTTCTAGCCAGCAGTATCGTTTTGCGTTTGATATCGGGGGCACCTTTACCGATTTGGTATTACTCGGTCACGATGGCAGTATCTTCACCTCAAAGGTCCTGACGGGTGCGCCCGATGTTGTGATGCCGATTCGGTTGGGCTTACTGGCCTTGCTTAAAGAGCACGACCTGACGCTTGCTCAAGTGACCGACGTGGTGGTCGGGGCAACCACTGCGGTGACAAATCTTGTGATTGAGCGCAAAGGCGCTGTCACCGGCTTGATCACAACCGAAGGGTTTCGTGACGTGATCGAGATCGCACGCGAGTTGCGCTACGATCTGTATGACTTGACTGCGCCGGGGCCTGATGCGATTGTGCCGCGCGCGTTGCGAGCTGAGGTGCGTGAACGCGTGGATGCTGCGGGGCAGGTCTTGATTGCGATGCAAGATCAAGAGGTCGAGCAAGTCGTTAGGCAGTTACGCGATGCTGGGGTGCGCGCCATTGCCGTGTGCTTTTTACATAGCTTTACCAACCCCGCTCACGAACAGCGTGTGAAAGCGATCGCACTGCGTATTGCACCCAAGCTATCGATTTCATTATCGTCTGAAGTGTTGGGCGAAATCCGTGAATACGAGCGTACCGTCGCGACGGTGCTCAACGCGTGTGTCATGCCTATGGTTGGTAGCTACTTAGGTGCGATTGAAGACGGCTTGCGGGCAACCGGGCTGAACGCGACCTTGCATATCATGCAGTCAAATGGTGGTGTGATTTCTCGAGAGCTCGGTGAGCGCATGCCGATTCGCATGCTTGAGTCGGGGCCGGCGGCGGGTGCCTTGGGTGCGGCGCATTCTGCTCGTGTGTCAAAGACACCGAATGTGATGGCGTTTGATATGGGCGGCACGACAGCCAAGGCGTGTTTAATTTCGAACGGGCGTCCGTCGATTACGACAGAGTTTGAAGCGGCGCGTCAGCAACGGTTTAAAAAAGGCAGTGGGCTGCCGGTGCGTTTACCGACGATCGACCTGATTGAGATTGGTGCGGGCGGTGGCAGCATTGCGCACGTTGACACCACAGGTTTGCTGAAAGTTGGTCCTCAGAGCGCAGGCTCAAGCCCTGGGCCCGCGTGTTATGGCTTGGGCGGCACACGCCCCACGGTGACCGATGCGGCCTTGGTGTTGGGTTATCTTGATCCGCAGGGTACGTTAAGCGGTGCGGTGAGTTTGCGTCTGGACTTAGCCGAGCAAGCGATCGAAGAACATGTTGCGCGCCCCTTGGGGTTGAGTATTGTCGAAGCGGCCAACGGGATTCATCGGATTGTTTGCGAGCATATGGCAGTGGCCGCCAAAATTCATGCGGTCGAAAATGGCCGCGACATTCGACGTTATACCTTGCTCGCCTTCGGTGGCGCAGGCCCGATTCACGCACGCGAAGTCGCGCGTCGTTGTGGTGGCACTGATTTGCTGGTGCCAGCCAATGCGGGTGTATTTTCAGCCTTTGGCTTGCTGGTTGCGCCAATGAAAATGGACATGGTTCGCACGCGCTATGCACGCTTAAGCGAGATGGACTGGCCAGTGATTGAGGCCTTATTGCAAGGGATGGAAGAGGCCTTATGCAAAGAGTTGGCAACGGCGGGTGTTGCACGAGAAAAGATTTCGTTTCGCCGTAGCGCGGATATGCGCTATGTTGGCCAAGGGTTTGAAGTCGAAACTGAATTGCCTGCGCAGTTGGTGCAGACCGAACAGAACACCATCGAGGCCTCCTTTGCTCAAGCCTATGCAGCCCGCTTTGGCGGAAAATTGATCGGCCAACGGGTCGAAGCTGTGAATTGGCGCGTCGAGGCCTCGGCGAACGCTGCTCTCAGTGCTGAAGTGCGTTCGTCACAGGCGCCCGCCGACCAGCTTGCACAGGCCAAGCGTTCGCGCCAAGTCTTTTTTCCGGATATCGAGGGTTATATTCAAACACCGGTGCTGTCGCTTGAACAGTTGCGCATCGCGCAGCGTTACGAGGGGCCCGCGTTGGTTGAACAACCCGGCTCGACTGTGGTGATTGGCCCAGGCGATGTCTTTACGCTAGATGCGCACGGCAATCTAAGAATCACCCTCGGTGCCCGTCAAGGGCGTGCGGCATGAAGCAGCAAAGGAGCGTGGCATGAGCCCGATTGATCTAGAGATTTACTGGAACAGACTGATCGCGATTACCGACGAAGCCGGGGCAACGCTTAAACGTACCTCGTTCTCGACCGTCGTGCGTGAGTCAAACGATTTTGCCTGTGTGCTGCTTGATCCCGAAGCGCGGTTGGTCGCGCAGTCGGCTCTCAGTATCCCGGGCTTTATCGGGACAGCGCCTTTGTCGCTTAAAGGGATCTTGAAAGTGTTTCCTCAAGAGACCTTGAAGCCGGGCGATATCCTGTTTACCAACGACCCTTGGATCGGTACAGGTCATCTGCCGGATGCCACGATGGTCGCGCCCATTTTTTTCGGTGAGCGCTTAGTCGCCTTTGCGATGGCCGTCGCGCACTTATCGGATGTAGGCGGACGTCAGTGGTCTGCCGATGCGGGCGAAGTGTACGAAGAAGGGATTCGATTTCCGGTGATTAAGCTTGCTGAGGCTGGGGTATTTAACCCCTGGGTCATGCAGATGCTTGAAGCCAACGTGCGTTTGCCGCAGCAAGTGCGTGGTGATATCGAAGCGCAGGTGGGGGCATTGCGCGTGGCTGAGCGTCGCTTGACAGAGTTGTTAGAAGAGTACGGCTTAAGCGATATCAACGAGATTGCAGGTGCCATTTTTAAAGCCTCTGAAGACGCGGCCTTGCGTGAGCTCCGAAAAATTCCACCGGGTGTTTATCACGGTTCGGTCGAGTCTGATGGTTGGGATGAGCGCATCAGAATCCAAGCCAAGGTTACCGTCAGTCACGAGGGCGTGACGGTCGATTACAGCGGCAGCACAGCGCAGGTCAGGTTTGGGATCAACGAGACCTTTAATCATACCTATGCTTATACGATCTATCCCTTCAAATGTTTGTTGTCGCCAGGCATCCCAAATAACGATGGCTTTACGCGGCTATTTAAAGTGATCGCCCCTGAAGGGACCATCGTCAATGCGAAGCCGCCCGCCGCAGTGGGCGCAAGACATTTGATCGGACATCAGCTGCAAGCTGCAGTGTTTGAAGCGCTTGCCAAGGTGATGCCCGAACGCGTGCAGGCCGATAGTGGTACACCGCTTTGGTCCGTGCTGATGCGCGGCGTAAATCCTGCACTCGGCACCTCATTCTCGAGCATTCTCTTCTTTAATGGTGGAATGGGTGCGATGCGTGATCGCGATGGGCCACCCACTTCAGGGTTTCCGGCCAATATTTCAAACACACCGATCGAAGTCGCAGAGATGCTCTCACCGGTGCTCTTTGGTTGCAAGAGTTTGATTGAAGGCTCGGGGGGCGAAGGTGCGCACCGGGGTGGCATGGGACAAAAAGTATCCTTTCAGTCGCGCTGGCCCGGTCGCCTGCGCGTCTCTTTATTAACCGAACGCACACGCGTGCCCGCTAAAGGTATTGAAGGCGGGCAAGCGGGACGTACTGGTCATGTGCTATTGAATGGCCAGGCAGTCGAACACCCCAAAGGCGTAGTCGATATGGTCGAGGGCGATATCCTCGAGCTAGGCTTACCCGGCGGAGGTGGTTACGGCGTTAAAAATTGACGCCTGACGCTCGCTAGACGTTTCACCGCTGTTGCTCTTTGCTTGACCTATCAGTATGCTCATTTAACCTATCTCTTGGAGATCCGCATGCAACGACGTCGCTTTCTTACTCAAACTGCAACAGTAGCTGGCGCTGGTTTAGCCGCAATGGGTGCGCCAGCCTTCGCCCAGACCAACCCCACGGTCAAATGGCGCATGTCTACTAGCTGGCCTAAAACACTCGATACGATTTATGGCTCTGCCGAAGAGCTCGGTAAGCGCGTCGCGCAACTGACTGACGGTAAATTCGAAATTCGTGTGTTTGCAGGCGGTGAAATCATGCCCGCGCTACAAAGTATGGATGGCGTGAGCAACCGCACGGTTGAGTGTAATCACACCCTCAGCACTTACTTTATCGGTAAAAACACCGCGCTCGCGTTTGATACGGGTCTAAGTTTTGGTTTGAATGCGCGTCAGCATAATGCCTGGCTACAGTATGGCGGGGGCCTGCCGCTCGTGCGCGAGGTCTATAAAAAGTACAACATCATCAATTTCACCTGCGGAAATGTGGGCGTTCAAATGGGTGGCTGGTATCGCAAAGAGATCAAGTCCTTGGCCGACATTAAAGGCTTAAAGATGCGCATTGGCGGTATCGGCGGGATGGTTCTTTCAAAACTGGGTGCTGTGCCTCAGCAAATTCCGCCAAGCGACATTTATTCGGCGCTCGAAAAGGGCACGATTGACGCAGCAGAATGGATTGGCCCTTACGACGACGAAAAGCTTGGCCTAAATAAAGTGGCGCCTTTCTACTACGCCCCAGGCTGGTTTGAGGGCAGCGCCTCGATTACCACGATGGTCAATGACAAGGCGTTTGCTGAACTCCCACCCGCATATCAAGCGGCCTTTGAAGTCGCCTGTAACGAGCAAACCCTCAAGATGCTGGCCAACTATGATGCCAAAAATCCCGAGGCTTTACGTAAACTGATTGGCGGTGGCGCTAAAGTCAATCTGTTTTCAAAAGATGTGATGGATGCAGCTTATAACGCTTCGCAAGAACTCTGGAAAGAACTGTCAGAAAAAAATCCTGACTTTGCGGCAATCTTCCCTGAGTGGCAGAAGTTTCAGCAGAGCGAGGCCAGTTGGTTCCGTTTGGCTGAGGCGACACTGGATAACTACACCTTCGCCGCGGTGAGTCGTCGCTAGGAATCGTTTGAACCTTATCTGAAAAGAGTGTGAAGCATGGGACACCCAGGTAGCACAGCGCGCATCAAGCCTCAGGGGATCGGGGCGAGGGTGTTGCGTAAAGAAGATGATCGTCATCTGCATGGCAAAGCAAATTTTGTTGCAGATATGGTGATGCCTGGGTTGTCTGAAGTCGCTTTTATGCGCAGCCCTTTAGCGCACGCAAGGGTGACGTCCATTGAGGTTCCCCCTGTTAGTCAGCCCACTGTGTTCACGCGCGCGCACTTGAGCGATGTACTCGATATTGCGGCTGACTCGTCCTTGCCAACCTATCAACTGTCGGCGCATCCGCCGTTAGCGAGCGGCAAAGTACGCTTTGTGGGCGAGCCGGTTGTGATGGGCTTTGCCCCGACGCGCGCCGAAGCTGAAGATCTGCTCGAAACCGTGCAAGTGCAGTACCAAGAGCTACCCGCGTATGCGGATGTGTTAAGCGCCATGCAAGCCACCGAAAACTTGGTGCATGAGCAATGGAAGGACAATGTTTTCGTGACCTTGTCGGTGGATAAAAATTTTGACGCACTTGCTGCACAGGCAGAAGTCGTAGTGCATCGAAAGATGAGCCTCGCTCGCCAGTGCATGGTGCCGCTTGAGGGTAAAGCCGTGCTGGCTTACTGGGATCATCAGGCCAATCAGTTAGTGGTCGTGAGTGCCACGCAAGTGCCGCATTTAATACGTACGGCACTGGCTCAGTATTTGCAGATGGATCAGGGGCAGGTGCGAGTGATTTCGCCTGACGTGGGTGGGGCCTTTGGCTACAAGTGCGTGCTGCAGCAAGAAGAGTTGTGCGTCGCCTGGCTTGCCAAGACCTATCGCAAGCCGTTTCGCTACCTTGAAGACCGTCGCGAACATCTGATCGCGGGCGCGAATACGCGTGAGCATCATTACGAGATGACGGCCTACGCCGATCGTCGCGGCCGCTTATTGGCGCTTGATGCGAAGATTACGATTGACGGTGGCGCCTATTCCGTCTGGCCCTTTACGATTGGGATTGAGCCAGGTCAGGCGATTGGCAACTTGCCCGGTCCCTATGCCTTCGATGGCTATCGCTGCGTCACGCAGTGTGTCGCCACCAACAAGCCTGGTTTTGTACCCTACCGCGGCGTGGCTCGCACCGGTGTGTGCTTTGCCATCGAACTCACGCTTAACGCTCTTGCGCTTGAGGTGGGTCGCGAGCCTTGGGAGATTCGTCTTGAAAATCTTGTACAGCCCGAGCAGATGCCGTATGTGAATGTGGCAAATAAACATTTTGATAGCGGTGATTATCCGGCCAGTGTCAGGCGTGCGCTTGAGATGATCAATGTCAAAGCGGTGCGCGCGCGCCAACAACAAGGCGAGGCCGATGGGCGCTTGATTGGTGTTGGCTTGGCCACGTACACCGAGCAATCGGCGCACGGCACCTCGGTGTTTGCGGCCTGGGGGATGCCTATTGTGCCTGGCTTTGATCAGGCGATGGTGCGTATGACACCTGATGGCGGTCTTGAAATTAGAGTGGGGGTGCACTCGCATGGGCAAGGGATGGAAACCACCTTCGCGCAGATCGCGCACGAAGTGTTGGGGATTGATCTGTCTAACATGCGTGTCATGCACGGTGACACGGGGCAGACTCCGTATTCAAGTGGCACCTACGCGTCGCGTTCGCTGGTGATGTCGGGCGGAGCGGTGTCGCAAGCCTGCCAGAAGCTTGTGCCGCAACTGTTGAACATTGGTGCGTATTTGTTGAAAGCTAAAGTGACTGAGGTCGTGCTTGAGGGGGGGGCGGTCTGTTGCGCTGAGCGTCGGGTGTCTTTAAGTGAAATTGCAAAAGCCTGGTACCTAAGCCCACAACTCTTACCGCCCGATGTAGATCCGGCGGGTTTAGAGGCGACCGTTGGCTATAAACCTCGGGTGGATACGGGTGCCTTTAGTTATGCCACACACGTGGCCCTGGTGGCGGTTGATCCGCAAATGGGCGGTGTTGAAATCTTGGATTATGTGGTGGTTGAAGACTGTGGCGTGCTCGTGAACCCCATGGTGGTTGAAGGACAAACGATCGGTGGGGTCGCGCAGGGGATTGGTACGGCGTTGTATGAAGAAATGCGTTACGACGATTTTGCGCAGCCACTGGCCTCAACCCTCGCTGACTATGTGATGCCCGGTGCCACTGAGGTTCCTAATATTCGGATCGATCATTTTGAAACGCCCTCTCCACATACGGAGTTTGGCGCCAAAGGGATGGGCGAGGGTGGCGCCATTGCACCACCCGCTGCAATTTTTGGTGCGGTCAATGATGCCTTGCGCAGAGTCGGCGCAGCCGAGCTTGCGCGTACGCCGTTGACGCCGCGGCGTGTGCTTGAGGCGCTTGAACAAAAAGCCG
Organism: Bordetella parapertussis; assembly: GCA_945872285.1. Classification (GTDB taxonomy): domain Bacteria; phylum Pseudomonadota; class Gammaproteobacteria; order Burkholderiales; family Burkholderiaceae_B; genus Zwartia; species Zwartia parapertussis_D. Next base: position 21,409 of record CAMBZR010000016.1, on the reverse strand, counting down.
GTGGTGTGCAATGAAGGCGGCATCGTTCGAATATGTTATGCCCGCCACGCTTGTTGAAACCTTGCGGGCGCTTGCTCGCTCTGACGGTCAAGCGAAATTAATGGCGGGCAGTCAATCCTTGGGCCCCATGCTGAACTTAAGGCTGGCGCGCCCGGCGCAAGTGGTGGATGTGTCGCGCTTGGACGAGCTACGCAGTGTCGAGCTGGTCGAGGAGCGCGTGCGTGTTGGGGCATCGGTGACGCATGCTGAGATTGAGGATGGTTGCTTTGAGCTTTTGCGCGGGCATCCGGTGCAAGAGATGGCGGCGCGTATTGCTTATCGCTCCGTGCGCAACCGTGGCACGGTAGGCGGTAGTTTGGCGCATGCCGATCCCGCAGCCGACTGGATACTTGCTGCGCGTGCGCTGAACGCTCTGGTTGAGGTGCGCGCCTTTGAGCAAGCGCCGCGACTCATCAAGATGCAAGACTTCATGTTGGCGGCCTACACCACGAGCTTGGCCGAGGGCGAGGTGATTACCGCGCTGCATCTGCCGCGCTTGAGCGCGCAAGCCCGTTGGGGCTACTACAAGTTTTGCCGAAAGACAGGCGAATTCGCTGAGGCGAGCTGTGCGGTCTATTTTGAACCCGCGAGTGCAACGGCTCAGATTGTGGTGGGTGCGTTAGATGGTGCCCCCGTGGCACTTGAAACGCTTGCCAGCGAAGTGGCTCGCAGCGGCTTGGCTGTGGCGTCTGAGGCGGCCATTGAGGCCGCGTTAAAGGGGGCAATTGAGCAACTTGATACGTTAGGGCGCCGCATGGCCGGCGCTGCAATAGTGCGCTGTCTCGCACAGGCTTTTGGTGTGCACGCATGAATACTCTTACCTTAACGGTCAACGGTCAGTCAATTCAAAAGGCGGTCTCTGACCGAACCCACTTGGGTGACTTCTTACGCGACGTCGTGCAACTCACGGGTACTCATCTTGGCTGCGAACATGGCGTCTGCGGCGCGTGCACTGTGCTGCTTGATGGCGAACCCGTCAGAGCGTGCATTACTTACGCAGTAGCCTGCCAAGGGCGTGCGATTACCACGATTGAAGGTTACGAGTCGGATCCCGTGATGGCGCGCCTGCGGGCGGCCTTCAGCGCCCATCATGCCTTGCAATGTGGCTACTGCACGCCTGGCATGCTGGCAACTGCGCGCGACATCATCTTGCGCTTGCCACAAGCCGATGAGCAGCGCGTGCGTATTGAACTCGCGGGTAATTTGTGCCGTTGCACCGGCTACATGGGGATTGTGTCGGCGATCTTGGCTGTCTTGCAAGACTTACGCGCTGAGCCGGATGTTCAGGTTCAAGCGTTGCGTGCAGCGATGACCAAGCGGGGGGCGCAGCCTGTTGCCCGTCCAGAGGCTGCGCAAGATTTCATGAGCTTTGAAGCCAAGCGTCAGATTGCACAAGCCCCTGACTCGGGTGATCCACTCGCTGCACGCGCTGCCACCGTTGGCAGTGATTCAGCTCGCCAAGCAGATCAGCAGCAGGGTCGTCAAAAAGGTACGAAAGTCAGCGCGTCGTTTGATCTGCCATTTGGCGTTGACGAGGTTTGGACTTTCATGTCTGACTTAAAAGCGGTCGCAAGTTGTTTGCCTGGCGCACAGGTTGAAAGCGAAACGCTCGAGCAGGTCGCAGGCAAGATTGCAATTAAATTTGGCCCTATGTCTGCAACCTTCAAAGGTAGCGCCACCATTGAGCGTGATGCAGCTCAACGGGTTGCGGTCTTGAAAGGGACGGGTCAGGATTCGGTCAGCCAGTCGCGTGCGACCGGCGATGTGCGTTATCAACTCGAAGTGTTAAGTGCCTCAAGTACGCGTGTTGCTGTCGAATTACTCTACACCTTGCAGGGGCCCTTGGCACAGTTTTCACGCTCGGGCTTGGTGCAAGAATTTGTGCGGCGAATGGTGGCGGATTTTGGTCAGAACGTGACACAGCGTTTAGCTCAGCCTGAGGTCGCAGAGCCCTTTGAGCCTCAGGCCATCAACCCGGTCGGCGTCCTGTTTAGTATCCTGTGGCAGAAAATAAAAAATCTATTCGGTCTGCGTTGACGGCCGCGGCGTGTGTCGCGTGCGTCAGCCGCCCGATAAGCTTTTAGTATCTTCCGCTAAATCGGTGCCGTCTAGGTGGGCCGTACAGTTCACGAGTTCAGCAGTGAAAGGGTGCTGCGCAACTACTCGGGTGATCGAAGTGTTGCCGATGCGCGCAGGTATCGGATGTTTGCCCACGTCAATGCAATTGGCCAGCATGGCATGAATCACCAAGCCATGGCAAACCACCACCAATGGGCCATCGAGCGATACGCGCAGCCGCGCCGCATACTCAAAGGCCTCGGCCACGCGCTCGTGAAACTCGGCTAACGACTCACCGTTTGCGGGTGCCTCAATCATCTCAAGTGGATTAAAGCTCAGTGTGTCGTAAGGGCGGCCGCGCAGATCACCAAAGTTACGCTCGCGTAATAGCTCAGTGCTTAGAGGTTCGAGCCCCGTATGACGCGCGATTGCCTCGGCAGTCTGCCAGGCGCGCGGCATATCGCTTGATAAGATCGCTGCAGGTTTAAGCCCAACCACGCGCGCGGCGACGAGCTCAGCCTGCGCAAGTCCGCGCGGCGCAAGAGGGGTTGCGGCCGGCTGAACGGTGCGTGCTGCATTCAACAGCGTTTCGCCGTGGCGAATCAAAAAAAGTGACATGTGTGATCCAAAGAAACGTTAAGTGAGCCGGATTCTGATTCCGATTCTGATTGCGACAGAACGCAAAAAAATTATCGCGATCGAACTTCAAAAAATTCTACTCAATTTTTATTTTTGCTTTGGCTGCTATGTCTTTGGACTCAGCAATTTCAGCCCGAATCATTTGCGCCCAGTCGTTAGCGGGGTTCCAACTGATATCAAAACCCGTAGCGGCCATTTTCTCGACGACGGCTGGGTCTTCAATGACTGCTTTCAACGCCTTTTGCAATACAGCTTTGACGTCAGCGGGTAAGCCTTTCGGACCGACAACGGCATTCCAAGCCACAACATTGAAGTCTTTTAACCCTGACTCTGCTAAGGTGGGGATATTAGGCAATAGGGCTGAACGCTTGAGGCTGGTAACAGCTAGCGCCCGAATACGACCTGCATTATGTTGCGGTGTCGTCGCCAAAATCGTGTCATACGCGATCGGCACTTGTCCGCCGATCGTATCGTTCATGGCGGGGGTGCTGCCCTTGTAAGGGATATGCATCACATTCAAACCGGTAATCGAATTAAACATTGCTCCAGCAAAGTTTGAAGTGGTGCCGTTACCATAACTAGCGTACGAATATTTATCTGGGTTCGCACGGATCAGGGCAATCAGTTCTGCAACGTTTTTGGCTGGGAGTTGTGGATTGACAAGCAACGCTAAACCGAGCACACCGACTTTGCCAATGACATCAAAATCAACCGCAGCATCGTAAGGAATCTGAGCCATTAAAGCCGGGTTTAAGACAAAGGTTGAGTTTGAGCCAAGTAAGAGGGTGTAACCATCAGGCTTGGCATTAGCAACGTAAGTTGCACCAATCACGCTACCCGCGCCTGCTTTGTTTTCGACGATGACTGGTTTGCCGAGTTGCAGTTCAAGTTGTCTGGAGAGCAAACGGGCGATCACGTCAGCTGCACCACCGGCCGGAAACGGAGCAATAAGTGTCACCGCTCTTTCAGGAAAGGCCGCCAGGCAATTCACGCTAAGCAACAGGGCCGCTAGGCCGGTAAGAATGCGAGTTTTCATTTGATCTCCGGCGCCCGATCTCAGGCGCATGTTGTTTGAATGACTGCGGGCGAGACCGTAAGCGGTTGCGACACGACCTGGCGCCAAGCGTTGTTAAATATACAAGAAATTACGCTGACTCATACAATATTTAGTACGAGAGGGCGAAACGTAATATAGTGTCTCGGAGTGCCTACTAACTCTATGATTGAGGTCAACATGAATTTTCCGACAGCCATTACAACGTGTTTTTCAAAATTCGCAACCTTTAGCGGTCGTGCAACACGCAGTGAGTTCTGGTGGTTTTATTTGTTTACTTTGCTGCTGAGTTGGTTCGCGCAAATGGCGGTCGGCGTGAGTATTGCTGGTGTTGTCAGCTTGGTGTTGTTTTTGCCCTTGTTGGCTGCCACGGTACGCCGCCTGCACGATATTGGTCGTACCGGCTGGTGGATCTTAATTGCCTTCACCCTGATCGGGATCATCGTGTTGATTGTTTGGTACGCAAGCGATTCTGAAAAGGCCGCGAATCAATACGGCGAATACGTCGCACCCACTGCTTGAGTTCATGACAGAGTTTTTCCGCGTTGCGCTGGCTCCGTATTACGCACGACAGACTGTATCGGCGCACAAACCTGACTCAGGGCTTGAACTGTCCGATAAAGATCGCCGGATCGACTCGGGCGTCGTTTAAGCTGACATTCCAGTGCAGATGTGCCCCGGTGACCCGACCGGTGGCACCTACTTTGCCCAGCACTTGCCCGCGTGCAAGGGTGTCCCCCACTTTGACATCAATCACCGAAAGATGGCAGTACATGGTGATCAAGCCCTGACCGTGGTCTAAAAAGACGGTGTTGCCATTAAAAAAATAATCACCTGTCAGGATCACTTTGCCGGCTGCGGGCGCGGCGACTGGCGTACCCGTTGGTACAGCAAAGTCTAAGCCTGAGTGCGGAGCTCTTGGCTCGCCGTTAAAAAAACGTTTCAAGCCAAAGGGGCTTGAGAGTGGCCCCTTGACGGGTGCGTCCAGTAGAACATTGCTCGGGATATTTGGGCTGAACTGCCGATACGCAGCATTTTGCAGTTCAAGCTCTCGAGTGATGCGGGCCATGTCGTCGGCCAAGGGGTTGACATGGCGACTGTTGCTAACAGTGATTCGTTGCTCTCGATATTTTTTATCATTGACCTCAAATTTGACCTCAGTGTTAGTTTGCTGCTCTGTGACCAAGAGCACTTGCGTTTGAATTGTGGTGTCAAGCGGCAGCCCCACAACTGCAATCCAACCTTGCTCTTGCCCTGCAACGACTAAAACAGGTTTGTGCTGAAAGGTGACTTTGGGTGGGATGCGGTTGGCGCTGGGCAGAGCAATAATTGCAACGCCTCCGGGCACGGGGTGATGCAGGCTTTGGAGTGTCAGAGGAGCCGCCTGAGCACCGAACAGTGCGCCCGTTAAAAAAATACCTAGGCAAAGTTGGGTAAGTGTTGTGGCAACGCCGCGCAACAAACGCACATTAATCAAAAGAAAAATTACCTTCGGCCTGTTGACCGACTGCGAGTGTCTGCCCAACGCCCGTGTGCACAATGCCATTCATGCCAAAACAGATCGCGCCATCGACTCGCGCTAAGGTGCGATAGGGTCGAAGGGTATCGTTGACTTCGGGCGACGAGATTGCCGTGTGGGGGTTGATATCAGGGATCGCGCAGCGCGGGCAGGGCTTGACTAAGTGCAGTTGTGCCTGCCCTTGCTTGGTGTGAATGGTGAGATCGCTTAGGTGGTCTTCGGTGTGCGCCTCAAGCTGCTCGAGCACAATATTAGGCCTGAAGCGCGACATCGAGACCACAGCGTGGCCTTGCGTACTCAAGCGCGTGTTGAGTTCATCGAGGGCGCTTTGCGTTACGACTTGAACAGCGAAGCCGTCACTAAACTTGTTGACGGCTTCAACGCCTTTTGTCCAGTCAAGTGCCGATAGGCGGCGCGCTTGTTTTGAAAAGCGTATTAAGCGATAGTGTTTGCCAGGCACGGCAAGATAGCGATCCAGCCACTGTGCAACCGCATCACCCTGGTCGTCACCGAGCAGCGTGTCACGCCAGACGGTCACAGTTTTAGGGCTGCTAGGCAGCTCAAGCGCAATGCTCACAGGGGCGACTCCGGGTGCCGAGAGCGTCAACGCGGTAGGCGTGAGCGCCGGTGTGATCCACACCATATGCGGGATCTGGCGTTGCGTTAAAAACATGCCGTCTTGATCGACGATCATCCATTCGCGGTCCATACTCAGGCCAGTTGCTGTGAGCTGTGCCTGTGTGACTTCGATACCCCCGCACGATTTGATTGGATAAATGAACAGTTGGGCGATGACGCCGGCGCAGTCGGCCATAGGGGTCTCTCAGTAGAAGTGAGCTTCACGACATTCTAAGGCTAATGTATCCTAAAATACGACTTAATTCTTTTGCTAGGAACACGGCCATGCCCTCTTTTGATGTTGTTTCTGAAGTCGACAAACACGAACTGACCAACGCGGTGGATCAGGCCAATCGTGAACTCAGCACTCGCTTTGATTTCAAGGGCACAGATGCCAAGTTTGAGCTTGAAGGCTTTGTGGTCACCCAAATTGCGGGCAGTGCGTTTCAGCTCAAGCAAATGCTCGATATCTTGCGTGCCCGGTTAAGTGCGCGAGGGATTGATACTCGGTGTTTGGATGTCGCTGACCCGCTCGAAAACCTAGGGGGCGCGCGTCAAAAGGTGACGATCAAGCAGGGCATCGAGCAACCTATTTCTAAAAAATTGATTGCATCGATTAAAGAAGCCAAACTTAAAGTCGAAACTCAAATCACCGGCGAAAAATTGCGCGTCACAGGTAAAAAGCGTGACGACCTGCAAGACGCCATTGCGTTGCTAAAAAAAGCAGAGGTCGAGTTGCCCTTGCAGTTTAATAACTTTAGAGATTGATACGCCGTTGCTGCCTGAAGTGATCGTTCGCGCGGTCTGTGCAACGAACGACCTTCAAGGACAGTTGTGTGCAAGCAGGCGACTAACGACCACCCGTCTTGATGTCGCCAAACAGCGTGCTTAAACCACGCGGCTGTGATCGCCAATAAGGCTTGGCGACTTGCACTTGTGCGCCAAGATGTGCGGCAGCATGCCAGGGCCAGCGTGGGTCAAACAGCATGCCACGCGCAAGCGCCACCATATCCGCTTCGCCATTCACAATAATGTCTTCAGCCTCTTGAGGCTCATTAATTAAGCCAACGGCCATCGTGAGTAAGCCTGTGCCGTTTTTGATTTGCGTGGCCAGTGGAACTTGGTATTTTGGCCCAAGCGTGATTTGTTGCTTGGGTGAGACCCCGCCGCTTGAGACATCGATAAAGTCGCAGCCAAGGGCTTTGATTGCACGACCAAAGACGATACTGTCTTCGGCTGTCCAGCCGCCCTCAACCCAGTCAGTGCCCGAAATTCGCAGACCCAGGCATACGTTGGCCGGTGTGACGTCGCGCACGGCTTTGAAGACCTCAAGCGGAAACCGCATGCGATTTTCAAGCGAGCCGCCATACGCATCGGTGCGCTGGTTTGAAATCGGAGATAAAAATTGATGCAACAGATAGCCGTGGGCGCTATGCAGTTCAATACCATCAAAACCGATTCGGATTGAGCGTTTGGCCGCATCGACATACGCCTCGCGAATACGCTTCAGATCGGCGAGTTCAAATGCCTTAGGAGCTGCCTCGTTAGGGAGTTGTGGGATCGCAGAGGGGCCTGCAACTTCCCAACCGCCGTCTGCCGGTGCTTGCAGCTGACCGCCCTCCCAGGGGCGATAGCTTGACGCTTTGCGACCAGCGTGAGCGAGCTGAATCATGATTGGCATGTCAGAGTATTTGCGCACAGAATCAATAACTTTTTTCAGAGCTGCTTCGTGCGCATCCGAATACAAACCCATACAGCCATGCGTAATTCGACCAACGGCTTCGACTCCGGTTGCTTCGATGATCAACAGGCCAGCGCCTGATAACGCCATTTGACCAAGATGAATGGTGTGCCAGTCAGTGGCAAGCCCGTCGTCAGCCATGTATTGGCACATCGGGGCAACAACGATGCGATTGACGAGTTTGAGTGGGCCGACTTGGAGGGGGGTAAACAGCTGGCTCATGCGATATTGTTCCTGTAAATGATAGATAAACCCAATGCTAACGGGGCGCGAGCATGCTCGCAAGTTGGTCAGCTTCGCAGTCTAGCACCAGCGCCGTTCGCTTGGCGCCCAAGCGAAACTGACCTCCAGTTTCAGACCTTCAATGTGAATGGCTCGCTTGCAGTTCAGCAAAAGACACTAACTTGCCTGCAATGGCGCTGGCGGCAACCGTTGCCGGGCTGGCCAACCACACTTGCCCTGGACCCGAACGCCCTGGAAAATTACGATTAATGGCGCTGACAGTTACTTGCTCGGCTTCAGACGATGAGCCCGGACCGCAGTTTGCACAGGCACCGCACGCAGGCTGCAAAAACTCGGCACCAACCGCTTCGAAGGTTGTGAGGTAGCCTTGCGCCGAGCAATAGTCGCGCACGCCCTGTGTGCCCGCTTGTAAAAATAACGTCACGCCGGGGGCTGCCTTGAGCCCCTTGTTGGCAGCCCAGGCTAAGACCGCGTGATATTGATCGAAATCTTCACGTTTACCGGCGGTGCACGACCCTCCATAGGCGATGTCAATCTTTGGTCGTTCGGCGAGCGTATCAAGCGCGACGCCGTTACCCGGGTCGCCCGGCCGTGCCACCATGGGCGCTAGGCGTGTGCCATCGATATGAATCGTGCGTGCATAGGCGGCGCCTGAGTCGCTCTTCATCCACGGCTCAATGACAAAGTCAACGCCACGGCGCTCTTTGATAAAGCGTACGGTTTGTTCGTCAGGTTCGACGATCCCAGTAAAGCCACCGAGTTCGGCCGTCATATTCGTCAGCGTGGCACGTTCGTCGATTGACATTGCTCTAACCGCCTCACCACCAAATTCAAAGACTTTGCCCACGCCACCGCCGGCCCGAATGCTTGGCTCAGCTAGCAAATGCAAGACGACGTCCTTGGCGGATACGCCTGCGGGTAGAGGGCCTGACACATTGATGCGCAAACTCTCGGGCATGGTGAAGCGCACGGCACCGGTGACAAAGGCGTTGGCCATATCGGTCGTGCCGACCCCAAACGCCACGCAGCCAAGCGCGCCGCTGTGCGGGGTATGTGAGTCGGTGCCGGCGATCAGCTGTCCGGGACAGGCATAGTTCTCGGCCATCAACGCGTGCGAGATGCCTTCTGAGCCTGTGTTGTTGACGTTGCCCGCTTCAAGCGCTTGCAGATAGCCGTGATCTTTCAAACGATGGCTGGCAACAAACGTGCGATGTGCTTTTGAAAGCTGATTGACGGCGGGCACCAGGCCTTGTTTAAGATGCGCGGGGCTACGATGGACATACGAAAGGTGATCTTCAAAACACACGATGCTCGCTGAATCGTGTAACGCTAGCGCTTGACCAAATTGGCGCTTGAGCGCATGGGCACACATCCCTGTGTAGTACTCATGTATGAAGCGCAGATCCGCTTGCACGAAACCACCTTCACCGGGCAGCAACCAAGCCGGCGCGTCTTCAGTTGGTAGCAAATGCCGCGCGATGATTTTTTCAAAAAGAGTGAGGGATTGCTTCAGTACCAGCGGTTTTTTAGGTATTGCTTTTAAGCGTGCCTGGCCATAGTTGAGCAAACCACCCGCCCGCAAAATCGCTGCGGCAACGGCATCGCGCCCTTCAAGCAGCTCTTCAAGTTCGATTACCTCTGCGCGTGTGATGCGCTCAAGTAAGCCAAAATTGGTTGAGGTAAACAAGCCAAGATTGTCGGCATTTTGTCGATAGATGCGTTCAAAACTTTCGGCGATAATTAAGCGAACTCCGGCCGCTTGTTCGGCGACCGGACTGTGTTCGCGTGAGCTGCCCTTGCCATAGCGTTTGCCGCCCACCACCACCTCAATTTGCGCTTGTTGAATTGCCCCAACGCCAATCGGTTGATGGCCAGCGACGGTGTAGCCCGTGTAGGGATAGCGCCCAAGCGTTTCATCGAAGTGCACCATGATCGGCAGTGGCGAGATTTCGTCGGTTGAGATGTCGTCGCGTAAGGGACTCGCGGCGGCTCGCGTCAGGCGAACGCCAGCGAGTTGCACGCGTACCGCTTCTAGACTTTGGCTGAGATACAGAATGCGTGGGGCAAAGGTGATAGCTGTCATGTTGTTTTGTCTCCGTGCCTATGGTTATTCTGCAATGCAGCAACCACAGCGAGGTGTTTATTTATTGCGTTTAGTTTAGCTAATTTTGACAAATTTTCGTGCATTTGTGACGGGAGAATACCCGAGGCAGATTGTGAAATTTTTACTTGGTTGTAAATAGGGAGCCCTCCGCCAGAGGCAGTGTCGCGAAGATGAAATCCCCCGCCAGAGGCAGCCTGGCGCCAAGGCTATACTTTGATCCCAAGCCCACTACAACCTTGCCTGCGCAAAACGATGAAAAAAATCTTACTTGGCTGTATTGCTGACGACTTCACGGGCGCGACGGATCTGGCCAATAATCTGGTGCGAGCAGGAATGCGAGTCGTCCAGACGATCGGGGTGCCGACACAACCACTGCAAGCCGAGGTTGATGCCGTGGTGGTATCGCTTAAGTCGCGCACGATTGCCCCTGCGCAGGCATGCGCGCAGTCGGTAGCGGCTTTGCACTGGTTGCAGGCGCAAGGCGCGCAGCAAATTTATTTCAAATACTGTTCGACCTTTGATTCGACGGCTCAAGGCAATATCGGCCCGGTCACTGACGCGTTGATGGCGGCCTTGCAAACCGACTTTACGATTGCAACGCCGGCGTTTCCGGATGCAGGGCGTACCGTTTTTAAAGGTTACTTATTTGTGGGCTCGGTGCTGCTCCACGAGAGTGGTATGCAAGATCATCCGCTCACCCCAATGACAGACCCGAATCTTGTGCGGGTGTTGAAGCCCCAAACGCGTCATCAGGTTGGTCTGATTGATTACACCGTCGTTGCGCAAGGCGAAGCCGCGATCCGTGCGCGTATTGCAGCCTTGCGCGCCGAGGGGGTAGCCATCGCAGTGGTTGACGCCGTTAGTAACGCTGATTTGCTGTGCTTGGGTGCTGTGCTATCGGACATGCCCTTAGTCACTGCGGGTTCAGGTGTAGCGATTGGCCTGCCTGCTAATTTTGGTATCACGCCCAATCAGCAAGCGTCTTGTTTATCGCCGGCAACTGGTTTGCAAGCGATCATATCTGGTAGTTGCTCACGCGCGACCAACGCGCAGGTCGCGGCTTTTCTTGCGACGGGCCTGCCAGTCATTGCAGTGGACCCCTTGCGCTTGCAGCAAGGGGCTCAGGCCGTTGAGCAAGTGGTGGCTGAGGCGCTTACCTTATGCCAAACGCATCTGGGCAAGGGGCCGGTGCTTGTGTATTCAACTGCCGAACCCGAGGAACTAAAAAGTATTCAAGAGCAACTCGGTGTGCAGAGAGCAGGTCAACTTGTTGAACAAACGTTGGCACAGATTGCGGTTGGTTTGGTTCGACAAGGCGTCGGTCAGTTAATCGTTGCTGGCGGCGAAACCTCTGGTGCTGTCGTGCAAGCCTTGGGCATGACACAATTACAAATTGGCGCGCAGATTGACCCCGGTGTGCCTTGGTGTGCAGGCCACACTGCTGTGTCTGACAGCACTTTGCATATCACCTTGAAATCTGGCAATTTCGGTACGCCTGATTTTTTTACTAAAGCGTTTCATTGCATTGTCTGAGCGTGACTCAATCCCATCACACGTTGAAAGAATTTTTACAGCATGACTAAATCCATCCAAGCAGCGAACGAATTTTTACGCAACGAAGTTTGCCGAGTTGGCAAAAGCCTGTTCGAACGCGGATACGTTCACGGCTCGACCGGCAACATCAGCGTGCGCGTGCCTTCAGAGCAGGGGGGTGGATTTTTAATTACCCCCACTGACGCTTGTCTGGGGTTTCTTGATGCTGACACGCTGGCGTGGGTCAATGAGCAAGGCCAACAAATTTCAGGTGAGCGCGCGAGTAAGACCATAGCCTTGCATCGCCGTATCTATGCCTGTGTACCAAGTGCGGGGTGTGTGGTGCATACGCATTCGTCTTATTTGGTTGATCTCACCTTGCGCGGAGTATGGCACCCTGATGATATTGTGCCCCCCTTGACGCCGTATTACGTGATGAAAGTCGGGCACGTGCCTCTCATCCCCTATTTTTTGCCGGGTGACGCTCAGGTGGCCGAGCACCTTGCGCAGCGCGTGGCGCAATATCAGGCACGGGGCCTAACGCTGCGTGCTGTGATGTGTGATCGTCTGGGTCCTCAGGTCTGGGGTGCGACTCCCGCTGCTGCCATGGCCACACTTGAAGAACTTGAAGAAACCGCTAAGCTTTGGTTGCGCGGACAGTGCACGGCACAACCCCTCAGCGAAGCCGCCATTCAAGCCTTGCGTGAAACGTTCAAGGTGTCTTGGTAAGATTCAAGCCTTGCGCGAGACGTACAAGGCGTCTTGCCAAGGCCCACAAATACGGAGAAAAAAATGAACATCCTCATTACTGGTGGTGCTGGCTTTTTAGGGACGCTGTTGACCCGCGCGTTGCTCAGGCGCGGCGCACTGCAAGGTCGCGCACTGACCTCACTGACGATTACAGATCTAGCTTCGCCTCGCGATGCAGACATCGCTAATCATCCGCTGGTTAAGGTCGACGCGGGTGATTTACTGAAACGCATCGACGGCCTCTTTGAAAAAGACTATGACGCCGTATTTCACTTGTCGTCTGCGGTATCGGGTGAGTGCGAAGCAGATTTTGATCTAGGCTTGCGTTCAAATTTAGATGCCACTCGCCGCATGCTTGATGCGGTTCGTGCTCAACACACTCGAACGGGTCAGGCGGCGTTATTTTTCTTTGCGAGTTCGGTTGCCGTGTTTGGCTCGGATCCTGCTATCCCCTTAGGCGCAGTGGTGCGCGATGGCACTTTACCGACGCCACAGTCAAGCTATGGGATTCATAAATTTATTTGTGAACAACTGATCGCAGATTACACGCGCAAAGGATTTATTGATGGGCGTGTCGCGCGCTTGATGACAGTATCGGTGCGTCCAGGCAAGCCCAATGGCGCGGCTTCAAGCTTTCTATCCGGCATTGTGCGCGAACCCTTGGCGGGCGTGGCCTCGGTGTGCCCGGTTGAGCTTTCGACCGCAGTGGCGCTATCTTCGCCCGAGACGACGATTACCGGGATCTTGGCGGTTGCCGAAGCCACGCGCGAAGCCTTTGGTGGTCGTACCGCGCTGAATTTACCGGCCTTGACTGTGACCGTCGGGCAAATGCTTCAGGCGCTTGAGCAGGTTGCAGGTAAAGACGTCGCGAGTCTGGTGACCGTCAAGCCTGATCCAGCAATCGCGAAAATTGTGGGTGGCTGGCCGTCAACGTTTGATTGCGAGCGCACCCACCGTTTTGGATTGCAGCCCGATACGTCGTATCAGGCTGTGATCGAGCAATATATCCGTATGCAGAAAAGCTAAACCACAATTGGATTGGCCGAGCCGTCCATTGTGATGATCGTGCCGGTCACATAGCTGGCACGGTCAGAGGCCAGATACACCACCGTATCAGCCACTTCTTCTGGTGTCGCTAAACGACCGAGTGGCACCTTGGCTGTTGCTTGTTTTAACGCCTCGGCTTCGCTGATTTTTTCGTGATTGGCCGTGACTTTGATGCCTTCTTTCAGGCGCTCAGTCAGCGTCGCTGCGGGGTTCACAGCGTTCACGCGAATCCCCATCGGTGCATAGGCGGCTGCTAAGCCTGCGCTAGCAAGCATCAGTGCTGCATTGGCACTACCGCCTGAAATATGTACGGTCGAAGGTACTTTGCCACCTGCACCCACCACGTTGACGATCACGCCTTTGCGACGCGCACCCATGCGTTTGATCACTGGATCCATCATATTGACATAGGTAAAAAACTTGGCGTCCATGGCATTGCGCCAGGCTTCAGGTGTGAGGTCGGGCGCTGCCTTGCGCGCGGCTGCACCGGCAGAGTTCACTAGCACATCCACTGGGCCCAGGGCTTTTTCTGCAGCATCCAACGCAGCCAAGGCAGAGGCATCGCTTTTTAAGTCGGCTGCAAACACGGCGATGCGCTCAGCGACACCCGGCATCTGCGCAATCAAGGCGGCTTTCGCAGCTGCAAGGTTAGCTTGATCACGCGACACCAGGCTGACTTTTGCGCCTTCTTCTAAAAAAACTTTGGCACAGGCCAACCCAATCCCTTTGCTGCCGCCAGTGATGAGGACGTGTTGGTTGGTGAGATGTAAGTCCATAAATGCTCCGGTAAAAATTTAAGATGAAAGAAGAAAAGTAAAAGTGATCGTTGCGTTGTTGTTCAAGCGTAAAACGGATGGCTTTAGGTAATGAGTTGTCAGTTAGGGCGTTTCAAGTTCTGCCTCAGGTTGAGTTCCGATCACACCCGCACGATGTAAATCCTCGATCTCTTGCTGGGTATAGCCCGCAGATTGCAAGACTTCAATCGTATCCGCGCCAATTTTTGGAGAGGCCTTGCGCACCCGTAAGCGCTCGCCTTTGAGTGCAATCGGCAGCAGCGCGACGCGGGTATCGATCTCGCGACCGGCGCCGGTGTTATCAGCTGCAACCGTCATGGGTGCCAAGCCGCCTGTGGCTAATAAGTGCGGATCGTCAAACAGATCGTGCGGGCGGGTAATAGGTGCGTAGGGCAGAGCAGTTTTCTCAAAGCGCTGGCTCAACTCAGCGGCGCTGTAACCGGCAAATCTTTTGCGCAGCTCTGCTGTCAGCCACGCGCGCACCCGAACACGATCATTATTACTACCCAGACGTGGATCGCTTTTTAAATCATCAAAGCCAAATTCTTCGCACAAAATGGCCCACTGCGTATCGCTCACAGCCGCTAAAAATATTTGCTCGCCGTCTTTGACCGTGAACACATCATATACAGCCCAGGCGCTAATGCGGTTTGGCATGGGGTTGGCGGGTTTGCCGGTGACGGCATATTGCAGCATATGCTGGGCCACTAAAAACACATTGTTTTCAAAGAGTGCGCTGGCAACTTGCTGCCCTTGGCCGGTGCGGGCGCGTTGCTGTAACGACGCTAACACGCCAATCGCGCCAAACATGCCGCCCATGATGTCGTTGACACTTGACCCCGCGCGAAGCGGCTGCCCTTCGGGGCCTGTCATGTAGGCTAACCCACCCATCATCTGCACCACCTCGTCAAGCGCGGTGCGATGATCATAGGGGCCAGGTAAAAAACCTTTGTGCGAAACGTAAATCAGTTTTGGATTGAGCTTGCTTAAGGCCTCATAGCCAAAGCCCAGCTTATCCATCGTGCCGCTTTTAAAGTTTTCGCTAAAGACGTCTGCGTCAGTGAGTAGCTTTAAAACGATTTCTCGGCCGCGCGGGTTTTTGACATCAATCGCGATACTTTTTTTATTGCGGTTGAACATCGGGAAAAAACCGGCTCCCGAGCCGAGCAATTTGCGGGTGTTGTCGCCAGCAAGCGGTTCGACCTTAATCACCTCGGCCCCCAAGTCACCCAAAATCATGCCACAGGTCGGGCCCATCACCATATGGGTAAACTCAATGACGCGCAGGCCTTCGAGCGGTAGGGGTGCAGACATCGGGATCCTTTTTAGTCAAAAACGCTTAGCCGCTTGTTATACCATTGAGTCTGCCCCTGCTTCTCGTTGTTCTTTTTCTAGTTGTTCTTGTTCTTGTTCTAGTTGCTTTCTGGTTTGGAGTGTTCATGCAACGCAGCATTGTGGTTAAAAAAGCGAATTATCTGGATCCGACCGATCGTCTGGCCTTGATCAGTGTGCTTGACATGTATGCGCGCGACCCGATGGGTGGGGGTGAGCCCTTAGCCGACGAGGTCAAAGCGCGGTTGTGCGATGACCTGGCTCAAGTACCGGGGGCGATCAGTTGGCTGGCCTGGCTTGACCAGCAACCCGTCGGTTTGCTCAATGCCTTGCAAGGCTACTCAACCTTTAAGGCCCGACCGTTGATGAATGTGCACGACATCGCGGTCGACCCTGCTGAACGGGGCAAAGGCATCGGTCAAGCGTTACTCAAGGCCTTAGAAGAGCATGCCGAGCAGTTAGGTTGCTGCAAACTAACGCTCGAGGTCTTGAGCGGCAATAGCGTGGCCCAGCAGTCGTATGCGCGCTTTGGCTTTGAACAATATTCGCTAAGCGCCTTAACAGGTCAGGCGCTATTCATGCAAAAGTGGCTGTAATCTAAAAAGACGCCACCGCTCCGTTCGAACGTGGATCGAAGCCACCCTCAAGCACGCCATTCGCATGTCGAACCAACATTCCGGCATGCCCCACGCCTTCATCCCAAGCCCCAATCGTTTCAACGTCGTGACCCAACAATCTAAGCTGATCAATGGTGTCTGCGCTGAAGCGGCTTTCAAGTTTCAGTGAGTCGCTTGACTGCCCCCAGGTGCGGCCCAGCAGCCAACGCGGGCGCTCGATTGCAAGCTGCGGGTGATCACCAAAACGTGTCACACGATTAAAAATCGTCGCCTGAGTTTGCGGTTGCCCATCGCCCCCCATCGCACCGTAAACCATCACGCCCCCATCCGCCCGTTGCGCCAAGGCGGGGTTTAAGGTGTGAAACGGTTTTTTGCCGGGTTCGAGTGTGTTGATGTGGGCGGGATTGAGCGAAAAACTGCAGCCGCGATTTTGCCAGTTCACCCCTGAGTTGGGTAAAACAACCCCCGAACCAAACTCGTGATAAATACTTTGGATGAAAGACACGGCGATGCCAGCTTGATCGATCACGCCCATCCAAATCGTGTCGCCCGGTGAGGTTTTTTGGCCCCAAGGCGCGGCTCTTGTCGTGTCGAGCCTGGCTGCCAAGGCATCGATGCGCGCGCTTGACAATAAGTCTTGTGGCGCAACCGACATAAACGCTGGGTCGGTGAGATATTGATCCCGAATACTAAAAGCCAGCTTTGTGGCCTCAACTTGTGTGTGAATAAAGGCCGCACCCTCTGGATCCTGATCCCAGCCGTGGATGCGATCCATGATCCCTAGTATCAACAAAGAGAGAAGCCCCTGTGACGGAGGCACCATATTAAAGAGCTGAGCTTGCGCGACTTGAGTGTGCAGCGGGTCGACCAGTCTTGCCTGATGGGTGGTCAAATCTGCGAGCGTCAATGGGCTACCCACATCGGCGAGTTCGGCCGCGAGCATTTTTGCGAGCGTGCCACGATAAAAGATGTCGCAGCCTTGTTTGGCAACCAGATCAAGCGTGCCGGCAAGTTTGGGTTGCTTAAAAATACTGGCCTTGGCAGGCACCATGCCCTGCGGCAAGAACGTACTGGCAAAACCGCTGTGAGACTCAAGCTCGCTGCGCTTTAAAGCCGTACAGGCTTCTTGGCTTTGTGTAACGGCGATGCCGTGCTGTGCAAAATAAATCGCATCCGACAACAGGCGCGACAGTGGAAGCTTGCCATTTAGGCATTGTTTGGAGAGGTGGTACGCGGCACCCCAGCCAGAGACGGTGCCCGCGACGGTCAAGGCGGCAACGCCGCCCCGAAACGGGATGGTGTGGGTGATGCCGCGCGAGGCGTACCAGTCACGCGAGGCAGCCTGAGCGCTGCGGCCACTGGCGTCGATACCACCTGGGCGGTTATTTGGCCCGTTAATCACCCAAAAGCCATCCCCGCCAATTGAGTTCATATGGGGGTAGACGACCGCGATGGTGGCGGCCGCCGCAATCATGGCCTCAAGGGCGTTGCCGCCCTCGCGCAAAACAGAGACTGCCGACTCGGCCGCCAGTGAGTGTGGGGCCACGGCCATGCCGCGCATACCAAAAATAGATTGAGTCAACAGAGCCTCCTGAGCATTCAGACAGCATCATACTCAAAGTCATTACTCACTGTGACACCCGATTTAGCTCCTTAGAGTAGACTAGCTTATGGTTATTGCAAAACCGTAGGCTGTCAGGCGGTACACTCATTTACAATTTCAAGACAACGAGTCAGAGCATGAGCGCAGCGCAGCAAGACAAAGGTACCCCTGTTTCGGTGGTGATTCGTAACCGTTTAAAAGAGTCACGTAAACGGTTTCATGCCAACGATAATATTTCGGCGTTCATTGAACCCGGCGAGTTGGCGTTGCTGCTTGACGAAGTCGAAGCCAAAATGAAAGGTGTGCTTGACAGCCTGGTGATTGATACCCAAGCCGACCACAACACGAACGACACTGCGCGGCGCGTGGCAAAAATGTATTTGAACGAAGTGTTTGGCGGGCGTTACGCCGCGCAGCCTAAAATCACTGAGTTCCCAAACGTTGAGCACTTAAACGAATTAATGATCGTTGGGCCCATCATCGTACGCAGTGCCTGCAGCCATCATTTTTGTCCAGTGATGGGAAAAGTCTGGATCGGCATAATGCCCAACGAACATACCAACGTGATTGGCTTGTCAAAGTATGCGCGCTTAGCCGAGTGGATCATGAGCCGGCCGCAAATTCAAGAAGAAGCTGTTGTTCAACTGGCTGATCTGATCCAAGAAAAAACGCAGCCCGATGGCTTAGCGGTTGTCATGAATGCCACCCACTATTGCATGTCTTGGCGCGGCGTCAAAGACCCCGACAGCCGCATGATCAATTCGGTGATGCGCGGTGCTTTCTTAAAAGACGCAAACCTGCGTCGTGAATTTTTATCTCTGATTCGTCACGAGGGTTGAACATGCTAGTTCGTTTGCTTTATGTGAGTCGCGCGCAAAGTCCCGAAGTGGTCAACACGACCCAGTCCATTCTTGATTCTGCACGTAAGTATAATATAGCTAATGGCATCACCGGCATCCTTTGTTTCGGTGGCGGTCTGTATCTGCAAGCCGTAGAGGGTGGGCGGACGCAGGTCAATGAGTTGTACAGCCACATCGTGCGCGACCCGCGTCATCGAGACGTCGTCTTGCTTGATTACCAAGAGATCAGCGAACGTCGCTTTGGAGGTTGGACCATGGGTCAGGTCAACCTGGCTAAGCTCAATACCTCTATTGTTTTGAAATATTCTGAAAAACCCGAACTTGATCCGTATTCGGTCTCGGGCACAATGTCTTTGGCGCTACTCGAAGAGTTGATGCTGACAGCATCCATCATCGGACGGGCGTAAGGCGCGGCTCATTTGAAAGCATTCGATACCTAAACGAAATACAGTTAGTCAAATTAAACAAGGTGACGCTTAATTGAATACTCAAGATCACTCGTTATCGGTTCGTTTGCTTTTAAATGTGGGTCATGGTCTTGACCACATGTTTCTGCTAATTTTTGCAGCTTCGGTTGGCGTCATTGCCAGCGATTTTGGTTTTCAAAGCTGGGAAGACCTCATGCCTTACGGCGTAGGTGCCTTTCTCTTATTTGGACTGGGCTCGATTCCTTCAGGACGCTTGGGGGATCTGTGGGGGCGCCGACGCATGATGATCATATTTTTTGTGGGCATCGGGGCTTCAACACTGTTAACAGCATTCACGCAAAACGCCTGGCAAATGGCGGCGAGTCTGACGCTTGTCGGGGCCTTTGCTTCAATCTATCACCCCTGTGGCATTCCTTTGTTGGTGCAAAAGTCAGCGAATCCGGGCCTGGCAATTGGGGTGAATGGGTTGGCTGGCAATCTGGGCGTTGCTCTTGCCGCCATGCTGACGGGATTTTTGATTAAGTGGATTGGCTGGCGCGCTGCGTTTGCGGCGCCTGCGATCTTGTCTTTAATCTGTGGTTTGTGGTTTGCGCTTGCCTGCCCGGTTGAGACTGAAGCTCCGGCCAAGCGCAAAGGGGCTGCCAAAATTACGCTGACGCCTGCGATGCTCGCCCGTGTGCTGGCCGTGATGACAGTCAGCGCAGCCACCGGCAGTGTGCTGTTTAATTTCACGACCAATGGTAACGGGCAACTGTTGTCCGAACGCTTTCAAGGCGTTGTCTCTGACCCAGCACTGCTAGGGATTTTGCTGGCAGTGATTTATGCCGTGGCTTCGCTGATGCAAGTGGCGGTCGGTAAGCTGCTTGATCATTTTGCGGTACGGCCCATTTTTTTGGGTATTGTGCTTTTGCAGATTCCCTTGTTGGTGTTCTCGGCTTACGCGCAAGGTTGGTGGTTGTTTGCCGCCCTGCTTGGCGTGATGGTTTTTATTTTTGGTGCGGTACCGTTTATCGATGTCATGATCGTGCGCTACGTCGATGACCGTTCGCGTTCGCGTGTCGCGGGCATTCGCTTGGCGGTATCCCTTGGGATTAGCTCGTTTGCGGTCTGGTTGCTTGGACCTGCGGTCAAAGGGCTAGGGTTTGAAACCTTATTGCTGGTGATGGCGGGTTTTGCCGCCTGTACGGCTTTTGTCGTGCTTTGGTTACCCAGCGAACCCAAAGTCGCGAGCTGAAGCATGCAAAAAATTGAGCCCTCTCGCTTGGCGAGTTTGTTGACAGAACTGCCGCAATGGCGCTATCAGCCAGAGCGCGGCGGCAGTATCACGCGCGACTGGGTGTTTGTCGATTTTAACGAAGCCTTTGCGTTTATGACCCGAGTAGCGATGCTGGCTGAGCGGTACGATCACCACCCTGAGTGGTCAAATGTTTACAACCGCGTGTCTATTACGCTTACGACGCATGACGCCGGCGGTTTGTCGTCCCGTGATCTTGAGTTGGCACAGCGTATCGATAGTCTTTAACGGAGAGATCTCATGGCAAAAGAACTTGTAGGTTTTGTTGGCACCGGTCACATGGGTGGACCAATGACCTTGCGCTTACTGGCAGCAGGGTATGACGTCTGTATCTATGATCGCGATCAAAAAGCGATGCAAGCCCTTGTTAAGAACGGGGCTGTGGCAGCCAAGTCTGCGGCCGAGGTCGCTAATCGCGCCGAAACTATTTTTTTAAGCCTACCTAACCCCGAGATCGTCAACGCCGTAGCGCTTGGCAAAGACGGCTTGATCGAGGGTAAAAAAGTTAAGTGTGTAATCGACTTTTCAACCATCGGCCCCAAGACCGCAATTGTGGTGTCTAAAGGCCTGGGCACCAAAAAGGTGAGTTATGTTGATGCGCCAGTGAGCGGCGGTGTCACGGGTGCCGCGGCAGGCACGTTGGCGGTGATGGTCTCGTGCCCCAAAGCGCTGTACGCCAAGCTGACGCCCATTCTGGCGACCTTTGGTAAAACGTTTCATTTGGGTGAGGGCGCTGGCCAGGCTCAAACCATGAAACTCGCCAACAACCTGTTGGCGGGCGCCGCGTTAGCGGTATCGTCAGAGGCTATGGTGATGGGTGTCAAGGCAGGGCTTGATCCACAGGTGATGCTTGATGTGATTAACAGCGGGTCGGGGCGCAACAGCGCGACGCAAGATAAGTTTCCACGAGCGATTTTGACGGGCACGTTTGACTTTGGCTTTGCCACAGCGTTGTCTTATAAAGACGTGCGTTTGTGCGTAGACGAAGCCGAGGCCATGGGTGTACCCATGGTGGTGGGGGCGGCGGTGCGCCAGATGCTTGCAGTGACCAACGCTACTTATGGTCCTGATTCTGACTTCACGTCTATTTGCAAAGTGGTCGAAGATTGGGGCGGCGTTAAAGTGCGCAAGGTCAC
>CAMBZR010000015.1 GCA_945872285.1 Bordetella parapertussis | reverse complement strand
AATAACCCGTTTATCGAACACCACCATCCGTTTTATACGCCCTTGCACAAAGTGAGTAACGAGGCGGTCAAACAGGCTGGCTTGAAGTTTTCAAATGCAGGGCAATCAGCTTTCAGAAAAACCTTTTCAAATCCACCCGGTTTGACACAAAAACTTGGCGGAGATCGTCCCTAGTCGCACTAAAGAGATGTCATGAAAATAATATTCCTTTGCATTTTGCTATTGCTTTCTGGTTGCGTGACGAGAGAATACCTGCAGGCGCAAGACGAATGTTCGCCTAGTGCATACCGGCAATTTCCACCCAATACGATACAGGTGTTCGTGCCACGCACCACGGTCATCGCAGTGCCAACGGGCAGGTCAACATGCGAAAGTCGTACCGAAGATAATCGCGTAAAAACAAGATGCCAGCCTGAGATGCGTAACGAGTACCGCACGTATCAGTCTTTAGAGTTTATCGACACCAACGCTGAACCACGCGATGCCGTCATGCGTAGCTGTACCCGCCAGTTGTGCGTGCAACGTTTTGGGAATGCCGACTGCAAGGCGCCGGGGTCATGACGCATTCGCTGCTTCTTATTGTCCTTGGTCTGCATTCGCAGCGAGGCATCACCGTCTTCTGTGTAGGGATAAACCCTATTGTTTGTTTCTAAAGCGTCTAGCAATTAGTCGTAGCGTGTAGACTCATTGAAGAGCGTTTACTTCCAGCTTGACTGAACACTCAGTATCTATCCTGTATCTATCCTGAAACCTGTTCACTAAAGAACTGCTACGTATCGGAAAAATCATGAAGAACTCAATCAAATTAAAAATTTCTGCGGCGACTGCGTGTGCTGCATTATTCATCGTGGCACCGAGCATGGCGCAACAGGTGACGCTCATGACGGGCCCGCAAGGTGGGGTGTGGGTACCGCTCGGTGGCGCGCTAAAAGGTCTATGGGAAAAATCGATACCTGGCCTACAAGTCACTGCAACGCCGGGCGCTGGTATTGCGAATGTCCGAGGCGTAGATGAAGGTAAAGTACAACTAGGCTTTGGTAACTCAAGCAGTACGGTGGATGGCTTGGCGGGTCGCCCTCCATATAAACAGAAAGTCACCAAGGTCTGCAATATGGGCAGTTTGTATTCGCAACTATTTCAAGTTGTTGCGTTGCAGTCAGCCAATGTGAAATCGTTCGCAGATCTTAAAGGCAAGTCGCTTGTCACACAGCCTAAAGGCAATACTGGTGAATTGCTCACCGATCTGATTTTGCAAGCAAACGATATGTCTTATAAATCCCTATCGAAGGTGAACTTCCAGGCGAGCTATTCAGATGCCGTGTCCTTAATGAAAGACGGTCATGCGCAAGTATTCACCCTTGGCACGACTTCCCCTGCCTCGGCCATCATGGACTTGGCGAGTGGTCGCGACGTCAACCTTGTGCCGGTCGATGATAAAACGATGGCTTATGTAAAAAATCTAAATTCTGGGTATAACCGTTTAATTATTAAAGCTGGCACTTATCCGAAACAAACTCAAGATGTTTCTGCCATTAGCTACTTGATGCACGTAGTTGTTGCGTGCAGCATGCCAGAAAAAACGGTTTACGAAATGGTAAAAGCTATTGCAACAAACGTTCCAGCTCTGGTCGCCGTTAGCAAGTCAATTGACGGCCTCACGCCAAAAGCGATGGCCACTGATATCGGCGTTCCTATGCATCCGGGTGCATTGAAATACTACAAAGAAGTTGGCGCACTGTAAGTGGTTTTCAATAGATAGCCGCAACAGGGCACTAACTCTATGCAACAGGTAATCTCTGACGAAAGTATTGCGATTAACCCTGCGTCACCTGCGCTTAAGGCGCTGATCACCATGCTAGCGGTGATGATGTCGTTGTATCACATGTATGTCGCCGGTTTTGGGCCACCCGAAGCCGTCATCTTTCGTGGAACGCATCTAATCTTCGCATTGGGGTTGGTGTTCCTGCTTTATCCCTCTCGGGCGAGTGGCGGCGTTGCTGCTCGCTCGTACGATATGCTGTTATTGGCAATGGGCCTGGCTGCCATCGCACATATTTTTATAGACTACGAAAACTTTACGAGCCGTATTATCTATATCGACGAATTAACGAAACTTGATTTATTTTATTCCTTTGTCATGGTCGCGGTTGTGCTTGAAGGGACGCGTCGAGTGATCGGTTGGGCACTGCCACTAACCGCGATCATCTTTGTCGCTTACACCATTTTTTTTACTCAAATAAAAATTCCACTTCTCATGGAGCAGTTGTATTTTTCAACTGAAGGTATTTTTGGTTCTACCCTCGGGGTATCTGCTTCGTACGTGATGTTGTTTGTCATCTTTGGGGCCTTTATGGAAAAGAGTGGCACGGGCCAACTCTTTATGGACTTTGCGCTATCGATTACCGGTAAAAGCGCGGGTGGCCCAGGAAAGGTGGCAGTGATTAGCTCCTCTCTTTTCGGAACGGTGTCAGGCAGCGCAGTTGCGAACGTCATGGTAGATGGTCCGATCACCATCCCTTTGATGAAGCGTAGCGGGTTTCGACCGTCATTTGCCGCAGCAGTAGAGGCGGTCGCTTCGACTGGCGGTCAACTCATGCCGCCGGTCATGGGAGCCGCGGCATTTGTCATGGCAGAGTTTTTAGCGGTGCCGTACGCTCAAGTTGCGCTGTGGGCAGTTATTCCTGCTCTTCTCTATTACGCATCCGTTTTCTTTGCGGTGCATTTTGAAGCCAAGCGATACAAACTAGCAGGTGTTCCCGAAAGCGAACTCCCAAAGTTTAGACAAGTTATTCTTCAGCGCGGCCATTTGTTTATTCCGATATTTATTATTTTGTTTGGGTTGTTCCTCGGCTACTCGGCACCACTTTGCGCACTGATTGCGGCACTGATCTGCCTGCCAGTCGCCTTAATGCGCAAGCTGACTCGCGAGGGAATTACTTGGATGACGGCATTGCATGCCCTAGAAGATGGGGCGCGCAGCGCGCTGTCAGTCGCCATGGCCTGTGCCTGCGCAGGAATCGTAATCGGCTGCGTCACAATTACAGGAATTGGCATTGTATTCACCCAAGTTGTCATTGAGCTCGCCAATAACTCCTTGTTTCTGGCGCTATTGCTGACTGCAATCGCTGGTATTGTGTTGGGCATGGGCATGCCAACCACCCCTGCCTATATCGTGATGGTCTCGTTGCTAGTGCCCGCCATCATCAAGCTCGGTGTCGATGCGCCATCTGCACACATGTTTGCGCTGTACTTCGCGATTCTGTCCGCAATTACGCCTCCCGTGGCGCTCGCAGTATTTGCCGCCGCAGCACTGGCAAAAGCCAATATGTGGGAATCAGGTTTCGCCGCAATGCGTGCGGCAGCGCCGGCGTATATCGTTCCGTTTATGTTTGTGTATGAGCCATCTTTACTCCTTATTTTCAAAGCAGATACGTCTTGGCTCACTTTGCTCTGGTCGGTGACCACGGCCTTGATCGGTGTCATTGCCTTAGCGGGCGGATTTTTCGGTTGGCTAATTGGTTACGCAACCGTGCTGCATCGGGCATTGCTTTTGATTGCTGCAGGATGTTTGATTAAGCCAGGTCTTTGGACCGATATGGTTGGCTTTGGATTACTAGCGTTAGTCCTGCTTTTACAATGGACTGCCTTAAAGCGAGCTGCTGAACCTGAACACACGGTCTAATTTAGAGAAGTCGCGCTTTGTTTGAAAACGACCATGCATATCGTCAAGGCGTTAGGAAACGCGCAGTGGCTTGGAACGTGTGCGCAGCGCTGGCACGAATTAGACATGTCAGAAGCAGAGCGTTTTAAGGCACACTGATTTTTTCGACAGAAAAAGGTTTTACGCTACCCTCATCAACCGTGACGCTCACCGCGCCAGTTGTTTTTGCGCCGGGCACTTCAAGGCGATAGACATTTTTCAATACTTGTGAATTCAGTAAAAAAGCCTGATCGAATTCGAAATTATGGCTGTCGCCATGCACAATCAGTACTGATCCTTTAAAGTCTTTGGCCAAAGGTAGCAATGTCTGTTCGATCGAAGCGTGAAACCCTGTCTTTTCGGCCCAAGTGCCCAAGCGCGACATCCCTCGAAGCACATCCGCCTGAAAAGCAAAAACGAGCGTCTGCAGTTTTTGACTGGTGGCGACTCGGAAGGTCTCTTTGATCCAAGCGATATTGGCTTGATCGCGTGCCAGAAATTCTTTTTCGGCATCGACGTTGTTTGGTGCAAAGCGATTGTCGCTACCCACTATATGTACAGTGGTAAACAATGTGTTTGCAAACTGCCAACGCTGATTTTCAATATAGGTTGAATACTGAGGCATTGTCTTGGCCTGTGTGGCCACCGCTAAGGGCGCCTGACCCAAAGACGTGTCGGGCTTGAAGAACTGTGCCCTTAGTTTATCGAGTCGCTCAAGAGGGTCATAGCTGCCGTTGCTTTTACGACCGCAGTCTGTCCAATCGTTGTCGCCGGGCGTATAGATCAGTGCGTCCTTAAATAAGTCAAAGTGCTTGCGTTGACGCTCAAACTCTTCGTCAGAGCAATGCGCGCTGCCCGCTTTGAAATCGCCAACATGAATTGAAAACTCAGGGTTCAGTGCATTGATTTGGGTGATCAGTTGGCGATACTTCACGCCGGCAGTTTCGTCTGACCCGTAGGGCAAGTCACCAAGCGCGACAAAGCGGAAAGTCTCTGCACGGACGTGGGTCGTCAAGAGAAAAAATACAAATAACCATGAGTACCAAGACATCTTTTTCATTGCGAACCTGTGTAAATAGATGTTGCCTTTGCAACAGAGCTATGGTGGTGAGATCGATTGATTGGTGTCATTTTTGTTAAATATATAAATTATTTATACTATTTACCAATAATCGTTTATACTATTTAAAGACTTATCCTTACTTCTTTTCATCTGATGGAGCTCAACATGAAATCAAACGAACAAAACGCTCAAGTGCCAACTGAAGTCGCCGCTACGCCAGAAAAAAAAGCGCGCTCTTCAACAGCGGTTGCCGCTAAAAAAGTAGCAGTTAAAAAAACTGCGGTTAAAAAAACTGCGGTTAAAAAAACTGCGGTAGTCGCAAAGAAAGCTAAACCTGCCTTAAAGTCTAAGGCAACAGAATCCGTTGCTACAGCCGGTAAGGCTAAGGTCAAAAAAGACGTTTTAGTGCGTGATAGCTTTACCATGCCGCAGTCTGAATATCAGGTGCTGAGTCACGTCAAAAAAGCTTGCCTCCAAAGCGGTATTGAGATCAAAAAAAGCGAGCTGCTTAGAATTGCGGTCGTTCAACTCGCCAGTTTATCTGTTATAAAAATTGCTACCTTGCAAAAGGGTTTGAACAAAATTCAGACTGGCCGTCCTAAAAAATAGGCCTTACTCGATCTTGACTTTCATCGCTTTTATGATCGCGGCCCACCTAGTTGATTCGGCTTGTATGAAGGCGCTGAACTCCTCGGGTGACGATCCTTTAGGGTCGAAACCTTGTGCAAGCAGGCGATCTTTGAATTCGGGTTCGTTCACGGTTTGCACGGCCGCCTTGCTTAAGAGCTGCAGAACAGCGGCCGGCATATTTGCCGGACCGACCAAGCCGTACCAGGTTGTCATATCGTAGCCAGGCACACCCGCCTCAGCGATGCTAGGGATGTTGGGCGCAGCACTTGAGCGACTCTTGGTGGTGACACCCAGAGCCCTCAACAGGCCTTGGTCGACGAGCTTGGCGCCCGTGGGTAGATTTGGAAAAGATAAATCGACAGTACCTGCTAAAAGGTGTGGCATTAGGCTGCCAGCGCCTTTGTAGGGGATGTGAAGCATATCCACCCCTGAAAGCTGCATAAAAAGTAAGCCAGACAAATGGAGAGATGAGCCCACGCCTGAAGAGGCCCAGTTGATTTTTCCGGGGTTGGCGCGACCGTAGTCGATCAATTCTTTGACGGTTTTAAACTTAGAGTTGGCAGGTACCACCAATACATTAGGCCCCGACAGAACCTGACCAATGGGTGTGAAGTCTTTGGTGGGATCGTATTTAGCATCTGGATAAATGAGAGGATTGGTGACATGCCCGATCGAGGTGTAAAAAAGGGTGTAGCCATCTGGGGGTGAGCGACGGACATAGTCAGTCGCTAGGTTGCCATTTGCACCGGGCTTGTTTTCAACAATGACCGATTGCCCAAGGATCCTAGTAAACGAATGGGCAATTTGCCTGCCGACGGTGTCGGTTGAGCCACCAGGTGTGAAGCCAATCACAATTTTGATTGGTTTGTTTGGAAACTCACTCGTTTGAGCAGATGCTGTGGCAACCGCAAAACAAGCAATCCCTAAAGCTGCCACTGTTGGCATGAGTGTTTGAAACGTTTGCTGAAATGAGATCATTTTTGCTCTTGGTAAGTGACTAGTGTTTTAGGGCTGTCGGTTGTGAACTGCGCGTCGATTGAGAAACATGGGGATAAAGCCAAGCAGCAGTCCTCCCAAACCGATTAGGTTTGTCAGCAGATCAAAAGAGACAGCACTTAATAGGGCAATAAAAACCATAAACGCTGCG
Source organism: Bordetella parapertussis (assembly GCA_945872285.1). Taxonomy (GTDB): domain Bacteria; phylum Pseudomonadota; class Gammaproteobacteria; order Burkholderiales; family Burkholderiaceae_B; genus Zwartia; species Zwartia parapertussis_D. The sequence goes on along the minus strand of CAMBZR010000015.1, from coordinate 46,784 downwards.
CTAAATAGGGGCCACCAAATATGGGTCAGCATCGTGCTGAAATTGCCTCTTAAAAGCGCGCGGTAATGCCAGGCACAGGCAAAACCGGCCAAGCTCATATAAAAGCAAATTTGAAAGCCAATTGCCGAGACAGACTTATTTAAAATATCTTTGACTGAAGGCAGATAAGACGAGGCAAACAATAAGATGACGCCAAGCAGCCAAATCACAAGCGTGGCAACCCAAGGCGTCTGCCACTCAGGGTGGATTTCGCTGTAGCGTGCGTGCAAGACTCGGTCTCGCGACATCGCGAATAACGTGCGACTAAATTGCAAGAGCTGAGTTTCGATTGTGCCGATGGTTGAAAGAATCGTCGAGAGCACGGCCAGGTAGCCCCAAGGTTGTGGAAACAACTTGTCGGCGATGGCATACAGAACGTTGGTATTGGCTTGCGCGATTTCTTCGTCAGTTAGCACAATTAACACCACGATCACAATGATGACGTAAAACAGCATTAAATTTACCATGGACCAGAACGCACCTTTGCTCGAGGGCAAAGGAGTTCCGCCTTTGGTCTCTTCACCTAAATTCATGGTGACGTCCCAGCCCCAGTAAAAAAAGATGGCGGTCAGTGCACCGGTTGCAAAGGTCTCTAAAGTAAAAGATAAGGGTGATATCCAAGAAAACGAGGGCGCGTGAGCGGGCCTGGCGCCGTATTCAATGAAGGCGCCGATGATGAGTGCCAACACGATGCTTGATTCAATGACAGTTAAAAGTAATTGCGCGTAACTGGCGTGCTTAATACCTTTGCTGACAACAACCGTGACCAACGTCAGCCAGAGGGCTGCAAAGGCGGTGACCCAAGCGGTATTTTCAATTGTGCTCTCGTTGACAAAATCGAGTACGGACAGTATTTTGAGTGTTGAGGTGGCCGCCGGAATAGTCGCAGACACCATAAAAATGACTGAGGCCACAAGAAGGCCCCAGCCGGCAAAAAACCCCCAGCTCGGCCCAAACACTGCGCCTACCCAGGCATAGGTTGCACCCGCATGCGGCTTCATTTTGTTCAGATTAATAAACGCAAACAAAATGCCAAACATAATCAGCCCGCAATAAAACACGCTGCCGACTGACAGGACGCCCACAGAGGCGACGATGACCGCGGTGGTGACTGCGACGCTAAAAGCAGGTGCTGAGCCCGCCACCCCCATCACGGCGGATTCAAACGTGCCAAGCGAACCGCCGGCCAGACCTTTTTCTTGTGACATATTGCGACCAAATAATGACGTTAAAAGTGAAGTCTACTTTTTTAGTAGATAACAGGGCATAAGTCTAGCGGGCGTTTGGTTAGAGTGAATATGACGGAGATCAAATAAAGGGGCCTAAGCCATTAATTGCCAATTTTTGAATTATATTGAAGGATTAAAGACAACATCTTAAACAAGATCATGACCACAATTTTGAAATTTCTAGGTGTTGCTGTGCTTTCGTTGATTGCGCTGTCTGCGCCCGTGCATGCGCAAGCGCTGCAAGATTGTTCTAGGTTTTCGATGGCAGACGGCCCAGATTTTCTGGATTGCTTAGACGCGAACTACGCAACGCTGGATAAGACGCTTAATGCGCAATATAAGCAACTGATGTCGACCTGGCCAGAGGATAAAAAAACGCAATTGCGCACCGAGCAACGTGCTTGGCTCAAAACAAAGACCGATTGCAAAAAGCCGGGCGAAGAAGGGATTCGGGCAGCGATTCAGGCACAAGACTGTGCCAATGCGCGTACGGCTGAGCGGGTAAAGATTTTGGGAGGCTATTTAAATCAGGGTCAGACAGCCGCAAACACGGCCAGCAGTGGTGCAAACGCCGGAGGTTTGGATTTTTTATTTAAACTGGGTGGCTATTGGGTCATAGGACAAGAGCGCGGCGGGCAGTCATGCAGCGCAGTGCTGGCGCAAGCGAAATCGGCGGCAGTCTTTAAACGGTTTGAATCCCAAAAGACACAAATTGTGCAGCGTATTGGTGGGCAGCACCCCTTCAAAAACGATCCGAGTGTTGCGCAGCAAATTAACCGAACATTTCAGCCGCCGACGCAATACGCAGTGATCGCGACCTCACCCAACGCCAGAGTCGCAATCACGACGCGCTTCCCTAACGGTGGCTCGAGCGAAGAGTTTTACGAATTAAGACCAGCCAATAACACGATCGTGCACGTGGGCGTTGGCAAGTGTATGGACTGCGATGAAGCGCAGCGGCGCGTTCAACAAAACTTCAGCGGACCTAAAGTGATTCACTGGTGCAGTGGTGGAGTGGGCGGGTAGCGGTCTGAGGCGCTTTATTTGCTGCGCAAGAGGCTGAGCATTGCCTCAAGCCCTAAAAAATACGACTGCAAACCTAAGCCCGCAACCATACCCACACTAGTTTCGGCCAAGACCGAGTGGATCCCGCGTTTTTCAATATTGGTCATGTGCACTTCGATATATGGAAAACTGACTGCTCGCAGACAGTCTCTTAGCGCGTAACCCGCATATAAAAATCCTGCGGGATTCATGACCAAACCTTCAACCCCCTCATCGACTGCCTGGTAGAGTCGAGCAATCGCTTCGCCCTCAAGGTGGGTATAGAAGATCTCTAGGTCGTAAGCGTGGGTGCGAGCATGCTCGTACAGCATTTGATCAAGCTCCGCTGCGGTGGTCGTGCCATAAAGCTCGGGCTGCCTGCGCCCAAGATAGGTCATGTTGGGCCCCTGCAGCACTAGTAGTTTGGTCATTTCGATTTAAATTTTTAGGTCAATTGCGAAGGTGGACTTAGTAAAACACAAATTTTGCGAGTCAAGCTCAACAGGCTTGAACTTTCACCGTTTGTAGCATGATGGGTTTAACCAAAATCTGATAGCTGTCGCGATCAAAATCTTGTGGGTTAAACGTGGTGATTTGGCTGGTTTGACCAGTCTTTGAGCACCAAGTTTCTAGGTGGCACCAGTTATTGACACGATGTCTTTGCACCCAACCATCATTTTCTTCAATTAATTCAACTGGGCCACGATATGGCCATACTTCTATCTGTAAGTCCATTAATGCAGTTAACAATCTGCCGTCATGCGTTAGGCGTTCTTCTTGACCCACGCAAGCACCTAGGCATGTTTTGATTTGCAAGCCAAAGCAGCCACGGGTCGAGGTTTTTTCTAACCCCAGCACGACTTTACACAGGCCATGCTGTTGCGCAAGATCGTTGATTTTTTGCTTTGCAGCATGATTAGACGAAAATAAGCCGAACAGTTTAGGGGTTGTGCCAAGGTTGACCGTCTTGCTGTCAACGATTTCAGGTGTTGTGCCTTTGTCTGTTTGACGCAAGCGAATAGAAGAGAATCTTCTCACGCGCCTTAAGCGTTGATTGAACAGGGGGCTTTGTTCTTTAATCATTCTAGATTCAAGCAATAACGCGCCAAGCTCACCCGCCGTCTCAATAAAGTCAATGCGACGTGTTTGGGCGATCATGCTGGCCTCGTCGGGCGTGCGCAAATGGCTCAAGACACGGCTACGAATATTGATACTCTTGCCGATGTACAGGGGGAGGGTGCCTCGCCCCTTAAAGATATATACACCCGAGCCAGTTGGCAACGCAGCCAAACTATCGGGATCAATTTTGTGCTGCATAACGTTTCATGAGTTGCTTGGGAGGGGTACTGCTTAGTCTCTGCTCGCAGTGTAAAGTAAAACCATTAGTGTTTAAGGCGGAATTAACCTGTATGTGATCAACGCAGGAGGGCTTGCGCCTTTAGCCAAGATGCAATTAAATGAGAAAAAATCCAGACGTAACGATCAATCTAGCACTAACTCATAAGGAAAAAAAATGACAGACGTTACGCATCATCACGCCGATCTAGGCGATGTAATTTTGCATTACATCACTGCAGGCGAGGGCTTTCCGCTCGTGTTGCTACACGGGATCCCCCAGACGTGTCATGAATGGCGCTATGTCATGCCAGCTCTTTCTAAAAAGTTTAGAGTGATTGCGCCAGATTTACGCGGGCTGGGTGATTCATCGCATCCTGTCTCTGGTTACGATAAAAAAACAATGTCTGATGATATTTGGCGTCTGCTCAAGTCGCTAAATATTGATTCATTCTTTTTAGTTGGTCATGACTGGGGCGGCCCAACTGCCTTCTCGCTGGCAGCGCAGCACCCTGAGGCTGTTAAGAAAATGGCAATTCTTGATGTGGCGATCCCTGGGGATGGTGCAGATTTTTCACAAAATGGGCGTCGCTGGCATCATCCGTTATTTCGCACGCCCGATCTTCCTGAGGCGTTGTTTTTAGGTGGACGCGAGCATTTAATCATCAACTGGTTATTTGATAACTACGGTTATCTTCCAAACTGCATTGCTGAAGAAGATCGCAAAGAATATCTAAGAACCTACGTTAAATCTGGTGCAATGCGGGCGATGTTTAGCATCTATCGAGCGTTACCTCAAGATGCAGAAGATAACGCAGCCATGGTCAAAGCCAATGGCAAACTCAAGATGCCTGTGTTAGCACTTGGAGGCGACAAAAGCTTTGGACGAGGGATGGAGGTTCTTGAATCCGTACAACGAATGGCCGAAAACGCGAGTGGTGGTTTGGTGCCGAACAGTGGCCACTGGGTCACTGAAGAGCAGCCTGAATTTATTGCGAAGGCTTTATTAGATTTTTTCAATCCAACACCAGCCACGCAACAAACGGCACCGTGACAACGCTGATGACCGTTGAGGCTACGATCACGGCTGACACACGTTCGGGATCGGCTCGATAGCGTTGCGCCAGCACGAAGATATGCCCAGCTGAGGGCATTGCGGCAATCACAACGCCTGTCTGCCACCAAAATGGGTCAAGCTCAAGCAGCTTGGCCAGCACCAACCAAATCAGCACGGGATACAGCGCGAGCTTAGCCAAGGCAATCGATAGCGCTGCAACAATCCCGGCGCGGTCGATCTTTTGGATCGCTAGGGCAGCGCCCAGTGCAAAGAGAGCGGTTGGTCCGGCAGCACCACCCATGATGGTGAGAAACTGTTCTAACGGTCGCGGCAGAACAGTGTTTGTTGCAGCCAACGTCACACCGACCAAAATGGCCAACACGACAGGATTTAACAGCGTGCTACGAAAAATAATTTGCCCGATTTTTGCATGGGCATTTTCGCTCACACTCATCAGCGCACTGCCCAGCGACAACAGAATCATCACCTCTACCGTGATCGCCATCGCGAGGGGGCCAGCCCCACGGGCACCAAAGAACGCCAACATGATCGGGGGACCTAGAAAACCAAGGTTGCCTAACGAGGCGGTGGTCGCGTGCGCCGCTGCGATACTGGTGTTTTTGTTCACAACACGGGATATGAAAAACACCAGAAAAAAGATACTGAGCCCACAAAACAGGTACCCAAAATAGAAGTGGGTGTCGAAGGCTACAGACAAGGGTTGGGTGGAGATCAGACTGGCGATCAGTGCTGGCACGGCGAACCGAACCGAAAAGATGCCTAAGATATCGATGGTGCCGGCAGGCACCCAGCCTAAGCTGGCGGCAGCCCAGCCGGCCGCCACAATGCCAAAGATCGGCAGACTGAGAAGAAAGAAGTCAATCATTGAACATGTGTTTGTTTGATACGTTTGTTTGATACTATTTCGTGGATAGTATACGAAGACGGTACCAGCAGATGCTGAGAGTACACAACCTTAAGAAGCCCTAGTTAGATCTAGATCAAGTATTGCTCATGCCAAGCATTGAAGAACTTCATCGTCGCGCCTGCGAAAAGGGGCAAGATACGTACATTGACCCCGAGTCGGGCTACCAAGTGCTGACAAGCCAAGCCCACTTAAAGCGGAGGGTCTGCTGTGGTAACCGCTGCCGGCATTGCCCCTTTGAATACATTAATGTGCCAATTGAAAAAAGATAGCGTTTAGTCTATTAAGATCAGACAAGCGCGGTGGTGTGCTTTCGAGACCATCGAGCTGTTGCAATTGCTAACAATTCAGTTACCAAAGATACGGCTTACGCGTACTTTTTCGAATAGAAATGCCTCACAGGACTGGCACGTGTAACGCCGCTGAAAGAGCGTAGGCGGACAACCCCAGCGGGATAAGAAACTCTTCTCGCAAGATTTCACCGGGATGAATCGGACGCATTTTGTTCGTAGTCATTTGTATCAGTCGTTAAGTGATCGTCGATAATTTCGACATGGTCTGGGCTTGAAGGAGTTGTGCAAAAGCAGAACTAAATTTTAGTATTTGAAAGATCTAAAACGAACCCAGCACAAAACTATTTTGTGTATCAAATTGTTTCAGCATCGTTCATTACCAATTGTTGCAGTGACGCTTTTTATGCTGTGGTGAGATGAGTGTCCAGTTCGAGCGGGATAGGCAGATATTCGATAAGTCGCTGGTCGATTTTTTTTGAGTGAAAGGCTTCAGAACTTACTCTACTTGAAGGATATAATTAGGTCATAACAAAATCTCTTTTGTATGCCTCTATCTTCTGAGGGATAAAACCATGAATCCAACTGCAATAAATTTCAGCGACATTGATTCTGATGTGGACCGACTTAGCAAAAGCTTGGATAGGTTTCGTCAGCTGGGAAAAACTATGTCTGCTCGATGGGCGCTGGATTTTCTTTGCTGGGGCGCCGCTCTAAGAATAGAGGGCATTATTAAAGATCTTCAAAGCCACTTTTCATCCCTGAAGTCGTTAAAAGAAAGATTAGAGCAAGGAAATTTCCCGCAAGGGGGGTGCGGCGGAAAAGTTGGACTACTTGTAATCAGATAACTAAACCACTCAAAGCCCCTCTTGCTAGGGCTTTTTGCATTTCTAGCACAAACGTTCTTTGACAACTAAGGGGTATACCTATGGCACGTGCAATCGTGGGGGGCACAGCTGTGCCCGCAGAAGTGGTGTTTGTTGGTGAAAAAGTTCAGATCTGGAAAATCGATAGTGTCTTGACTGTCTTTGTCGGTGCACGCAACATCACCGTCACAGAAGAAGACGCCACCGAACTTGAACAAGATCTTGAGCAGCTAAGCGCCGAAGAAATGGATGACAAATGGTTTGGCGAAGTAAATGATTTTTTAAGCAGTCTTTAAAGCAATAGGCGAGTGAGTAAGGGGCGGAGTTATTCCAAATTGCCATGCCCGACGTCTGTCGAAATGGCTAAATAGGAGAGCATGATGAGTGCATTCAATTGTAGGGTGGGTGGTATCGCAAGTAGCGGTAATCGACGTAAACGCTCCGAGTTTGCGGATGATCGGGTTAGCCGCAGGCGCAGAGCTGTGCGTTAACCAATTTTCGTTACTTGATTTACATTACTACTGACATGGCTCGCTCCTCTACGTCGCAAGACGCACGGGCGGGTTTTCTTTTTTGTGGCTTCAAGATGGGCAACAATCGCCACCCAACTAAACCGTCAACAGCTATAGCTAAAAAATTTTCGCGATCTTCGAGAGCAGGCCAATGATGGCGAAGAGAGTCGTGATTTGTATGCTCATGCAGAGAATAAATTTGCGGTCAAAATCTTTACGCAAGTCAAGAATTGATTTGTTGATATCAGAAAACTTACGATCAAAATCAGCTCTTAATCCTGAGACTAAGTGATCCATTCGATCCATAATTTCAGTTTTTTGCTTTGCCAAATCTTCACGCGTGGCGAGGGTTGGGATGATGGCTTCGAGCTTGGCTAATCTAGTTTCCATTCAGTATTACCTTAAGTGCGTGAATCATGCATAATTTTAGTTTTAGATAGGTCTAAAACTGCTGGCGCACTGAACTATTTTTTGTATCAAAATGTTTCAACACGCCGCTCAGAGCTTTAAGCTTGCGTGAACTTAATTTAGCTGCCGGGTGCACGTGTGGCACTGTCTCGTCTGATGAGGCACTGATGCGCGCATACTGGTGCTGTGTCATCCACACGAACAGCCTAAGGGGCCAGTATGAACACCACGTTGAAAATGATTTTGGCAGTGTGTGCAGTCGTTGCCTCAAGCGCGTCGCTGGCGTGCACGGGCTACTCTGGCCCCGGTGGGCCTTGCTCTACGGGCCCGGGCGGTGGTCTCTACACCGGCCCTGGTGGCGGCGCCTATACGGGCCCTGGCGGCGGAGCCTACACAGGCCCTGGCGGTGGTGCGTACACAGGGCCAGGAGGTGGGGCTTATACCGGACCAGGTGGCGGTTTATACACGGGGCCTGGTGGTGGCGCCTACACAGGGCCAGGTGGCGGCGCGTATACCGGGCCGGGCGGTGGTGCTTCGACGGCCCCGGGCGGTGGGTGCTACAGCGGGCCTGGCGGCGGTGGCACGGATAAATGGAATCGGCCTAATCCTAATTGTTAGCTAGACCTATGCGTGGTCTTGCGCGACCCTTGCCGCAAGGCGTTGAAGTCGATCGCTCTCGCCACGAGCCTCCGCAAGCAGTTGATCCCAGTCGCTTGGAGGATGGCCACTTTCTAGCATCTTTCGAAAGACACGGTAGGCATCGTCGCTGCTTTCGTAGGCGCGCTTGGTGGCGTCGTCGTTGACCCATCCGTAAACAATCACCTTGCTTGGTGCGTGATAGCGAAAGAATAGTCGGTACTGTTGAAAGAACTTGGCGCGAAACCAGTGCTTGTGTTCGTCACCTAGCGTGTTGCCTTGCCGATATTCGGCGCGCGCTGGATTTTGTGGGATGACTTCAAACGCGAGTTTGGCAATTGCTGCCAGTCGCTTGGCTGCATTTTTTTTGGTGTAACCGATTGGGTCTTTATGCTTGAGTCGTTCGACTTGCTGAGACAGTGCTTCGACCTCGGCAAGGAATAGGGGGTGGGCAAAGAGCACCCAGTCGTTGACTAAAAAAGGAGCAGGTTGACTCAAGCTTACTCATCCTCTGGCGAAAGCGCAGAATTGAGATCGACCTCGATGCCACCGACCAAAGAACGAATGCGTTGCACCAGACCGGTGTCAATGGTCTGAAGTCGTTCCGGATGTTGAGCAAAGTCATTAGCAAGAAAGCCCAAGAATTGCCTGAGTACAGGATCGTCTTTCTCAGTAAGTTCTACACGGGAGAGCACGACCTCTCCGTCGGGGCGGATTGTGTAATGAATCTTGTCCCGCTTGCCTAACTTCAAAGCCCGGCGAACTGTCTCAGGTACTGTGGTTTGATAGCGGTCGGTCAAGGTGGATTCAACTTCAAGGATGGCAGCCATTGCGTGCTCCGGTGAGGGGGTCAATAACATGAATGGTAATGCAATCGCCTTGTCTAGTCAATGCAAGTGCATTACCTTTTGTTATGAGTGCCTGGTATAAATGCTTTGTCAATAAAAGTGCTCATAAATCGCTGTATGACCTTAGTTTGTCAATAAATACGTAGATTTTGGGTATTTATGTCAATAATTTTATATATTTTTTGAAAGTGATGTCTCACTCGGTGAAGCACTTAGACAGGCATACTGCAACCATATAAATATCGATAGCAAAGGCGGTAACCCAACATGCATGACATCATTTGCCCACATTGCTCAAAAGCCTTCAAAATTGACGAGTCTGGCTATGCGGATATCGTTAAACAGGTTCGTGACAGCGAGTTTAACGAGCAGTTGCACGAGCGGCTTGAACTTGCCGAGCAAGGCAAAAAAAATGCTCTTGAGCTAGCAAAGTCGCAAGCGGCTAGTGATTTACATCGTACTGAGGCAGCCAAAGATTCTGTGATCCAAGAGCTAAACGCTAAACTCGCTGCAGCCGACGCTGCTCGTCAGCTTGCCTTGGCGCAAGCCTTAAGCGGTGTCGAAAAAGAGCGCGACGACGCCAAAAACAAGCTTGTGCGGGTTGAATATGAAAAGCAGCTGGCTGAACAAGCACTCAAAGACAAGTACGAAACGCAGATCAAAGATCGTGAAGACACGATCGAGCGCCTCAAAGATATGAAGGCACGCTTATCCACCAAAATGGTGGGTGAAACGCTTGAGCAGCATTGCGAGACTGAGTTCGATCGTATCCGGGCGACCGCGTTTCCGAAAGCGTATTTTGAAAAAGACAATAACGCGCGCAGTGGCAGTAAGGGTGACTATATCTTCAAGGATAAAGACGACGCCGACACTGAGATTGTTTCAATTATGTTTGAGATGAAAAACGAGAGCGATCACACTGCAACCAAGAGTAAAAACGAAGACTTTTTGAAAGAGCTTGATAAAGATCGCACCGAGAAGGGCTGCGAGTACGCGGTGTTGGTCTCGTTGCTCGAGCCTGATAGTGAGCTTTACAACACCGGAATAGTCGACAAGTCTCACCGCTATCCAAAGATGTATGTGGTACGCCCACAGTTTTTTATTCCGATCATTACTCTGTTGCGTAACGCGGCACTTAAATCACTGGTATACAAGTCAGAGCTTGCGTTAATCAAAGCGCAAAACGTTGACATTACAAATTTCGAAAACGAGCTTGCCAGTTTTAAAACTGGGTTCGCCAAAAATTACGATCTGGCTTCAAGGCAATTTGAAACTGCCATCGATGAAATCGACAAATCTATCTCTCATCTACAAAAAACACGTGATGCGTTGACCGGTGCCAATCGAAACCTACGTCTAGCCAACGACAAGGCCCAAGACGTGACGATCAAGAAGTTAACAAGAGGTAACCAGACGATGCAGCAGAGGTTTGCTGATTTGCCGAAGGGGGACGAAGAAGAGACGAGTTAGTAACACGTCTTTCACTGAATTGAGTCACAACTCAAGTTCATGATAATCAGCGCGACTTCTGTGCTCACGAATCTTCCCAGTCGCCGATGGCGGTCATGTCGATTTTGTCTTTCGGGCAAATAGGCGGCCCATAGTGCATAAAGGCTTTAAGCATCGGCACTGTAAAGCCGCACTCTGAACATTTTGCGCGTGGGCGGGGGCGGCGGTCAATGACTTTACGGGGTACGTTGAGTTTTGCGTGGGGGTAGGTGCCTAAGTCGGCTGCTAATTGCTCAAGTTTGACTTTAAGTTCGGGCCCAGCACCGGCACTACGCATCGGGCCTTTCATCCCAAGCTTGAGCGCCATCTTTTTAAAGACTGGGCCGTGCTTGTTTTGGCAGTCATCCACTGCATGCACGAGCTCATGCATTAGCGTATCAAGTACCTCAACGCTATCGCTAAGTCCAGGCGAAATAAAGATTTGATTCACCTTATCGGCCGAGGCCTTTGTGCTCCAGCACTGGCCGATGTGCCCACGTTTAGCGTCGGTGCTAGCAAAGCCGCACGACACATGGCATTTGGGTACGGCATAGCCTTTTTCTTTAAATAGCGGTGTGAGCGCTAGGATGGCTTCTTTGAGCCACTGCTCGCGCGTGGCGGTTTTAGGTGTTGGCATGAGGGTGGACTTGAGTAAGGTGAGCAGGAGTAGGGGGAGTATTTTTTTGAGTCTACCTAGCTCGGTGGCTCAGGGGGTGAGCCTATCTGTGGTGCTTGTGCTTTTTTTAGGTGCCCCTACTGATCATTAGCCTGCTCAGCCTCGACCTCGCGCCACACTTCTGCGGCCATTCTAAAGCTGTCGTTGGCCGCCGGTGCTCCGCAGTAAATCAGTGTCTGCAAAAAAACTTCAACGAACTCTTGCTGAGTGACCCCGTTGCGAATGGCGGCCCGCATGTGCAAACGCAACTCTTTTGGGCGGTTTAAGGCGGTCAACATCGCGAGGTTTAGCATGCTACGGGTCTTGCGCGGAAAATCTGGCCGAGACCAGACTGCACCCCACGCATATTCTGTGACGATTTTTTGAAACTCGTCGGTCATCGCATTCTCTTCAAACGCTCGGCCAACATAGTCTGTGCCGAGCACCTCTTTACGGGTTACGATGCCTGCGTCAAATAGTGCTTTGTCCATTCATTACTCCGCCACTTTAACTTTGCCAGACTTCACGAGGTCTGAATATTTTGTGGTGAGGTCTGCCAAGAAAATCGCCCATTGCTCTTTTGTGCGCAGATCTGGCACTGAACCCTTGTCAACAACTGCTTGCTGAAAGGTGGGGTCGCCTATGATGTTCTGGACGTCAAGGGTGACCTTTTGCACGATTGCGGTTGGAGTCGCCTTGGGTGCGAACAGCCCCGCAAATCCTACGCTCACAGTGCCAGGAAACTGCTCGCTTACCGTAGCAACATCGGGCAAATGCGTTGAACGTTTATCTGAGAGATTGGCGATGACTTTCAAACGACCTTCTTTAATGTGCGGCAGTGTGGCGGCGATCGTGTCAACACCCAATTGAATATGGCCACCAATCAAGTCGTTCACGGCCATCGGGCTGCCTTTGTAAGGCACGGCCACAATGTCCATGCCCGTGCTCAGTTTTACCAGTTCGCCTGCCATATTGAGGGCGGTTGCGCTGACGCTCCAGGAGAGTTTGCCTGGGGCTTGCTTGGCTGCCGCAATAAGCTCAGTTAAGTTGTTGTAGGGCGCATTGCGATTGGCAACAATCAACCAGTCTTGCGTAAACACTGGCGCGATGGCAACAAAGTCTTTTTCCATGCTGTAGGGCAAGTTAGGAAAGAGCGCTTGGTTGATCACCGTGCTGCTCGTCGCACCAAAGGTCAGCGTATAACCGTCAGGCGCTGCATCTTTACCCGCCAGCATGCCTGGTATCGCATTGCCGCCGCCTCGGTTCTCGACAAAAACCGGTTGACCCCAACGCTGCGCCAGCCGTTCGGCAAGCAGGCGCCCAATGATGTCAGTCGCTTGGCCCGCCGGAAACGGAATAATAATTCGTACGGCTTTGTTTGGATACGCCGTGCTGCGGTCCTGCGCAACAACGCTAGTGGGCATGGCGAGGGCAGCTACCACTAAGCCCAATACTAACTGCGAGTTAAAAAAATTCATGTTGTCTCCTCAATGATTGCAATTCAAAGCGTCTTGATTACTCTGGCTTGATATTGCTGTCTTTCACAATTTTTGTGAATTGAGCGATCTCTGTTTTCACTAAGGCATCAAGTTGTGCAGGCGTGCCGGTTCTGACGATGCCCGCCTGTGACGTGATGCGGTCTCGCACATCAGGCGCTTTAACAGCCTCCATCGTAGCCTTGTAAAGTATGTCTACAACTGCATCAGGTGTTTGACGCGGTACAAACATGGCAATCCAAGTGTCCATGTCGTAGCCCGGGAAACCACTTTCAGCAATGGTCGGTACGTTTGGCAATAACGGGCTGCGCTCTTTAGAGGTCACGGCAATGGGGTGCAGTTTTCCGGCTTTGACATTGGCTAAAAGGCCACTGAGGGTCGATAAGATATATGGTACGTGATTGCCTACGACATCAGCAATAGCTGGGCCCGCGCCACGATAAGGTACATGAGTGAATTGGGCTTTTGCTAGAAACTCTAAATAGGCTGCAGCAAAATGCCCAGGCGAGCCAACACCACCGCTTGCATAGGTTTTGAGTCGGCTATCGGTACCTTTCGTTTGTGCTAAAAATTCTTGTAAAGTTTTAGCTGGGGCGCTTGGATTAGAGGCAAAGAGTTGGGTTAATGATCCAATTAACGCTACGCCTCGCAAGTCTCTTTCAGTGTCGAACGGTAAGTTTGCGTAAAGCGCTTGGTTAATGGCGTGGTTGTTTAACGTGAAGCTGATCGTGTAGCCATCAGGCGCCGATTTTGCGACGTAATCAGTGGATAAGGTTCCGCCAGCCCCTGCTTTATTTTCAACCACAACCGTTTGTTTAAGAATTTCTGACAGTTTGGTATTCAACGCTCTGGCGATTGCGTCGGTGCCGCCGCCTGGGGCAAAGCCCACGATTAACTTGATGGGCCCTTTGCTCGGAAAGTCTTGAGCAGATACAGTACCCGATGTGAGCCCGATAAATGTCGCGGCAGCAGTTGTTGCGATTATTTTTTTATACATGATGCGTGTCTCCCGGTAATTGTTTGAGATGTCTAATGAGCGGTATTTGATAGCCTGTTAATCACGTTGAACCAGATGCATCAAAATCCCACCAGTCGATTTTGGATGCGGAAACCCGATCAATGCACGACGCGAGCCTGGCCGACCGACTCGATCGATCATCTGAAAGCCCGCCTGCGACATTTTTTGCAAGGTGTCATTGATATCGCGGGCTTTGATGGCGATGTGGTGCAGGCCACGACCACGCGACTGAACAAAACGCGTGATCGCCCCTTGGTCTTGTTTTGTTGAGCCCGACTGGCCGTGTTCGATGTGTGCCCCTTGGCTTGGATCAAAGTTTGCCAAGAACTCAAGTTCAAGATCGCCAATCGTAATAAAGGTGACGCGTAAGCCGCCGATCGGCTTCGGTGGTTGCGTATGATAGACCACGCCATATTTATCTGAGGTAAAACTTTCAACCGAGATGTTGACCTCCATGTCGGTTTGCCGACTTTCAACCGCAAAGCCAAGCTTGTTTGCAAAGACGCGCTCGTCTTCGGCAACATCAGTGCTCGCGATACCAAGATGATCAATGCGTTCAATGGCGCCACTCATGTGGGCAGGAAGCACCAGTGGTTCGGTCAGGCGCACACGCACCCCGCAGGTTTGCGCGGGGTCGATGGCAAAACTGCGGCGTCCGTCTAAGCCGTCTGCAGGGGTGGGTGTCAACGCAAAGTTTTTGACTGCAGCCTCAGGATCTTGCAGGCCAAAGGCAATGTGATGAACGCCTGGCTTGAGGTCACCATCAATCAGCGAATGGCCAAGAGGCACGACGGCCAACGCACTTTGACCGATACTGAACAAAGACACCTTACCTTCAGGCGTATTGAAATCAGTACGCGGCAGTTCGAAGTATTTTTCATAGATCGAACAGGTCGTCTCAGGGTCGTTTGAGGCAACTGCGATATAGGTAATTTGTGAGGCAAGCATTCTGCAATCCTTAGTGTGTGCTTTGAATGATTTTTTCTGCAATCAGGGTATTGATATCAGCGTCTGACAGCCCGTATTCTTGCAGCACCTCGCGCGAATCCGCGCCGAGTTCGGGTGGCGCAGTGCGTATCGTTTTGCCGCCAAAGCCTTCCATTTTTAACGGATTGCCCACGAGCTTGAGTTTGCCGAGCTTGGGGTGATCGACTTCTTCAACCAAGCCCGTTTCAACGATGTGCGGGTCTTTAAAGACTTGATCCAAAGTCAAAATTGGGCCTGCGGGGATGCTCAGTTTGACGAGCTCGAGTGTCCATTCCATTTTTTTACGTGTCGCAAATATTTTGTTCAGGCGCTCTTTGACTTGCTCGCGATGCTTGCAACGACTCGCATTATCTTTAAAGTCGGGATGCGTGATCCAGTCTTCAATGCCTAGCAACTGACAAAGCTTGACCCACATATCTTCGGTCGCCGCCGCCATATTGAACGGGCCATCGTTCGCTTCAAACATGCCGTAGGGGCAGATGACCGGGTGATCGTTACCTGCGACGCCGGGGGTGTCGCCCAAGCTTAATTGACGTTGACCTTGTACGGTGAGTAAGCCGATCAAGCCTGCCAGCAGTGAGGTTTCAACGAGTTGACCGCGGCCGGTTGCCTGACGCTGAATGATGGCAGCCTGGATGCCCATGGTGGCCCACATACCACCTACCACGTCGCCGATTGGAATCCCCACGCGCGTGGGGCCCGTTGCGGCCTGGCCCGTTAAGCTCATCAGACCTGACATCCCCTGTGCGATTTGATCCATACCAGGCCAACTGCCGTAAGGGCCGGTGTTACCAAAGCCGGTAATCGAGGCATAGATCAAACGTGGATTCAACGCAGAAAGTGCTGCGTAATCCATCTTCATATCAGTCATCACGCCGGGTTTGAAGTTTTCGATAATGATGTCAGCTTGTTTGGCCATGGTGCGGATCAGTTCAAGCCCTTTGGGCTGCCTAAAGTCAACCGCCAAGCTGCGTTTGTTGCGATGAATGCTCAGGTAGTAGACGCTGATGCCGTCTTGAAACGGGCCCCAACCTCGCACCATCTCACCGTTTGGCGTGGGTTCTATTTTGATGACATCGGCTCCTAGGTCAGCCAAAATCATTGCGCTAAAGGGGCCGGCTAAGGCGCGTGTTAAGTCAAGAACCTTCAGCCCTGTAAGCGGTAAAGCTTTGGTATTTTGTGTGGTGTTCATTATTTTTGTATAAACCTTGTGCGATTAGATTCTAGAAGACACACTTGTCACCAAATATCTTCTCACGATTCAGACTCTTCTTTCAACTCAACCCCGCTTTTACCCAATACCTTTGCTTGCTTAATCAACCAAGCGAGCTTTTGTGCCGCCTCGACATAATTCAAACCTTCAAGACGTATATTTGAAATGCAGTTGCGTTCAACATCTGTTCGACCAACCTTAGGATGCCAGGTTAGATACGCGCTCATGCTATCGGGGGCTGAGAGGCCGGGTCGCTCACCGATCAACACAACCACCAACTCGGCACCTAAAATTTCACCAATCTCGTCACCAAGTGCCACGCGAGCTTGTGTCGCAATCACCACTGCCGCCTCTTGCACCTGCGGCAGTTCTACGCGCAAGGCCTCCAGCAACGCTAAGGCATGCCCTTGAATCGCTTGCGCTGAAAGCCCATCTGCGATCACAAAGGCCAAGTTGGGCAATGGTTGCTTAGTGTCGTGGCTTAAGGTCGTTAAGGTTTGTGCACTAGCCACTGAGAGTCGGCGCCCTAGGTCGGGGCGCAGCAAGAACGTGTGCCGATCGACCGCTTGACTTGCAACGGTGACGGGCGCGAACCCCTTGCCAACAAGTGCCTTGAACAATGGCGCTATCTCAAGCGCGGTATGAACCGCATCTCGAGCACGTGCATGCGCCATACGAAATTCGAGGATATCTTTGGTGGGCAAACTGACGCCCGTGCGACCCAGTGCGATTCGTGCACCGGTTAGTTCTTTTAACTTTAACCAAGCTGGCGTAGCTTCAGAAATGAACGCTTTGTCGGGCGATAGCACTGGGGCTTGGTCGGAAGACACAACTAAGGCTTTGTCGGAGGGTGCCGCTGAGGCTTTCTCGAGCGACACCACAGAGCGTTTAGGCACGGCATTCTCCTTAAACGATCAGTAGGGGTTGCGAATCAGCGGGGCTGATGAGTCGCCCTTTGGTATCGACTAACTGCATCTTTTCAAGCCAAGCCTCAAATTCAGGCGCTGGCTTTTTGCCGAGTACGCGTCTGATATATAACGCGTCATGAAACGAAGTGCTTTGATAGCCCAGCATGATGTCGTCTGAGCCGGGTACGCCCATGATGTAGTTGATGCCAGCCACGCCTAATAGGGTCAACAGGGTATCCATATCATCTTGATCGGCTTCAGCGTGATTGGTGTAGCAAATATCGCAACCCATTGGCAAGCCGAGTAACTTGCCGCAAAAATGATCTTCAAGCCCAGCGCGAATAATCTGTTTACCATCAAAAAGATATTCGGGTCCAATGAAGCCCACAACGCTGTTTAACAGCAGCGGCTTAAAGCGGCGGGCCAAGCCATAAGCTCTGGCTTCGATTGTTTGTTGATCCACACCATGTGAAGCGTTTGCCGAGAGCGCGCTACCTTGGCCTGTTTCGAAATACATCACATTGTTGCCCACCGTGCCACGCTGCAACGAGAGTGCGGCTTCGTGAGCTTCTTGTAATAATGCTGCGGTAACCCCAAAGCTGCGATTGACGCCCTCGGTGCCGCCGATCGATTGAAACACTAGATCAACCGGTAAGCCAGCCTCGATTGCCCGCAGGGTGGTTGTGACATGCGTGAGTACACAGGTCTGAGTTGGGATGTCAAACTTTTCACGCACTTTGTCTAACAACGACAAGATCTGGCTAATTTCTCGAAAGTTATCTGAGGCGGGGTTCACGCCGATGACTGCATCACCCGCGCCATACAGCAAGCCGTCAATGATGGCAGCGCCCACGCCTCGCGCGTCGTCGGTGGGGTGGTTCGGTTGAAGCCTAACGGATAGTCTACCGGCGAGGCCCAGTGTGTTTCTGAAGCGCGTGACAACCTGGCATTTAGCGGCAACCAAAATCAGATCTTGGTTACGCATGATTTTTGAAACGGCAGCAACCATCTCGGGGGTCAAGCCTGGTGCTACCGCGTTGAGTTCGTTGGCGCCGACGGCATCAGACAACAGCCAGTTACGAAAATCACCCACGGTAAAACTTGATATTGGTGCAAATGCGTCGGCCTGGTGGTCATCCAGAATCACCCGGGTGACTTCATCGTCTTCGTACGCAATGAGCTGTTCTTCAAGAAACCGTTTTAACGGTAGATCAGCCAGCACGAGGGCAGCAGCGACCCGTTCTTCATTAGACAGAGCGGCAACGCCCGAGAGGCAATCGCCAGAGCGAAGCGGGCTCGCCTTGGCCATTACCGTTTTGAGGTCTGAGAATTGATATGTTTGCAAGCCTAAAGAAACCTTGTAGCCCATCATGCCCCTGCGTTCAGTTGCTTTACCTTCTGGCGGTGCCTAGTGTCGGGTTCGACCATAGGATAGCTTAGAGATATTACAACTGAATTTTGTGCATGACGGCAAAATTTTTATAGCTATTGTTTTACCCAAGTGGTTGAGTTTGTGTAGACGCGCGTTTGGTCTTCGCATTTCCAGGTGTAGCGCGTACGAGTTCGGTTCAGTAGAGAAAACCTTTTCTTAACGTAATCGCTAAAACCGTTTAGCTGCAACTCGTTTACGGCGTCTTTTAAGTTGACGAAGTCCATGTAGTCAAACACCTCGTGCTTTTCATTCACAAACCAGATCCGCGAGCCAGTAGCCTGAGGGTTAGGCGTAAGTAGCGCTAACGTTTTTTCTTGAGCGTCGTTTAACTTAAACCAGATGCGATCTGCTTTGATCGTGATACGTTGGCCCACAATGTTGACTGTTGGTGCTGGCTCACCCTGGCGCCTCAAGAAAACAGGGACGTCGTAATCTTCCATCGCTGATGTTTCAAGAGATTGAGGCTGTGATAACTGCAATCCTCGACCGCGCATGAGAGCAGGCGATGAAATTTTGTCTGACATAGGTGCCATGCTGGAATAACTCACTGCTCTCATTGAGAATCGTAATTGACCCATACCAGCACCACCCCAGCCCGCCGGCAGCATTTGCTTGACCTTGTAGAACTCAGGCATATTAGGTGCTTTGTCTTCGGCACTACGCTCATGCAGCATTAAAAAGTTTGTGTGCTCGGTAACAAGCTGGTAATCAAGGGCCAGCTTGGTCGCCTTGATTGCACCTGCTAGATGTTGCATTTGTCCAGCGGCTGCTAAGCGTGACAGTGCTGTTGAGGATGCGGGGGTTTGGTTGATTTCGACAGCGCCAAGTTCTTGCACAGCGTCTTGACCGACTAACTGACCTAATAGCGTGATACGACCAGTTGGCTTTGTACTAAACCATGCCGAGGCGTGCAGGGTGTCACCATCAAACGCCGTGCTGTCTATTGTGGTCAAGAGCTTAGGGGTAAAGCCTTCGGGCCACTGAATTGAGACGTTTGTGACCGCCGGCGAACGCAAGCGATTAAACATACGCACGATTGCGGGTTCAACGGCTTCACCGGATGCCACAAAATCACAGGCCCCGTTGGTTTCAACGGCCAGGCGACGCAACAGGTTCTCGCTTGGGCTGCTACCAATGCCTACCGAAAATACGCGATGCTTTGACGCCTTCGCTTTCTTGAGCATGGCGTCAATGCCATGGATCTGCCCGTCGGTAATGAGCAAGACGTCGCACGGGCTGCTGTGTGCCAGCGCAAAGGTGCTTGTGATGGCACCTAACATTTCAGTGCCGCCCATATCGGCTTCGAGCTCACCGACCCATTTTTCTGCGCCTAAGCGTGATTGCTCAGAGGCTGTCCAAAGAGAAAGCGAGCGGTGTTCAACCGATGAACCGAACTTAGAGAGTGAAAACTTATCGCCATTGTTGAATTTTTTAACGATGGCCATTAAAGCGCGTCGGGCAGCTTGGATGCTGCCGCCCGACATCGAGCCTGAACAGTCAACCAAAATCTTGACGGCAGTCTTTTGCGCTTTGGCGTTGGGGATGCTTGGACTAAAGCTTGCGGTGGCGACAAAGGTTTTTTTGTCGACGTAGTCAGGCGCTAGGGTGGCAACTGAACATTGGGCGAGTTGATCAAGTACAAGAATGAAGTCACGATCTAAATAGCTTTGTTGGGCGAGGGCCACGGTCAACATGTGATCGGCAGCGTGGTTGGCCATGCTGATCGGGTGGCTTGGCGAGGCAATGCGCGCGCTCACCAAATCGCCATGCAAATTTAGCGTCAAGCTAAACCCATACTCTGCCAACAGATCTGTTTCTGGGACTTGATAGGGTGCTAAGCCACCCTCGCGAACCGCATCGCCATAACGTGGGGCGATGACGGTTGGAATGGCCAAGCGTAGGCCGCCCTGTTCAAACTGCAGCAACTGGCCATAGCGCATGTCGATCACACAGTCTTCACCAGGCGCCAAGTTACCCAGATGCAAAACATAATTACCATCGTTACCACGCTCGAGCATGATGGCAGCATCGCCCTTTGAAAGGGTCTCTTCATATTGTTCTTCAGCTTCGGCTTTGGCAACCACAGTGCCGGTTAGTTTGACTTGGCCAAGCTGAACTTCAACACCTAACAATGTTGCGCCCCAGGGCAGCGGAAAACTGTACACGACTTCAGCGTGCGTTTTAGTCGGGTTGCTGAAGGTTTGACGTACATGTGCTTCAAACATGGCACCGCGTAGGTCGCCCGTGATGGCAACGTTTTTTAAGATCAGTGGTGCGCCTTGGCTGTTACGCAGGGTGGCCTGTGGGCCGTTGAATTCGAGGAGTTCGAGGATGTCGCTCATTTGTTTGCCTTTGTTGTGCTGTCTTGGTTGATTTGTTCGTAGGCGCTCATTACGGCGCGAACAAAGTGACGCAACTGCTCGGGGGTAAGACCGGCGCGGCTAGGTTCAATCACGAGCTCAACGCCCTGGGCCACATGCAAATGGCTGCAGACCTCGATTGACCCGGGCACGCGCCCTCGCTCAGGAACTGGCGCTGAGCCGCCTTGAAGCAGTTCACGAATACGGTCAAGCGATACCCCGGCTGCTGTCCATTTTTTGACAAGCAAAAGTTGTTCAAGATGCTGTGGCGAGTACTTTGCTGCCCGAGTTTCACCTTCAGGCCGGTTCACAAGTCCGATTTGGACGTAGTAGCGAACCGTGCGTTTGGTGAGGTCGGTAAGGGCACAGAGCTCGTCAAGCGAGAACGTTTGGGTGTGATTGACAGTGTTCATGTGTTAATAATAACACTATTACTGTATAAATCAACTGTATTAATGAAAATAAGTGGATTGGACGGGACAATAGAGGGGTAGGTGCCTCAGGGGGTGAGGCAGGTGAGGGGTTTGTCGTTAAGATAAGATTTTTTAGTAAAATAAGCAGATTGGTATTCAAAAATAGATATTTATAATATTTAATAATTCATATTTTGGTAGTTAATATTAAAAATATTGACAAATAGAATTAAAGTCAAGTAAGATGTGCTTTACTTAAAGTACTATATATAAAGTTTTATGATTTTTAAAAATTCATTTATTAATATTTAAATTCAAATGTCTGATATCCCATTGCCAGTCGCACGCAGCTTAGACCGTTTAGGTTTGGCCCTATCACTCGCTCGACGCCGGCGTAATTTGTCGCAGCAAGATCTTGCTGAGCGCATCGGTACGTCAATCAACACGGTTCGCCGTCTAGAGTCGGGACACCCTGGTAGTGCACTTCAACATCTAGTCCGAGCCCTACAAGTCTTTGGTGAGCTCGATGCGCTTGATCAGCTTCTCGACACCGCACACGACTCGATCGGTTTAATTCTGATGGATGAAAAATTGCCACAACGCATTCGCAAGTCAAAAACCACCTCTGAAACGGGTGCGTTCTAGTGGCAACGAAAACAACCTTTAAACCGGTTACGCGTCGCACGAGTCTTGAGGTTTGCCTCGGCCGTATTGAACATCCGCTCGGTCGCCTGATTTACGCTAAAAATGGCCCTCGAGAATTCTCTCAGTTTACTTACAGTGAGCAATGGTTAGCGAACCCGCTATGCTTTGATATTTCGCCTGATTTGCGGCGCCAGGTAGGGCATCAACTACGAAAACCACCAAGCAAAAATGATTCGTGTTTTTTTCTTGCTTTAGCCGATTCTGAGCCCGATGCTTGGGGTCGACGCGTGATCGCGCGCGCACACGCAAAAGCCCAAGCGACCGACGCCTCACTAACTGCGTTATCAGAAATTGATTATCTCACTGCCGTCGATGACTTTAGTCGCGTTGGAGCCCTTCGCCTGCGAAACGAAGCAGGCCAATACCTGCGCGGTGCTGAAGATGGGGGCCATACAACACCCGTATTACTAGAACTTGAAAAAATACTACAAGCATCGCGAGCGGTTGAGCTCAGTCAAGAGACCGCAGCCGATCTTAAATATTTACAAGGTAAGGGTACTTCGCTTGGTGGCATGCGGCCTAAGTGCACCGTACTCGATACAGACAGTGCATTGTGTCTCGGTAAATTTCCTAGTGTCAGTGATGAACGTTGCGTCACACGCGGAGAAGTCTTAGCACTTCGTCTGGCGACTCTTGCCGGAATCGATAGCGCCTTGGCGCGGATTGTGATGGTGCAAGAGCAACCCGTTGCAATCATTCGACGCTTTGATCGAACACCTGATCAAGGTCGTATCCCGTATATTTCAGGTGCCACGCTATTGCAAGCTAAGCGTGATGACGAGCACTCATACACTGAGATACTAGACTTGATGCGCTCGCATTGCAAAAATTTTGTCGCAGATGCCAAACAACTGTGGCGGCGCTTGGTGTTTAACCATTTAATTACTAATGTTGATGATCATTTGCAAAACATTGGTTTTTTGTACGCCAACAATAACCAATGGCGTCTAGCACCTGCCTTTGATCTGAATCCGTTTCCAGATAAAGAACCCGAGTCAAAAACATGGCTAAGCGAGGATACTGGGCCGATCACCTCGGTGAAGCAACTGCTAGATCAGGCAACTCGCTTCGAATTGACGCCAGTGGCAGCAAACACAGTGCTTGGTGAAGTGGTCGAAGCTGTCAGGCAATGGAAGGCTGTAGCCAGTACGCCAGATGTTGGACTGAAACAGGGTGAGTGTGTGGACTTTAAATCTGCGTTCGAACATAACTCGATTGAGCAGGCTACAAGACTGATCGGTACGGCTATCTGAGCAGTAAGGCGTATCGACTGCAGCTACGCACGTCGCCGGTGACAGGTGCCCAGGTTGCTTAGAGGATGCTACCTAAGCAAACGGCGGCTTCTTCAGTCAACACAACTTCAACAGCCAGTTGGGCACGCGTCAGGCCCACAAACAGTTGACGCCGCGCTTTGTCGTCAAAGGCTTCAAAGTCAACTTCAGTGAGCACAATACCCGCTGCGCTTTGGCCTTTAAAGCGATAGACAGAATCCGTCAGTAGTGCGCCCTCAGTCCAAAGGGCGTCTCCAGCGGCTGAGTACTTGCCTCTTGGGCGGCGTAGTGTGAATTCACCCAGCTGCGGAGTCTTAATCAAGACCGAACCGGCTAAGCCACGCCAGCTAAGGATCGCAATATCCTTGAGGGCAATGCCACGCTTTAGTAGGTGCTTGACCGCCATTTCGGTCTTATCCAATAACTCCTTGTCATTGCAGTAGGTGTAGAAATTTGGTAACTCGCCGCTGTAGAAAGAGCGAGAGATGACCGCTTGCTCGGTCAACCCGAGCGCGTTAATGACTTGGCAGATTGCACCAGGAGTTCGAAAGTTATCTTGGCAGGTGATGGTCACAGCCTCAGGCAAGTCAAACTCGCCGCGGTCATATATCCTTTGTGCGTCATCGCCGAGTAAATAGACTTTACCTTCGTCAGTCAACTGGGGCATGAGCGAAGCGACCCAAGCGGGTTCAAAGTCTTGGCCCTCATCCAGCACGATGAGTTGATAGCGATTTTGTAAACTAGTGTTTGCCTCAATCGCAGCGCAGTAGTGGTTGGCCATACGATCATAAATACCTTGCTCTGTGAAGTTGGGTTCGCCCACCGTCTGCCGATAATACTCAACACACAGTTCATGAAAATTCGCGACCTTAGTCTTGGCCGGTGCGATGTGCCCAATGTGATCGGCTAGGCTACGATTGAAACAAACGTATAAACTTTTCAGCGATTTTTCTGACGCGTCTTCTAGTAATTTCAAGGCAAGCTGTGTTTTACCCGAACCAGCTGTGGCTTGTATTTTGATTACGCCCGAGGGTGCGGTAATACGTGGCACCCAAGTCGCTAGGCCATCGGCCAGACGCACGGTAGCTGTGCGAACTTGTTCTCCTAATACGCGCATGTCTAGGGTGACATTAAATTCGCTGCAAAAAAATTTGCGTAAGCGTTCAACCTCAGAAACTGCCTGCTCATCAGCCAGCATTGCTCTGACAAGTGAGCCAAGTCGATCAAAGCGCGTTGCATCAATAATGCGCTCTGGCGGTATCTTTATCACGTGTTGGTCGCCGATGACGTAGTCGGGCAGTACCAGACAATTTGTGACGTGGGTTCGCAAACCTGCTTTGTTCAGTCGATCGACGACAGCCGCAAACTGCACTGACGTCTGCCGGCCCACATCTTTGGGTCCGTCCTCGTACAGTTTGGTCATTTGACCATTGGCGATAGTGACCTCACCCGCTTTGACCTCAACGAGCAAGACATTACCGAGGGGTGAGAGTACGACAAAGTCAATCTCACCATGTTTGTCTTTGTCTTCATGCAGCGAATGCCACGAAATATTATGAAAGATTTCGTAGCCTTTAGGCAACGACAGCTCCAGGCGATAGAGAACATCTAGTTCGCGCTCTCTTCCGCGGCTGTGCTTCGCGTTTGACAGGTCAGGTACGAGGGTGGCCATGAATACTTACCGTGATGATGGTCTGTTCAAGGATAGTCGCTTTGTCAAAGCGCTGTCACCGTTCCGTCTAAAAACTCTTTTTGAGTGCCTCATCCTATGAGTCACTCATATGGCGAAACTAGAGGTCTATTCAAGCTCTAGTAAAACAACCTTAGGAGATTGCGCATGACAGACGCTTTGAACCCAGAGAGTGCAACGATTGCTTTACCCGTAACAAGAGTTGAAATCGACGTCAATCTGCAGCACCTCTTTAATCACCTCGCCGACGAGGGTTTTCGTCCAAAAATTGATGAAGATGGTTCACTCGGTTTCAAGTGCGAAGGTTGGAAACTTTACCTTGACCCTTATCCAAGCCAAGGGGGCTTTCGCCTTTACTGCTGTGTCTATTGGGAGCTAGACCCTGCCGATCGGACCAAGGCCCTAAACGTAGCAAACGAAATTAACGCCAACCGCCGCTGTGTCAAGGCCGTGGTCAACGGCAACAACACAGTTTGGCTGACCTACGAGACACACTGCGCTGACGTGGTCGAGTACGCCAGAACAGTTGCCTCAGCTGCCGATTTTGTCGTGAGCGGCTGTCGCGAATACCGCGAAGCCTTTCGCCGCGAGTCGCAACCTGTGACACTTAATTAACGATAAACACCAAAAGGTTCGCCCATATTTGTCAAAAAGTTAATTATGATTGATTCAACAGTTGCACCGAGTTGCATGATTGGCGGATAAAAAGAATGGATCGCACCGAACGCTTCTATAAGATTCAAGCCATGCTCATGTCCAAACCGTCGGTCACAATGAAGCAGATGCAAGAGGCGCTTGAGGTGTCTCGCGCAACCTTGAATCGTGATTTAGCCTACATGCGCGATCGGCTAAATATCCCCTTTGCCTGGGATGCCACGCTGCGTGGCTATGCCATGACGCGTCAACCAACAGACGGTAAAACCTTTGAGTTGCCAGGCGTCTGGTTTAACCAGCAAGAAATTCATTCGTTGCTGACGATGATCGAGTTGATTTCAAAGCTCGAGCCGGGCGGTTTGCTGTTGCCGCACGTTGCTCCGTTTAAGGCTCGCCTTGAGGGCTTATTAGACGAGGGCATTGGCAGTTCAAAAGAGGCCATGAATCGCATTCGCATCTTGCCCATGGCACAGCGCCATGTCTCGGGTGATTATTTTCAAGTGATCGCCCACGCCTTGGTGCAACGCAAACGTTTGGACATCAAACACTTTGCGCGGCAAACAGGGCAGACCACCGAGCGGCAGGTTTCACCTCAGCGCTTGGTTTATTACCGCGACAATTGGTATATGGATGCCTATTGCCACTTGCGCGAAGGCTTACGCAGCTTTGCCTTAGATGCGCTCAGCGGTGTTCAACTGGTCGATAAGGCTGCCAAGAATGTGGCCGAAGCAGAGTTGCGCGAGATGTTCGAAACGAGTTATGGAATCTTTTCAGGTAAAAATCGCCAAGTCGCTAAACTAAAGTTCACCCCGTTCAGAGCCCAGTGGGTGGCACGCGAAGTCTGGCATCCCGAGCAAGTTGGCGAAGTTCACGCAGATGGTAGCTACACACTAGAAGTACCCTATGGCGAAGACTGGGAGCTGATTCAAGACATCCTACGCCAAGGCCCTGATGTCGAAGTGTTAGCGCCGGCAGCTCTTAAGAAGAAAGTCAAAGAGACGGTGCAGAAAATTCTGAAGCTGTATTAATCAATGAACCTTGCTTACTTTAAAGAGCGCTTTAACAATACTGAGTCGGCTTATCTGCTGGCAAGACGCGCCAATAGCCCAGACTTGAATCCGTTTGCTTTGCAGGCAATTGAGCAAATCATCACTGAGCGAGGCGTGCGGCTGCCGCCTCTGGTCTTTAAAAATAATGCTGGGTCGCAGTCATTGAAAGACTCTAAAGTGTATAAGCTTTGGCGCTTCATATACGCGATGCCTAAAGCGTATGCGATAAAGGCTGTAGATGCTTTGCGTAATAAACGTTTTTTTGCAGTGTTGCCGATCGGTGCGTTGGTGATGGCTATCGCGCTTAGCGATTTTGCTACCCCGCTTAAAACGTTTTTTGAGAATACGGGCTCACCTCGATGGTATGTGCACGGCCTGATATTCCATGGGGACTTTGATAATTTGCAGAAAGAATTAGCACCCTACAACATCACAGTCATGTCTCGTAGTTGTATTGTTGGTGGTGAAAAATACGAAAAGGATATCGCGAACAATCAACGAGTCTACGCATCTGCACCAGAAGATTTACAACGCCTGCTAGGCAAGCCAAGGACTCACAATTAAAAACGAGTAAAAAACTCTTATTGGCAACGTAATCATTTATTTTATTCTTGCCCATTTACTTTCGGCCGCGACAGTCGTGTGGGAGCACCGCTCATTAAGGGCTTTGAAACTGAAGAACCTCAGCAGGGCATTGCCTGATGAGGGGCGTGATGTCTGACAGTGAACCTTTCAGCCAAGTCTCAAAGCTGTCAGGGTTCAAGATCACCACCATGCGCTTTTCGTCTTGCGGCTTGTGTAAGAGCTTAAACATAGCATGATCATCTGCGTTGACTGTGAGCATGGTGTAGCTTTCTAGCCAGCCAGCAGGTGAGCACCACGCAGACCAAATACCCGCGATGCCCATTGGTTCGCCATCTGCTCGTGACACTTCAGCTGCCACGGCCTTGCCTGAGCGCCAGTCAGGCTCAAATACCGACATCGCCGGAATAATGCAGCGCTGGCCCTTTTTCCAGGCATCGCGAAACGTCGGCTTTTCAGCGATGGTTTCACTGCGTGCATTAAACGTACCCTTGACCGTGCCATCCTTAGACCAATGAGGAATCAAGCCCCACTTACCAGTGAGTGCCTCACGCGCGGGTACCGCCTCGTCGCCCACCTCAGCGTGCGGGTGAGGGCGGATGAATAGCCCTTCGTAGCCCGGCCACATGTCAGGCTTGCCGATCTGCTCTAACGGGCCAAGCCCAAAGGCTCGGCGCAATTGGTTGATCTGGGTGACGAGTTTGTAGTGGCTGCACATGGTTGGACATCCCCCCAAAGACGCTAAGCCGTTAATTGCAACCGTTACTACTCTTTGAGAACCGAGAATAAGCTGCTATAGCCGTCTTTCCAAGCGTTGAAAGCGCGATTTAATTTGATCGGGAGTTCGCCTTTCAGGCCTTCGCTTTTGAAAAATGCCTCGTCTGCGCTGATAACCGCCCACTGTGAGCGGAGGATATTTTTTTCATTATCCCTTTCGACCGAGACAATGCGGGCGTCTTTCTTTAGTTGATCGGCTGCCGTTTTAATGACGGGGGCCAGATCGAAATACCAGTTAGTGATGTGCACAGCAAGAATGCCGTCTGGCTTGAGATGCCTGAAGTACTCTTTAAAGGCTTCAAGAGTTAACAGATGCACGGGGATTGAATCACCAGAAAACGCATCGATGATCAGCACGTCAAATTTATTAGCGGATTCACGCTCTAACTGAATGCGCGCGTCGCCTAAAATCATTTGTGTCTTGGCTTTGGTATCTTTGAGATAAGTGAAGTTCTTTTCGGCAAGCTCAATGACTTGCGGATTAATTTCATAAAATACGTAGGTGTCTTTATTACGTCCATACGTTGCCAAGGTGCCTGCGCCTAGTCCAACAATACCCACTTTGATCGCGTCTGAATGTTTCGCTTTATACAGGATGGCTTTTCCTGCGCCTGCTGCCTCAATATAATAGGCAGTTGGTTTTCTTGATAAGGCTGGGTCAAGCGACTGTTCGCCGTGATTGACAACGCCATGCGCCATGTAGCGAAGGTTTCGCTCAGCTCTGGTAAATACGTTGATCGTTCCGTAAAAATTTCTGACCTTGATGTCGGCACCTGCAAGTTCTTGAATATGATCATTGACTCTGATGTAGCCTAACGCTATGACCGCAATCACCGACAGCGCAGTAATGACGAGCCGATGCTTATGATGTGGCAACAACTGATGATGCAGAACTCCAAACGTGACAACGCCTGCCAGCACGACACCAATTGAAAATTCATAGTTCCCATTGAAGACATAGGGGGCGATGACGCCAACAAACAGGCCTCCCACTAAACCACCGACCGCCAGCATCAAATAATAAATGGTCAAGTGCTTCGGATGAGGTTGTTGTTTGGCGAGCTCTCCGTGACAAACGACACAGACAACAAAAAAGGCAGTTAGATTGATTGCAATAAAGGCGATCAGAGGCATTAGTGAGTGTGAAAGTGTCGGTAGCACCGCTAAAACGAACAACGAGACCACAAAAAGCGGGATAAAAAACTTTCGTTGATACCAATGGGGGCGCTCA
This sequence comes from Bordetella parapertussis, assembly GCA_945872285.1. Classification (GTDB taxonomy): domain Bacteria; phylum Pseudomonadota; class Gammaproteobacteria; order Burkholderiales; family Burkholderiaceae_B; genus Zwartia; species Zwartia parapertussis_D. The sequence continues at coordinate 17,666 of CAMBZR010000015.1, read as the reverse complement.
AAGCAGATAATGAATGACAGCAGATAAAGCGCAAGCGGAATCACCCAAAGCATGGGGATGGGTGCGACGTTTTCGGTTAGGTAGCTTGTGTCGGCAACCATTAAGATCGAGGGGCAGGCAGCAAGCAAGAGCCACGAAAGGTAATGACTACCTTTGAGTTTGGCCGCTGATTCGGCAACAAACGCTTGGGTATCAGGTGTTGCCAGCGTCGAGGCCTTGCGGTTTCGCCAGGCAAGTAATGAGCAACTGACTCCAAAGATCAGATACAAACTTGACCATAAATACGATTGAACCGTTGAGTTAAAGAAGGGTTCAACAGCAATCGGATACGCGAGCAGTGCCAGTAGTGAGCCAAGATTTGAAAGGGCAAACAGACGATAGGGGACGGTGCCAGATTTTTCACGAGCAAACCAAGCCTGTAGTAACGGCCCCGTTGTTGACAGAACAAAATAGGGTAGCCCGATTGAGACCAGTAGCAAGCCAATAATCTGTAAGGTTGGATTTTCGCTGCCCGTAGGTTGCCAACTTTGGCCAGGTTGAATTGGTAAGAAAATTAAGCTGACAATGATTAACGCAATATGCAAATAGCTTTGACGCACCGAAGAAAGATACTGCACGACCCAATGCGAGTAGATGTAGCCCAGCAGTAACACCATTTGAAAAAACAACATGCAGGCGGTCCAAACTGAGGCCGAGCCGCCAAACCACGGCAGAATCATTTTTGCGATGAGCGGTTGCACCTGAAAAAGTAAAAAAGCGCTTAAAAAAATTGTCAGAGCGTATTGCAGAATAGTTTTGATATGAATGTTCATTTTAAAAACCTCATTGAACAGGCTCAAACCAATTAAAGACGCTGAGTCCGCCGTCCACCACCAACTCTGTGCCAGTGACATAGCCAGAAAACCGATCAATTAAAAGGGTCAAACCCATTGCTGCAACGTCTTGGGCAGTGCCAAGTTTTTGCATCGGGATTTTTAAAGCTAAATCACCCGCGGGTTTAAAACCACCCGCAGCAATTGCACCGGGCGTTAAGGCGTTGATTCTGATGCCGTGGCGTGCCCAGGTTTTGGCCAATTCTTTGACTAGCATTAGCATCGCAGCCTTACTTGTGGCGTAGTGGGGTAAGTTGCGAGGGGTATGAGCGTGCAGTGAGGTTAAATAAACCATGCGCCCCGCGATTTTTTCTTCGATCATGTGCTGGCCAACTAGCCGAGCAAGTTCAAAACCGAATTTCACATTAACTTGATACATCGCGTCCCAAGTGTCGCTGCTGACGGTACGCCAGGTGTCGGTCTCGCGCCTGGGGGGCGAGGCCGAGTGCACCACCATGTGCAAGGCACCGAACGCTGTTTGTGCTTGGCCAAAGACCTGTTGTGCAGCCCCAGAAAGCGCCAGATCGATGACGGCCCCTTTGGCCTTGTAGCCTAGGGCTTGAAGTTCAGAAACACTGTCATTGAGTTTTTGCGGATCAATATCTACTAAAAACACGTTTGCACCTTCGGACGCCACCTCAACGGCTAACGCTTTTCCAATGCCATTACCCGCACCTGTCACGATTGCGGTTTCGCCTGCGAGGTAAGGGCTTTGTCGTTTCATCATTGAGTCCGGTGCGCAAGATAAGGGCTAGTATTGCTCTTGCATCTTAAGCTAAGTTTGTATCCTTGAGCAGGCGTGTACGCAAAAAATGGGTACAGTATGCTGATTGTTGCAAAGAGAGAACCATGTCCGCCAAGACGCCGCCGTTCGCAAGTGAGTCTACTCAGACGTTAAAGTTTCCGGTTTGGCCGTTAATCGCAACGCTTGCCACGCAAAGCATTGCCACGATGGCGGCGTATTCGTTTCCGGTTGTGGCGCCGGTAATTGCAAAAGACCTACAGGTGCCCGGTACGCTTGTCGGATTTTTTATTTCAACGGTTTACGGTGTCGGGATTATTTCAGCGTTACTTTCGCCACGCTTTATTCGACGTTTCGGGGCAGTCAGAGTCAGTCAGCTTGTTTTAGTGGCAACCCTTGCAATGCTGCTGTCGTGCTCTCTAGGGAGTGTGATTTCAGTCGTGCTCGGAGCCGCACTTCTAGGTTTGGCCTATGGCGCAACTGCGCCAGCAAGCGCGCATCTGTTAGTGCCGCGCACCCCTGCGCGCGTCATGAATTTAGTATTGTCGATTCGACAGATTGGTGTGCCCTTAGGGGGCGTGTTGGCGGGTCTTGTGATGGTTCCACTGACCGTAAGGCTTGGTTGGCAAACCGCACTGCTGTGCCAGACTCTGCCGGTACTCGTAGCCTTGCTCTTGCTTGAGGGCGTGCGCCGGCGGTGGGATGCGGATCGTGATCCGACTCGCGCGATCTTTAGCAAAGGGCTTTTGGCGCCAGTACAAATCTTACGCGAGCGTCCCGCGCTCAGACGGCTTGCGCTTGCGAGTTTTATTTATAGCGGGGTGCAACTCTGTTTCATTGCTTTTTTGACCGTGCACTTGACCAGTAAAGCGGGCTTCGATTTGGTTCAGGCAGGATGGGCTTTGGCGCTGTATCAATTGGCTGCGGTGCTAAGTCGTCCGCTTTGGGGTTGGTTGGCCGATAAGTGGGTGACCGCACAATGGCTTTTAGCGTGGCAGGGTTTTGTTATGGGTGTGACCGCCCTACTAGCCGGCCAGTTTGCTTTGAATTGGGCACCAACGTTAGTGCTTTTATTATGTGCGCTTGCGGGTGCCACTGCCAGTGGCTTTACCGGCTTGGCTTACGCCGAGTGGGCGCGTTTAGGCGGAGCTCAACGAACCGAGGCAACAGGCTTAGGCTCAGGCCTGATGTTCGCAGGTGTGTTGTTGATGCCTTCGTTGTTCTCGGTCGTCGTTACGTATTTTGATGACTTTGGCGTGGCCTATGGCTGTGTCGGTGGCGCAGCTGCGCTCTCAGGGTTTCTGCTTTTGCATCAAAAAAATATTCAAAGCAAAGCCTGACTCGAAAATGTTAAAAAAAAGTCGCCCAAAGAAGTATGGGCTTGTTTACGCCTCAACGTAGTGAGGCGAGTGTGCGCTCGATGACGGTGCGCTGGGCATGGCTGCCGCCCAAAGTGACTGCGTGTTCGACGCTTTGCGCAAGTTCTTGTTGGGCCTTGGTGAAATCACTTGCTAACCAGGCTGCTAAGCCGTCAACCCAGCGCAAAGCGCTCGGGGCACTACCGTGACCCGCGGCAGCCTGCTTTTGTAAACGCGCTCGACAAGCCGCTAACGCTTCGGTCTGACCTGTGCCGGCTGCAAGCATTGCTAAATGTATCTCGACAAATGGGTTTCCTCCGTTTGCAAACTTTTCTTGTGCGAAGTTCTGGGCACACGACCATGATAAATCTTTGAAACCTAAAAGCTTCAAGCGCCAGAGCAAAGAGACAGTGTCTGTCATACCGACTAAGGGCGGCGCATAAGAAAGAGGGAGTTCGATGAAAGCGAGCAAACGCTTAAGAGCTTCTTCGGTTTGGCCCAGTTCAAGTTCACAAAGTGCTGTATGCCAATGAATATGTCCAAACAGCATTGCGGTATTTGGATAGCTTGCTAGCCATGTTGTTGCAAAACTGTGTGCAAGTTCTGGTTCGTCGCGTTCAAATCTTGCGTGCATCATGACATGGGCCGCGTTACCGTTGGCTGGGCGCAGCGCTAGGCTGCGAGCAACGAAAGGTAGTCCTGCTTCGGGTTGCTTTGCTTCAATCAAGACCCAGCCTTGATGAGTTAGCAACCAAGGGCAGTCGGCAGGATAGGCCGGTGTTATTTTTTGTACAAAGTCAAAGCGCTGCTGATCGTGATCGGCATAACCGCTAAAGGCGATGAGCCCGAACGCGCCAAGCGCAAGCGACATCACTAACGTGTCGCCAGGCCATTGCGAGGCATGCGTACGCACGCACTCTAGCGCCGTGGCCGAACGACCCGCAAGTATGAGCTCAATAATTCCCAAATGCGATTGTTCTCGGGTTGTAGTTGCATGCGTAAACAGCAGGGCCTGTTTTGAGGCTTCTCGCGCTTCTGCGCCTCGCCCTGCGGACTGCAAGAGCAACGCGCGAGTGCTGTGCGCAAGGGCAAAGTTCGGTGCGTGTTGCAAGGCGCGCTCGAGCGCGACTAAGGCTCCGGGCCAAGCGTGCAACTGACAGTCAACCGCTTGGTCGTAAGCCTCTAGCGCAGGCTGAGACGAACAGGTAATGGTTTGACCAAAAGCGTCTTTCAAGCTACCACTCCTTTGAAGCTATAACTCTTTAATCATTTTTCAAAAATTGCTTCCGGAAGCAACGCGCTGACGCACACGTTTGGCAAGTCGACCGCATTACTGATGCGCAAGTCGACAGCGAGCGAACAGATCACATACGCCTGTTCGCGACTAAAGCCTCTTTCACCGAGTAACTCAATCATGTCGAGTAGTGCGTTACGCGCGGCCAGTGTGAGGTCTTCACACTCTTGTGTGCCGTCGTCGCGAATAGGCAGGCCTGTGGTTGCCACAAAGTTGTGCGGGGCGGCCCATTGTGGCGATGCGAAATAACCCGGATGAGAAAAGCGAGGAAACCTTGTCTTTCGCTTGGTCGCTTCACCGGCAAGCAGGCGAAAGCGCACCACGGCGCTCGCACCCATTTCGATGGCGGTGATACAGCACTCAGAGTCGCCCTGTGCATAGTGCGCATCGCCTAAAGAAAACAGCGCGCCGTCGACCCCAACGGGTAATTGCAGTCGTGCTCCTCGAGTCAACTGGCGGATATCGGCATTGCCACCGTTTTCACGCGGTGGCATCGTGCGCAAGCCTTGACTGGCGATCGGTTCAAAAGCGGGGACTGCATCTTGGGCATCAGGTAACAGAGCGATGCCGCCACGTTTGACGAGGTCGGTCTCGCGCGCGTTCCAAAGTAGCATTTGTGCGTGAGAGGGTGCGACGCCAGCCGTGCCCATGAAGACTCCTTCGGGTATCTTCACGCCTGGAATCTGGGGCGAGCGTGCAAAGCCGCGGTCAACCTCCCAGTGCGCCAGAAAGCGCGCATCAAAGATCTCGCGCAAGAAGCCCGCACCCGGACGGATCACTGTCCAACCGTGGCGCTCGGGGGTGAGTTCAACAAACTCGACCTCTAAGACATCACCCGGTTTGGCGCCTTGCACAAAGATAGGTCCCGTCAGGGGATGTCCCGCTTTTTTGTCGTGTTTGGCCAAATCCTCGAAGCTCATGCCAGGCTTGACCTGACCGTCTGAGGCGTCGCGAGTTTCTAGCAGAACGTCTTGGCCCGGCGCGACTTCAAGGATGGGCGTGATGTCAGGATGCCAGCGATTGTGACCCGTATCTGGGTCGTCGCGCAGGCGCCGAGTGCGATCAATGAGTATGGATTGCATAGGGACTATTTCAGCATCGATTTTTGCATGTTCGCGATGGCGCTTCTGATGGAGTTAATGGCCTCAAGTCTGGGGCCTTTGCAACCAGAACCGTCAGAACCGCCGCCGCCGCACTGAATCGCTTCTTTTAAGGCCTGATTCAACAAATCAACGGCCTTTTGTGCATGAGACACTTGTCCATAACTTACCCCGAGACCAAAACAGAGCGTGAGCGCAGAGACAGCAAGCAGTATTTTTTTCATCAGATACTCCATAAAAAATAGTCTTCAAAAGCATGACGCAAGAAGCAGGCGTACGCTTGTTTCAAAGCAAGCTATCAATATCTTACACACACTGCGCGAGCGCACGCAACGCTTTGATCCCTTTTTGTTTGTGCTCTTGCTTGCTTGCGCGCCCCAGCCTGAGTTAAATATTCTTATACTTTTTACCCGAATAATGGCCATTTAGCTCTAATATGGCTAAGCTTTACCCTTAACAATAACTAGAGTCATAGACTCTGAGACAATAACTTATGACAACGATATCTGCTCTCGCCTCTCTAGCCTTTGCCTCGGCGTTAAGCCTTGCAGGCTTGAATACCCTTGCCCAAGAGTGGCCGACCAAGCCCGTTCGTTTAGTTGTGCCGATGCCCCCGGCTGGCACGACTGACAATATGGGACGGTTAGTTGCACAAAAAATGTCCGAATTAATTGGGCAAGTTGTCGTCGTCGAAAATAAGGTTGGTGCCAACGGTAATATCGGCTCGGATTTCGTGTCTAAGGCCGCACCCGATGGTTACACGCTGCTAGTATCAGGAGTCGGTAGCCAGGGGATCAACGCCACCTTATATCGATCAATGCCCTACGATATTGTGACGGGGCTCACCCATATCGGCATGATCGCGAAGGGTCCCAATGCGTTGGTTGTGAACCCTGCTTTTGCAGTTAATAATTTACAAGAGCTCATCGCTTTAGTGAAGGCTAGCCCAGGTAAGTACAACTATGCATCGACAGGCAATGGTGCCTCTAATCACCTTTCAATGGAGATGCTTAAATCCGCCGCTGACTTAAACATCACCCACATTCCTTACAAGGGCGGCGCGCCGGCCATGCTCGATCTCATGTCGGGTCAGGTGCCGATGATGTTCATCAATTTTGATTCAGCAGTGCCGCACGTTAAGTCGGGCAAGATGCGTGCGATTGCGGTCACGAGTTTGACGCGACGTAACGCACTGCCAGACGTGCCCACGGTTGCTGAATCAGGGTTTCCGGGCTTCGAGGCTGAATCCTGGACAGCGATTAGTGGTCCACCAAACATGCCTGCAAATCTAGTCGCGCGTATTAACGAGGTCTTGCTTCGCATTTCTAAAATGCCAGACGTACTTGAAAAATTTGAAGCGCTTGGCTTAGAAGCGTCACCCCTAAAGCCTGAAGCGATGAAGTTGTTCATCGTTCAAGAGGTCGAAAAATGGGGTAAGGCTGTGCGCGCCTCGGGCGCTAAAGTTGATTGAAGTAGGTAACGGCGAACACTGCAACTTTAAACCTTTTTTAATATCGCTCGCGCGATCGAGCAAAATCTGAGTGGTGAGACCGATGAACCATATTTTGAATGCCAAACAGCTTAAACAATATGCTGAAGACGGCTTTGTGATCGTGCAAGATGTTGTCCCAGAGACAACGATTTTGCGTATGAAGGACGTCTTGGCGGACTTGGTTGAGAAGTCACGAGCGCTTGCTACGCACGATGACGTCTATGACCTTGAGCCCGGTCATCAGGCCTCTGAGCCTAGAGTTCGCCGAATCAAAAAGCCACATGTGATTGATCCCGTCTTTAAGGACTTGATGACCACGCCAAAGTTTATGGGTATCTTGCAAGATTTATTAGGTGAAAATGTTCGTTTACACGGCTCTAAATTAAATCTGAAGGCGCCGCATTTTGGTTCGCCGGTTGAATGGCATCAAGACTGGGCGTTTTATCCGCATTCAAATGATGACGTGCTTGCTGCCGGCGTCATGCTCGATGACACCACAGTCGAAAATGGTGCCATGTATGTGATTCCAGGTACCCATAAAGGCCCAACGTACAATCATCATGATGCCGAGGGCTACTTTTGTGGTGCGATGGATCCTGAGACTTGCGGTGTCGATTTTTCGCAGGCGGTGGCCTGTGAAGGCGCGGCGGGCTCTGTTTCGTTTCATCATGTTCGCGCGGTGCATGGCTCGGCTCAAAATATTTCAAAACGCTCGCGTGGCTTGCTGCTCTATGAGTTCACGGCGGCCGATGCTTACCCACTGATGGCTGCCGGTAAGGCTGACTGGCAAGCGTTTTCAAATCGTCTGATTTGCGGCAAGGATACGAACGTGCCGCGTTGTGTGTCGACTCCGATTCGCATGCCTTTGCCGCCTGCTAAGAATCAAGGTTCGATTTATGAGAATCAAACTTCGGGTAAGCGTTACTTTGGTTTTGTTGAGCAGGGCGGTAAAAAAACTCTTTTGGTGTGAGCAAACCAAGGGGTCTGTTCAGGCGTGATTGATTGATTCAAGAGGCAGTGAAATGGATGTGCGTGCAGCAGTCGCTTACGAGGCAGGAAAGCCCCTAGTACTTGAAACAGTGCAACTTCAAGGCCCCAAGTATGGCGAGGTCTTGATAGAAATTAAAGCCACGGGTCTTTGTCATACTGATGAGTTCACGCGCTCAGGCGCTGATCCAGAAGGGCTCTTCCCGGCAATTCTAGGGCACGAGGGCGCGGGAATCGTAGTCGAGGTCGGGCCCGGAGTCGTCACCTTGAAGAAGGGCGATCACGTGATTCCCTTGTACACGCCTGAGTGTCGTCAGTGTAAATCGTGTCTGTCTCGTAAAACGAATTTGTGTACGGCGATTCGTGGCACACAAGGTAAGGGCTTGATGCCTGACGGAACAAGCCGCTTTTCGCTCGGCGGAAAACCTATTCATCACTATATGGGCTGTTCGACCTTTGCCAATTTCACAGTCTTGCCTGAAATTGCATTAGCTAAAATTCGCGAAGATGCGCCCTTTGATAAGGTCTGTTACATCGGTTGTGGCGTCACCACGGGCATCGGGGCGGTCATTAATACCGCTCAGGTCGAGCCCGGCGCCAATGTGGTGGTATTTGGCTTAGGTGGCATTGGTTTAAACGTCGTACAAGGGGCGCGCCTGGCGGGTGCGAACATGATTATTGGCGTGGATCTAAATCCCGCACGAGAAACCTTGGCTAAAAAATTTGGCCTGACGCATTTTGTGGATCCAAGCGAGCTAGGCGGTGATTTAGTCGCACACTTGGTCGAACTGACTGGGGGTGGTGCTGACTATAGTTTTGAGTGCATCGGCAACGTTGAAGTGATGCGTCAGGCTCTTGAGTGCTGTCATCGAGGTTGGGGCGTATCGGTCATTATTGGCGTGGCAGGCTCAGGTCAAGAGATAAAGACACGTCCCTTTCAGTTGGTGACGGGTAGAACCTGGAAGGGAACCGCCTTTGGCGGTGCGCGCGGTCGCACTGACGTGCCTAAGATCGTCGATTGGTACATGGATGGCAAAATCAATATCGACGATTTAATTACACACACCATGCCGCTAGAGAAAATAAATCATGGCTTTGATTTGATGCATTCTGGCGAATCGATTCGTAGCGTGGTTGTCTACTAGGCAGAGTCACATGGCACAAAAACTTCTGATTTATCAATCATTGTGGGCAATGGAACGTAGACGCCCAGATGGACAAGAATGGGGTCTGCAAGAAAAACTGAACATGATTCGCGATGCTGGTTTTGATGGGGCTGGCGTGCGCTTTGCGGACCGTGACTACGCAGCAGAGGTCACACAATTTTTGCGCGACAACGCTATGACATGGCAGGCGCAAGCTTACCCACAAACCATCGATGATCTGAAACCGATTCTCGACCACGTGCTCGAGTTTGGGGCGGACCATTTAAATGTGCAGCCAGATGTACGGCCCTATACAGTTCAAGAGTGCATCCCTTTGATAGAGGGTTGGCGAGAGCTGGCCAAGCAAGCGGGCGTCCGTATGCACATCGAGACGCATCGTAATCGCATGACGACCGAGATGTTTTTTACGTTGCATCTATTGGATGCGATCCCTGACTTGCGTTTAACCGGCGATTTGTCGCATTACGTAGTCGGGCGAGAGTTCTGGTATCCGATCTCACCAGAAGACGATGCGTTCATGCAACGTATTATTGACCAATGTTGGGGGTTTCATGGTCGAGTCGCGAGTCGTGAGCAGATCCAGTTGCAACTTTTATTTCCACAGCATCAGCATTGGGTAGCTGTCTTTATGGACTGGTGGCGTCGCGGGTTTGTGCAGTGGCGTAAAAAGGCGGGCCCCGATGAAACTTTTACCTTTTTATGCGAGCTAGGGCCACCCGAGTACGCAATGACGGGCGCGGATGGCTATGAATTATCAGATCGTTGGGAAGAATCTTTAGTGATGAAAGAGCAGGTGCGGGCGCTGTGGGAATCTGTGGCTAGCACCTGATTTTATTTGCATCATTGTAAACTTACGCTGTCGGATTTTTTCATGTTTGTTGTACGTTTCCTTCTTGCCCTCGTTGTGTTGTTGCTCTCGTTAAGCGGCTCTTTGTCTGCTGCTTCAGAGACGTTTCCAAATAAAGCGCTGCGGATTGTCGTGCCATTTTCCGCAGGTGGGGGCGGTGATTTCATTGCCAGAGCTTGGGCCGACAAGCTGTCAGAGACAATCAAACAGCCCGTGATTGTAGAAAATCGCGGCGGCGGTAATACCGTGGTCGGAACCGACGTTGTTGCCAAGGCTGCGCCAGATGGTTACACCTTGCTGTTGGTCGGTCCAAGCTTTGCGACCAACCCGTCCTTGATCGAAAAGCTGCCCTATAAAACCCCTGAAGACTTTACGCCCGTGGGCTTGGTGATTACCTATGCGATGGGCTTAGCCGCACGTGCAAACTTGCCGGCAAATAACATTCAAGAATTACTTGCCTACATTCAACAAAATGGTCCATTAAGCGTGGCCACTTCGGGTGACGGGTCGGCCACCGCCTTGGCCGTCGAACTTTTTAAAAGCGCAACGGGTGTCAAGCTCATGGCGGTGCCATATAAGGGAGCTGGCCAGGCCGCTATTGATGTAGCCAGTGGTCACGTTGATCTGTTGTTTACGGGTATGTCGCAAATCAAACCTCATCTTGACAGCGGCCGAGTCAAGCTACTTGCGACTTCAGGTTTAAATCGTTTGGCGTCAGCCCCCGACGTGCCGACGATTGCGGAACAAGGGGTGAACAATTTTGAAGCCGTCGTTTGGTGGGGAATACTAGCGCCAGCTAAAACCCCTGCTGCGATTGTTGCCCAGCTGAATCAGGCGCTCGCAACAAGCCTCAATCACCCCGAGGTGCTTAAAAGACTGTCTGTCATAGACGGCGAAGTCAAGCTATCTTCGCCGCAAGTCTTTGAAATCCTTCTAAAAGATGAGATCGCCCGCTGGGCGAGGCTGTATAAGCCTGCAGGCTCGGGTAAAGTCCAATAACCATTCTTAAATGACAGTGACGCTATCCGTGTCATGAAATTAGCGTCAAAATTTGCTAGCATCAGGCTAATGAACTGTAACTTCACCCTTCTGAGGATTGAGCGTGCGAACAATTGATATCAATGCGGTTAGGGCATTTATCGACGCACAAGGACCCGCCACCAAAATTTATCTAGGCTGTGATTCAGAGCGCTTTGCGATTGGCAAAGATTGGTACGCCGATTACACGCTAGCAGTCGTGATACATATCAACGGCAACAACGGCTGCAAATTATTCGGTGAAGTGCAGCGTGAACGCGATTGGGATCAAAAACAAGACCGGCCGCGCATGCGTTTGATGAATGAGGTTTATAAAATCGCCGAGTTATTTCACAAACTCAAAGACGTGCTCGAAGGTCGTGAATTAGAAGTACATCTTGATATCAATCCCGATGAAATGTATGGCAGTTCGTGTGTCGTCAATGAGGCCATTGGTTACATACGCGGAATGTGCAACGTTGTGCCGATGGTCAAGCCATACGCTTTTGCCGCCACAAACGCCGCCGATCGCCTTAAGTTTGTACTGGCACAAGCCGCTTAACAGGTCGCTTAACAATCTGCGTGCGGGCATCCGCTGTTTGAGCCCTTACATCTTTAATCATTGAGCCTTCTTTGGACACAAAATGATGAATTGTGAGATCAAGGGCGGCATGCCTGAAGCGCAAGACTGATCTGAGCTGGGTGCAAGTGGAAACTTAACGTTTACGGCTGGCTCTTGGTTGTAGCGAAAGCTGAGAGTTTGGGCGCCGCAATGAGCAGTTGTCTGGACCTCTACATTTTTTTTGCATAGTATTCGGCGACGCACTGATTGACGGTGAGCTTGCCACCTGACGGTGAGCTTGCCACCATACTTGGTTGTATTACCCCCAGGATCGCGTTTAAAGGCCGTAGATACATTGTGCGCGATCCTTCAAAAAAACTGGGCTTGCATAGCTGACGAGATAGCGTTAGATTAGCCTGAAATGCCCCCAATCGCTAGCGAGGTTTGGGTTGTCTCTGTTCAGATTTTTGGAGTATTTTGAATGCCTAAAGTCTTATCTCCAGGGCAGGTGAAGCAATACGAGAGCGAGGGTGCGGTCTGGCCTGTTCGGGTGATGTCGCCCGAACTGGCAACTGGCTATCGGGCATCCCTCGAGCAGCACGAACAACGAACCGGTGAACCTTTGCAGGGTAACTGGCGTCATAAAACGCATTTGCTTTTTACGTGGGCTGACGCGATGGTGCGGCAGCCAGCCATCCTAGATGCTGTTCAAGACTGCATCGGCCCTAACATCGTCTGCTGGAGCAGTACTTTTTTCATTAAAGAGGCAAACAGCCCGGGTTTTGTCTCTTGGCATCAAGACTCAACCTATTGGGGCTTGGATCCTGACGACGTCATTACGGCCTGGATTGCCTTAACAGACGTCGATGAGAATAATGGTTATATGCAAATGATTCCGGGTTCGCACAAGATCAATCAGCTGCCTCATCTAGATACGTTTCACAAAGATAATTTATTGTCGCGCGGGCAAGAAATTTCTGTTGAAGTTGATAAAACAAAGGCGCGTGGCATTGCTTTAGCTAAGGGTGAGATTTCGCTGCATCACATTAAAGTGGTTCATGGGTCGGATGCAAACCGTAGCGCGGATCGACGCATCGGTTTTGCGGTTCGCTATATTCCAACGCATGTGCGTCAGACAAAGCTGCGTGACTCGGCGCAATTGGTGCGTGGTGTGGATGAACACGGCAACTTTGACTGGGAGCCGCGGCCACAGGCCGATCTCGATGCGCAGGCTCTGGCCACGCACGCTAACGCAGTTGAACGGCAGCTCAAGACGCTTTACGACGGCGCTAAGCAAACAAGTTTTCGAGCGTAACCAATCGGCTGACCGACGTTGACCTAATCTAAGTGTCGAAGCTTAGAGGCGAGTATGAAGATCAGGCCCATTAAGAGCGCTGCGCTCGAGGTGTACGCGCCTAGTGCAAAGACAGGGCCCCAACTCTGTGCCGCCGCACCCGCTAACAGATTGCCAAGCGGCAAACTGATCACAACACCTGTTCGTAAGCCCATCACTCGGCCTCGCATCGCGGGCGAGGTATTGCTTAAGATCAAGGTTGCGATCATTGTCCAGCAGACAGCTTGTGCAAGACCCGCAATGAATACCAGTACGAGCGAAAGATAATACGAAGTCGAAAGTGAGAATAAAAACAGAGATGCAGGCCAAACTAGGCTGCCTAGCATAAGCAGGCGACCACGTCGCTCTAGTTTTTTTTGCGCAATAATCCACAGTCCGGTCACGAGGGCGCCGCAGCCAGCCATCGACGTCAAGAACCCATAGCCTGCAGGGCCAACATCTAAAACATAACGTGCATATAAAGGCAAAAAAGAATAACGATAGGGTGCGACCAACAGATTAAGAGCCAAGGCGATTAGTAAAGGAATCAGCACCGCGTGGTTCTGCCGGGCGTAAGAAAAGCCGCTCATTAAGCTTTTAAAGGGCGGTTCGTGGCTGCGTGGCGAAGATTGCTTGGTGCTGTTCAGTTGAAACAGCACAAATAAATCCAAAAAATAAATTATCGCAATTAACCAATACGCGCCACTCAGCCCAAAAAGAGGAATGAGTAGGCCGCCTAAGGCAGGCCCGACAATCACCGTGATTTCGATGGCCACGGAGTTCATCGCAATCGCATTGGTCAAGTCTTCTGGGTCGACTAAATCGGGTACGAGGGCTTGGCGGGTGGGGTTATCAAGTGCCCAGGTGAGACTGCTAAGCACCGATAACGCAATGAGATAGCCTACTGTGAGCAGGCCGGTCGTTAACAAAATGAGCATCACGACAGAAATCAGCCCACTCACGATCGAGGCTAAAATCAATAGTTCTCTTCTATCAATGCGGTCTGCAGCGACTCCCATCAAGGGCGCCAATACGTAGCCCGCCATTTTGCAGGCAGTCACAATGCCTACCATCAAGGCCGAATCGGTCAATTCAAGCGTGAGCCACCCAACCACGACGATATCTGCCCACCGCCCAGTTGAAGACAATAGCGTGGCCACCCAAAGCCTGCGAAAGCCTTTGTGTCTCAGAGCACTTTGCGTGAGAATTTGGCTAAGTGAGCCTTTTATTTTTATCATTTTTTTAAGTTAGGCCTAGTCGTTCGGCCAATTTACGCGAGCCCAGTTCACCCGCGCCCATTACCTGCAGGCAGAGTGTAGCGCGGTTAGACTGTACGGTAATATTTGGGCGCACGGTGCTACGAAACATTCAATAACAATTTGGTTAATCATGATTCAAACAAAACGTCCGCATGTCTTGATTGCTGGTGGTGGTATCGGTGGCCTGACTGCGGCTTTGGCGTTGCTTAAGCGCGGCTTTGATGTCGACGTGTATGAGCAAGCCTCTGAGTTACGAGAAGTCGGCGCCGGGGTGCAGCTAAGCGCCAACGGTGTTCGCGTGTTGCACGAATTGGGAGTGCTGCCTGAGTTTCGTGCCTTGGCTTGTGAGGCCGAGGGTAAAGAAATTCGTCTTTGGAATACGGGCCAGGCCTGGAAGCTCTTTGAGGTCGGGCTTGAATCGGTTGAACGGTATGGCTTTGGTCATTATTTAACCTACCGTCCGGATTTGTTGGCCGTCTTGGCCGATGGCGTACGCCGTGAAAAGCCAAAGGCCATTCATTTAAATGCACGCTGTGTTGGGTTTGAACAGAACACGGCAAACGTGACGCTTCATTTTGAAACGGACGGCAAGCGGCAAAGCGTTCAAGGGGACTGTTTGCTGGGTGCGGATGGCGTGCATTCGCGCATTCGACATGGTTTGTTTGGCGATGATCACCCTGTGTATACCGGCATGTTGTCTTGGCGCGGCGTGGTGCCGATGAATAAATTGCCAGTGCATATGCGTCGAATGGTGGGCACCAACTGGGTCGGACCGGGAGGGCACGTGGTGCATTACCCGGTTCATCGTGGTGAATATATGAATTTTAATGGCATCATGGAGGTCGCTGGCTGGCAGGTCGAATCCTGGAGCGCGCAAGGCACACACGAAGAATGCCATGCCACGTTTGCGGGTTGGCACGACGACATCCACAGCATGATCAAGCTGTTTTCGGCACCCTATAAGTGGGCCTTGATGGGCCGCGAACCGTTGCCGCAATGGAGTGTCGGTCGTGTCAGTTTACTGGGCGATGCCTGCCACTCAATGCTGCCGATGCTTGCGCAAGGTGCGGTCATGTCCCTAGAGGATGGCTTAGTGTTAGCGCGGGCGCTTGAAGCTGCTGGCGATGATATTGAGCAAGGCCTGAAGCGCTATCAAGCGGCGCGAATTGAACGCACGACTAAGGTAGTGCTCGGTTCGGCAGAAAACGGCAAGCGGTTTCAAAGTCGTACACTGGCAGACGCCGCGGCCGCAGAAGAATATGTGACCCATGAATGGACCCCTGAAAAGGTGCGCGCACGCTACCAATGGTTGTATGAATATGATGTCACTGCCGTAACAGTATAAAAAAACTAAAGTCTTCGAAAAAGGATTATTGATATGACGCCTCGTTTTTATTACTCTCCGCGTTCTTGCGCCTTGGCAAGCCACATCGTTCTTGAACACATCGGCGCCGACTTTGAAGCAATCCAGCTTGATTTTCAGGCGAATCAACAACGCTCGCCTGAATATCTCGCGATTAATGCAAAAGGCCGTGTGCCAGCCTTGGTGACTGAACGCGGCGTGATTACCGAGACGCCCGCAATACTTTTGTACCTGGCACAGATGTATCCCCAAAGCGGCTTGGCTCCTCTGGATGATCCGTTTGAGCTCGCCCATCTACAGTCGGTGAATAGTTGGTTCTGTTCAACAGTACATGTGGCGCATGCCCACGGCACACGGGGTCCACGGTGGGCGGATGATCTAGCCGCACAGCAGTCCATGAAGGCCAAAGTCGCACAAAATATGATTGACTGTTTTAATTTGATCGAGCGCGATTTACTTCGCGGCCCTTGGGTGATGGGTCAGAACTTCAGTGTGGCAGATCCCTATTTATTCGTCCTCTCCATCTGGCTCGCACCGAATGGAGTCGATCTGGCAAAGTTTCCGCGCGTGGCGGAGCACTATCAACGTATGTTGGCGTTGCCTGCGGTTAAAAAGATTGCTCCATTGCACAACCTGTAATATTTTTCGTTTACACCAAAGGCTCTTTGTATGAAAAAGACTGACCTCTATAAAAATTTGGGCCTAAAGATTGACGGCAAACTCAAGCAAGCTGGTACGCCTGACCGCTTTGCGCAAGGTGTGGTGCTCGATCGCAAAGAGCAAAGAAAGCTTGATCAAGAAAAAGGGCTCATCCCTTTCGCGGTCAAACTCAATGCTCAGTTGGCCAATGACTTGCGTGCGCTAGCTGAAAAACGCGTCATTGGCATGAACGAACTGATTGATGAGTTATTGCGAAAAGCGTTGGTGGTCTAGCCTGACGACACTAGCTTTCGGCGGGTCATAATCGTTCACGCCAGTTCATTAAATAATTTTTCAAAACTATAAAGAGACAATCACGATGAACTTATTTAATCTTGAAGGGCAGGTGGCAGTGATTACCGGATCATCACGTGGTATCGGGCGCGCAATCGCCGAGCGCATGGCTGAGCACGGTGCCAAAGTGGTGATCTCGTCGCGTAAGGCGGCGGCCTGCCAGGAAGTCACAGACGCCATCAATCAGCGTCACGGTGCAAACACTGCGATCTCTGTACCGGCTAATATTTCCTCCAAGATAGAGTTAGAAAACTTGGTGGCTGTTGCCAAGCGCCAATTTAGCAAGGTTGATATCTTGGTTTGTAACGCGGCAAGCAATCCGTATTACGGCCCGCAAGCGAACATCGCCGATGATCAGTTTCGCAAGATCTTAGACAACAACATTGTCGCCAATCACTGGTTGATTAGCTATGTCGTCCCCGAGATGATTGCCCGACGCGCGGGGTCGATTATTATCGTCTCGTCGATTGGTGGGCTCAAGGGCTCGTCTGTGATTGGTGCGTATGGCATTAGTAAAGCTGCCGATATGCAACTCGCGCGCAATCTCGCGGTAGAGTACGGTCCGCATAATATTCGTGTGAACTGTATTGCACCTGGTCTAGTAAAAACCGATTTTGCACGCGCACTGTGGGAAGACGAGGTCAATCTTGCCAAGCGCGTATCAACCACGCCACTGCGTCGGATTGGTGAGCCCGACGAAATCGCCGGTGCAGCGATTTTTCTGGCCTCGCAGGCAGGATCGTTTATGACGGGTCAGAGTTTAGTGATTGACGGTGGTGTGACGATTAGTTAAGCGTCTGCTAATCAGCCCGTATGTTGTTGGCTTGAACCAGGGCGCGCCATTGCTTGATTTCACCTTGCAAAAATGTTGTGAACTGCTCAGGGGTACTGCCCACGGGTTCGATGCCCATTGCTTCCATACGGGCCTTAACGCCCGGATCTTTGGTTGCTTGAGCAACTGTTTTTGCTAAAAGATCGATCACGCTGGCTGGCGTGCCTTTGGCTACAAAGAAGCCATTCCACTCTAAAACGCGAAATCCAGGATAGCTAATTTCTTCGAAGGTAGGTACGGTTGGCAGGGCTTGCATTCGGGTTGCGCCTGTCGTGGCGAGCGCTCGAATCTTGCCTGATTTTGACATCCTCCCCGCCCTCGTCCTCACGGACGCCGCTGACGCGGGAAGAACGGGGATTCCTACGGCGTAGGCCCCGGGATGGGGTCGATCGCTTCGGTGGGTTCCTGTTGCTGACGGCATTCATGCACCGTTCACTTGGCAGGCGAGC
>CAMBZR010000014.1 GCA_945872285.1 Bordetella parapertussis | reverse complement strand
GTATGCGCCGTGTGGTGGTCGAACGTGATAAAAGTCCGTTTGAGACTCACGAAATTCCCACGCTAGGGCTTAAACAGGGTCCCTTAGGTGACGCGGTATTCAAGGGCACCCGCGTGGCTCTGGATAACGCGTTGGGCTCAACCGGTGATGTCGCGCGGGTGTTGACGCTATCCTGGAACGGTAATCGGCCACTGGTTGGACTGTCTGCAGTGCATCTTGCGCAGCGCGCGTTTGATGCGGCGCAGCAATATGCCAAGGTGCGCGTGCAGTTTGGTAAGCCGATTGGCAAACATCAGTTAGTACAAAAAAATCTTGCTGATATTGAGACTGCGATTGTGTCGAGTCGGTTGCTTTGCTACTACGCACTTGATTGCATTGATCGTGGCGTGCGTGCCAATGGGGTAGCGGCCATGGCAAAACGCTACGCAACGCAGGCTTGCGAGCAGGCTGTTTCGCTTGCCATGCATGTGCACGGTGCGATGGGAATCAGTCAAGAACTTGGGCTCGAAGAGCTCTATCGCGATATTCGGATGCTCCCGATTCCTGACGGAACCAATGATATTCTTGCTTTGATTCAAGGACGCGAAATCACCGACCTTGAGGCCTTTCGCAACTAAATGAAAGCCGGGCCTCTGTCATCCATTTTGGTGGTAGAGCGTGCCGGTCGTCTATCGGCCGCTGTTGCTGCAGGTTTATTGGCAAACTTAGGCGCGCGAGTCATTCGCTTCGAAGAGGTCTGTGGACGTCCAGAGACAGACCCTCTTATCTGGCACGAGCATCCTGTTTCGCTGCAAGGTAAAGAAATCTTCCTCCCTGATCTGCAGGGCGCCAACCAGTATGAGCAGTGGGCTGAACTCGTGGCTCGGGCAGACGTTGTGATTGAATCAATTGATTCGTCGGCGCCAAAGAACTTGCCTGTTGGATCGCAGTGCGATGCTGCAAAAGTGTACGCCGTCTTTACCGACTTAGGGCTTGCGCAACAGTCTAAACAAAAAAAAGTGCTGCAAGAATTTGAACTTCAAGCGTTAACCGGAGCGATGGCCGTCACTGGCCATGCAGGGCAAGCACCGCAAATGATTGCGACTCCGATACTTGAGCTTCTGACAGGAATCAACGGCGCGACTTCAATCATCGCGGCTTTGCGTGCGAAGGCGAGCGAGACTGCCGTGCTTGATCTCGCAATATATGACAGTGCCGTGGCGTTTCTCGGAACCTTTCATAGCACCGCGTTAGCAGATTCTGCACGTCAATATCGAGACGGTTGTCGCCATCCCTTGATTGCGCCTTGGAATAGTTACCCGACCGCGGATGGTCGCATCGTGTTGTGCTCGACGACAGACGCGCACTGGGTGCGCATTGCGACCCTGATCGGTAGGCCAGAGGCAATTGTTGACCCTAGATTTTCGACGACTGCCGTGCGAGCGAGAAACGCCGCCGCGGTCGATGCGTTAATCGAACCTTGGATACGCACACGTAGCACCCAATCAGTGCTTGAAGCCCTAGAAAAGATTGGTCTTCCGTGTGGAATGATCGCTTCACTTGATGAGATGTTGAAAGAAGAGCAGAGCTACCAGCATGTGCGAGAAGCGACTCGTCAAGATAATACTGTGATTCAGTACCCGATTGAATTAGTCGATCTGCCAAAACCTAGTTTAGAAACGCCGCTGAACCTGGTAAAGCCAACAAATGACCTGAAGGGTGTTCTGGACAAACCATTATCCGGTATTCGGGTGCTTGAGATTGGTCCGTATACCGCTGGCCCTTATGCTGGACGATTGCTTGCAGACTTAGGTGCGGAGGTCATCAAAGTTGAACCTCTTGGCGGCGAAGTGTCGCGAAAATGGTTGCCAAGCTTTAACGACCTAAGCGGATATTTTCAAAATTACAACGCGGGTAAGAAAAGTCTTTTTCTCGATTTTCAAAAACCTGACGATGGTCAGAGGTTATGGCAGTTGCTCTCAACGGCAGATGTACTCATTCAGAATTTAGGGCCAGGGGCGCTCGCGCGAGCGGGCTTTGGACCAGAGGCTGTTTTAGCTCGACGACCCGATTTAATCTATTGTTCGATTTCTGGTTTTGGTGCCTCGGCCAAGGTACGTCCGGCGGTAGACACCGTGGTTCAGGCCGCTAGTGGTGTCATGGCACTCGTGGGCAACGATGCAGCCACACGTGGGCAGCGCGCCTTGAAGATCGGACTGTCGATTGCCGATCTGATTGCCGCGCATGTCTGCGCGTTATCGATCGTTGCTCGGCTTGGTCTGCAAGACGCAGCGACAGAGAGCGGGTCAGTGGATATTTCGATGTTGCGCTCTTTATCTTGGATGACTCAACTCGCGTGGTCACAGCACAACGACGACTTGCCCACGGGGGTCACACTTGAGTGCACGGATGGTTATGTATTTTCTTTAGATTGGCAGAAGCTGCAAAGTCTTTCGCCCAGCACAAAGACTTCACTGCTATCGGTGAGCGATAGGCTGGGGCAGTTTAGCGCTGCGGGGATCACTGGCGTCGAAGTGCGTGAGCCTTATGCGGTGTTAACGGCTGCTTTGACGAGCGAAAGAAAACTGTTGCAATGGGTGCAAGATCTTGAGGTGCGAGTCCCTATTTTGGCAACACCGCACCGCTGGTCAAACAGGGTGCCAACGGTGCATTCTTGTGTGGAGGCGTTTGTTGGTTCATCGGTACGGCCAGGGTGTGAATGACGTGACGGTACTAAAGTGTTACCGTAACACGCTCAAGCCAGTGGATACTGGGCATGCATTTTGCGGAGACTCTTGTGGTGAAAGACACCCACTTGCTTAAAAAAATAAAAGTATTAGAAGTCGGTAATCGCATTGCTGTTGCAATCTGTGGAGGGTTACTCAGAGATGTAGGCGCCGAGGTCTCGGTGATCAAGACTGACGAGCGCTTAATTGAAAAATGGCAAGCCGACGAACGGTATTTAGTCGGCAAACAATATGCATCTGAGGTAGTGACGTTTGAGCAGTTTCAAACGCAGGCGCTAGAGGCTGACATCCTTGTGCTGTCTTCAGATGTGGATCCTGCATGGGTCGCCGCCGCGGCGCAACAAGCTAAAGCGACGGCAAAGGGTCTGATTGTGTTGGACATCACAGCGACGGGCTCTTTTGGGCCGTTAGCCGGTGTTGCTTTTTCTGATCTACAGATTCAGGCACTCTGCGGCTTGATTGATACGACTGGTGCGTCTGGGCAAATCCCAGAGCCTGTCGGGTTTCCCTTTGCAGAGGTTTCTGCCGCGCTTTATGGTTCGGTGGCTGTGCTCGCTGCGCTTCACGCGCGCGATCGGTCTGGTGAGGGGCAGGCAATCGAAGTTTCGTTATACGACACCGCTGTTAACGCGTTGATGACATTCTTACCCAAGGCGTTTGCTGGTCATGCGGTATCACGCATTGGGAATCGACATCCTCTAAGCGCACCTTGGAACGCTTACGCTACAAAAGATGGGTGGATTTTGGTGTGTACGGTCTCAAATGAACAATGGCTCAGACTCGCCCAGGCGATTGATCCGGCGCTTGTAGTGAACACCCGTTATGCCACCCTGAATGACCGTGTACGTTGCGTCGATGAGCTTGATCAAATCTTGTCGATATGGACAAGCCAATTGACCACGGCTGAGTGCCTTGCGATTTGCGAAACTTCTGATATCCCGGCCGGGCCCATTCAGGCGATCGATAAATTAACTCTTGATCCGAACGTACAACATCGAAAGATGATTCAAACCCCGAGTGGACAGCAAGACAGGTCGAACTGGTTGCCTGGGGTGCCCTTTAAGCAGACGTTAAGTGAGTTCACGACCGAGTCTGAATTAGCATTAAAAGCACACGAGCGGACCACGACAGACTCAAATCCAAAACGAGAACTCCCGCTCGCGGGCCTGCGCGTAGTCGAAGTCGGTCAGTACACAACCGCGCCCTTGGTATGTAAAAATCTGGCCTCTCTTGGTGCTGAAGTGATTAAAGTCGAGCCGCTTGAAGGCGATGCTTCAAGAGAGTGGGCGCCAGGGCAGGGTTCGATGGGTTATTTTTTTGCGCTTAGCAATAGCGATAAATTGACTGTCACACTAGACTTAAAATCGAAAGAAGGTGTTGCGCAGTTTTGTGCATTGTTGGGTTCAAGCGATGTGTTGGTAGAAAATATGCGTCCAGGCGCTTTAGGTCGAATTGTGAATCGAACCCAATCGCTTGAGTCTTTAAATCCCTCATTAATTCACTGCGCAATTTCAGGCTTCGGGGCCGATTCAGCTTATCCGAATCGACCCGCCTTCGATACAGTGGCACAAGCAATGTCAGGGATAATGGATCTGACACGACGAACAGGTACGCCAATGAAGGCGGGTATATCGGCCGCCGATATTCTTGGTGGACAAGTAGCCTTGTTTGCGATTCTCTGTGCCTTACGTCAAACCTCGACTCGTACAAAACGAGGAGGATCAATTGATGTTGCGATGCAGGATGTGGGCGTCTGGGCAACCCACCCAGTGTGGTTTGCTTCAAAAAACACGACTTCGTATTTGATCGCGTCGTGCGTTGACGGTTCTGCGCTGTTACAAGGCACCGCCAAAGATTTGCAACAGTGGGCTCTTAGCACTCATGTTGAAATTCAGAAGCAAGCGTTTGTGACCTCTTTGACAGTTAAAGAGCTTTTGTCGATTTGTTCAAGCGAAAATCTGGTGAGCACGCAAGTGCACTCGTTGACTGAGGTGTTGGCGCATGAACATTTTAAGGCGAGATGTTTGGGGGTTGGTCGCGCTCAGGACGGCACGTTTTGGCCCTTAATCAATAGCCCTTATAGGCTGCAATTGACGCCAGCACAAAGCTATCGCGTACCAGGTCAAGTTGGGCAAGATAACCTCAGGGTGTTTGGTCACCACGACGCATCTGCCGCAACCATTCAGAACGATAGCCGCGCAGGTACTGCACGGGATGTTTGACTTGTGCCTGTAAGACGGAGGCTGCATACCAAACCCAGTGAGGGTCAAATAGCATGCCACGTGCGAGGGCGACGAAATCAGCCGCGCCCGAAACGATAATGTCTTCAGCTTTCTGGGGGTCATAGAGCATGCCAACCGCCATTGTCGGGACAGAGACCGCTTTGCGAATACCAGCAGCAAACTCGACTTGATGGCCGGGGTAAAGCGGTACTTGTTGTTGCGCAGAGGTTCCCCCGCTTGAGGCGGTAATAAAATCGCAACCTAGGTCTTTGAGTCGACTTGAAAAGATTTGCGCATCTTCAGTTGTCCAGCCGCCCGTTATCCAGTCTGTAGCAGTGATCCGCGCACCCATTGGAAGCTGGGTCGGCCACGCCTGGCGCATTGCACCAAATACCTCAAGCGGGAAGCGCATTCGGTTTTCTAGTGACCCGCCAAACCGATCGGTGCGTCGATTAGAAAGAGGAGACAAAAAACTATGCAAGAGATACCCATGAGCGATGTTGACTTCGATAAGCTCAATGCCAATACGTGCTGCACGTACGACGGCTTGAACATGCGCTGCGCGTACCGTCTGAAAATCTGCCTCGGTCATCGGTTGAGGGGTTGGCCACTCTTGGGTTTGGGCTACAGCTGAAGGGGCGATGGTTTGCCACGCGCCTTGTGTTTCAGTGAGCGCGGTACCGCGTTTGACCCAGGGCAAGGATGCAGAGCCTTTTCGCCCAGCGTGCGACAACTGAATGCCGATTGCGGTTTCGCTATGCTTATGACAAAAAGAAATCACGCGTTTAAGCGCCTGCTCGTTATCGTCTGAATAGAGGCCGAGGCAACCATGAGTGATACGACCTCTTGGTTCGACGTGCGCAGCTTCTAAGATCACGAGACCCACGCCTGAAACCGCGAATTTTCCAATATGCATCAGGTGCCAATCGGTGGCGCTACCTTCTTCGGCGCTGTATTGACACATCGGCGAGACCACAATTCTATTGTCTAGGTGTAGGTCGCGCAATTTGAACGCAGAGAATAATTGGCTGTTCATGCAGACTCTTAGGTATTGCCTCGGATTTTGTGATCGAACCTAAACCTACGACCTTAATCATAAAACACATTCTGCTAACTATGCCTTTGTGATAACCTATGCTACATAAATATAAAGTTAACACGAGACAAACAATCAAGACCACTAAACGGGATTGATTCGCCTGTTGGCTACCATTCGCGATTTAGGTAGCTGACTGATATTTGCGTCGTGTGACAATCCTTCAGGAGATTGAACATGTCGTCTAAGTTATTTTCATCCTTCAAGCTACGCGACCTTGAGATACCGAATCGGATTATGGTATCGCCAATGGGACAATACTCTGCAAACGACGGTTGCGCGAGCAACTGGCACTTCATGCACTTAGGGACGATGGCGGTTTCGGGTGCGGGTTTGCTGGTGATTGAAGCTACTGCGGTCAACCCAGAGGCGCGTTTAAGCTCGCGCGATTTGGGCTTGTGGTCAGACGCAAACGAAGCCGCGCTCGCGCCGATTGTTGAGTTCTGTCGCAAAGAGGGTGGGGCTCGTATTGGTTTGCAGCTTTGGCATAGCGGGCGTAAAGGCTCTGTGACTGTGGCTTGGGAAAAGCAGTTAGCGATTCCGGTCGATCAGGGCGGATGGATACCCTTAGGCGCCTCACCTTTGCCGTATCCGGAGCGCACCATGCCTAAGGCACTGGATGACGCAGATATCAAACAGATTACTCAAGATTATGTTGACGCGACAAAACGATCAGATCGTTTGGGTATTGAGTTGCTTGAACTGCATGGCGCGCATGGCTATTTGTTGCACAATTTTTTGTCGCCTCTCACCAATCAACGCACAGATCGCTACGGTGGAAGTCTTGAAAACCGGATGAGATTTCCGCTAGAAGTCTTTAAGGCGATTCGTGCTGCGTGGCCCGCTCACAAACCGCTTGGGGTGCGGATTTCCGCTGTGGATTGGGCGCCCGGTGGCTGGCAGATCGAAGACAGCATTGCCTTTACGAAAGCCTTGCAGGCTTTAGGCTGCGATTACGTGACGGCATCGAGTGGTGGCGCTGTACCTGAGCAAAGGATTAAGCCAGTGCCTGGATATCAAGTGCCATTTGCGGAGCAAATCAAAGCCGCAACTGGGATGTTTACCGTGGCAGTCGGCTTAATTACTGAAGCTCAGCAAGCTGAGAATATTTTGCAAAGTGGTCAAGCGGACATGGTGGCCTTGGGTCGACGAATGTTATATGACCCACGCTGGCCTTGGCATGCGGCAGTCGAGCTAGGTGAAGAGTTTTTCTACCCCAAGCAATACGAGCGTTCGCATCCGTCTATGCAAGGTGGTGACTTTTTACGACCGGCGCGCAATATGTAAGCTTGCTTGAGGCGGGTCGCCAATTGGCCCGTAGCAGGTAAGTAGCTTTTCCAATTTAGATAACTTTAAGAAACATTATTAATGTTCGGAGATTGATAGTCATGAGCGAAGACCGTGAATACCTTGATATCCTTTATCAAGAAAAGGATGGTGTTGCAACAATCACTTTTAATCGTCCTGACGTTCTGAATGCTTTTCGTCTGGGCACATACGAAGAAGTCACCCATGCGCTGCATCGGGCTGGCTGGAATAAAGAGATTGGTGTGATTGTCTTGACTGGTGTTGGCCGCGCTTTCGGGGTGGGTGGTGACTCGAGTGATAAAAAATCAACCCGTGCTGGCCACGGCACGTTAGGCGTGCCAGTTGAGGCACTGCATGCTGCGATACGCGATGTGCCTAAACCAGTCATTGCAAAAGTGCGCGGCTATGCGATTGGTGGTGGCAATGTGCTTGTGACGATTTGCGATTTAACCCTTGCTGCCGACACCGCTATCTTTGGTCAAGTTGGGCCTAAAGTTGGCTCGGTAGATCCTGGCTATGGAACGGCCTATTTGTCACGCATCGTCGGTGAAAAGAAAGCCCGTGAAATTTGGTATTTGTGTCGTCGCTACAGCGCGGCAGAAGCGCTGGCAATGGGTTTGATTAACAAAGTGGTGCCTGATGCAGAGTTGGATGCAGAAGTCGATAAATGGTGTGCAGAGATCATGCAGATGAGTCCCACAGCAATCGCCATTGCAAAACGTTCGTTCAATGCTGACAGTGACAATATCAAGGGCATTGCGAATTTAGGATTTCAGGCGGTCTCACTGTTTTATGGTACCGACGAGGCAAAAGAAGGCGGCAACGCTTTCCGTGAAAAACGCAAACCTCGTTTTCGAGATCATCAAAAGTAGCGGTTTTAGCGAAGACGCTGTGCTCTCAAGGCGCGGCGTCTGAAGACCTCTCGTCCCCCAAGCAAAAGACGCTATCAAACTAGCGTAACTGAACAACACAGCCATCAAAGGGGCAAATATGGTTAACCCTTAAACAGGTCGACCAAGATTTGACTGCTTGCTCGCGGTGTTTCAGCCCAAATCTTTTGGTAGGATCCAGCCATATCGTATTGAGGGTACAGATCTTGAACAAGGCTGTTCGCCTTGTTCAAGATCTCTTCATTGGTCAGCGCAAAACGTGAAGTTCCCTTGCTGTCCATGACCAGTGCCTGACGCACAGAACCATCGTTTAGATAAATTTCGACCGAGGCTCCCATGTGTTCGGGGTAGGTCGCTTCAATCGTTAGGTCACGGTGAGCTTCAATTTTATCCGCGAGGCTAAGAATGGCCGCATCTTGATGGTATGGATCGCCGTATGCATCAAAGCGATAGGGGCCGTAAGCAAGTGTTGCCGCCGCAGCGTAAGGCAAGCTATATTGCGCCGCCATCACCGAGGTCGGCCTGCGAAGCATGTGCTGTTCAAGTAAGACCGCAGGTCCGCCAATTTGAATGCGAGCGATTTCCTTGATCTCAAGACTAAAGCCGTTGGTTGCCTGTTCAAGTGCGTCAATTAAAGAGTGAAATAGTCTGCAGCAAGAATAAGGCTTCATGCTGATTTCGTGTATTTGGAGTCTGTCGCTAAGAGTGAAGTCTAAATGTTTCGAGCGAATATCGTGTCCATACATGATCAAGAATCCGTACTTGCCATCAAGCGCTCTAGAGGGTGCAGAGATTCCTCTGAACGCCATACCAGCAGCAAGAATTCCATTTTGCGCGGCGTAACCCGCATGCAGACGCTTAATTTCAGTGCCTTGCGTTTCATCCGAAAACTGCATCGAACCACCGGTTAGTGACAGCACATGCCCCCATGCACAGGCGAGGGTTGGCGCGTCTACATCTTGCAAAATTGCCGCAGTCGTTGCTGCGCCAAACGGACCAAATAAGGCGGTCGGATGAAAGCCGGCTTTGATGACGAGTGAGGCATTGGCCGCCATACCAACTCGTGCGATTGTTTCGTAGCCTGCTGCAATTGCCGAGAACAGTTTGGCCTGACTGATTGAGGTGCCTGCCACCATCGCCAGCGCCGTCGCAATTACCACTGAGCCTGGATGACTCATCGAAGCGTCGTGCGTATCGTCGAGTTCGTAACTATGCGTAGCGGTGGCATTGACGAGGGCTGCCACAGCAGGTGCAGTTGTGAAGCCACCCGCCACGACGGGTGCTTGACCGCTTTGAGAAAATTGTTTGGCCCAGTCACGCATGCTGAGCGATAAAGGCAAACCGCTACCGCGCAGCATGACTCCGAGCGCATCAAGCATTAAGCGCCGTATTTGCTCACTGTCTGGCGCGCTTAACGTCGAGCGTCCCAGAGCGATCAGCTGTTCAGCAAAGCGCAAGGAGAGGTTTTCGTTTGATGACATGAGTGCGCGCCCAGTAGATACAGCAAACTAAACGCTAGCGGCCTTTAAAAATCGCATTGCGCTTCTCAAGAAAGGCGCCGATCCCTTCATTTTTATCTTCTGTACCGTAAATCGCGGTCACAAGAAAGCGTTCAAACTCGATCGCTGAGGCTTGATCCATTTGAACACCTGCCCGAACGGCACGCTTGGCGTAGGCCAAACTGAGCGGCGCGCGCTGCTCATAGACGCGGATCATCGCCTTAGCTTGGGAAAGCGCCTCGCCTGCGGGCACTAAGCGTTCGACAATACCGACTCGATAGGCTTCTTGCGCATCAATAGCTTCGGCTGAAAAAAGAATGTCTAAGGCTTTGCCCGTGCCGATGAGTCGAGGCAAGCGCTGTGTGCCGCCTGCACCAGGTACGGTGCCAATTTTGGACGAGGTGAGGGCAAAACTCGCACCACTACCTGCTACACGGACATCACAAGCCAAAACAAATTCAAAACCACCTGTCATGCAAAACCCTTCGATTGCTGCAAGCACGGGCTTGTCTAGCTTTTCAATGACATCGTTGAGGCGTTCCCAATTCTTCATGTAGTTCACGCCATCGCGGGTAGATTTTATTTGCATGGCTTCGTTTAAATCGGCACCTGAGGAAAAAAATTGCTTGCCACCGGTGATGATGATGGCCCGTACGCTTGCATCGCTCTCAGCCTCGAGAGCAGCTTCGGCGATCTCACGCATCATTTCAATGCTAAAGGCATTGCGTTTTTTAGGGATGTTCAGCGTGATGATAAAAGCGGCGCCGTCTTGCTCTGTGAGAATTGTATTTTTGCTCATGAGTGTTGAATCTCAAAAAGGGTGTTGAAAATATTGATAAGACGAGTTAGCTCTTATAAAGGGGCGAGGCGGGTTGGTCGATAGGCGTGCCAAGATAGGCCTCAATCACCTCTGGATTTTCAATCACCTCGTCTGGCAATCCTTGGGCGAGTTCTCGGCCAAAATTCATTGCAAAGACATAGTCTGAAAGCTCGACGATGACATGTACCAAGTGTTCAATCATGACGATTGTGGTACCAGTTTTTTGAATTCGTCTTAACACCGCCATGATGTCATCGACTTCTTCATGGGTGAGGCCACCCATCACCTCGTCTAATAAAAGCAAGCGTGGTTTCGTTGCCAGGGCCCGAGCAAGTTCGAGTTTTTTTTTGGCCCCAAGGGTTAACAATCCTGCAGGCAGTGATGCTTGATGCGCGAGTCCGACTAGATGTAGAGGCTCTTCGCAGGCTGCTCGTGCTTGATTTAGGCTGATGTTATCCCCGCTCGTTGAAAACAGGGCACCCGCCATAATGTTTTCAAGCACCGACATCTCGGCAAACGGCTGCACGATTTGAAAGGTTCGGCCGATACCTTGTCGAGCAATGCGATAGGGCGCTAGCCCGTGTATTGGTTTGCCTTTAAAGAGAATCGAACCAGCGGTGGGCGCTAAGTACCCAGTAATCAGATTCAAAAGGGTGGTTTTTCCGGCACCATTGGCTCCGATGATTCCGAGTAATTGGCCGTCTTCGACAACAAGATTTAAATCATCGATGGCCTTGAGACCGCCAAAATGCTTGCTAAGGCCAGATATCTGTAAAACAGCGCTCATTTTAAAACCTCGTTATGCGCTTGGGCTATTTGTTTGTTGCTTAGCAAAGCCTCTTCAGGTCGTTTGCGGCGAGGTGCTAAAAAAGACTCTTGTACCGTTTTTGATTCTCGCAATTCGGCTGCTGAACCGGCCAGCGTAATGTGGCCGTTGGCCAGTACATAGCCTCTATGAGCAATGGATAATGCAGCGTGAACGTTCTGCTCAACAAACAAGATGCTGACGCCTTGCTTGGCGGTTTGAACAATTGCCTGATACACATCGATAATGATTTTTGGTGCGAGTCCTAGAGAGGGCTCATCCAAAACCAATAACTTCGGTCGAGCCATCAGCGCACGGGCGATCGCAAGCATTTGTTGCTCGCCCCCAGACATTGATCCCGCTTGTTGATTACGACGCAAGCTCAACTTTGGAAACAAGTCGTACATTTCACTGAGCGTGCTGTTGCGCATTGAGCGTGCGCGAGGCGCATAAGAACCTAAGAGCAAATTTTCATTCACACTTAGGCTCGGAAAGACGCGTCTACCTTCAGGGGCTAGGCTGATCCCCAAGTTAACGCGGTCGTGGGCTTCGATGTTGTCAATGCTAGACCCTTCAAAGCGAACCTCGCCTTGCCAAGGCTTGAGTAGGCCTGTCAACACTCGTGTCGTGGTTGATTTACCTGCACCGTTTGCGCCAATCAGGCAGACGAGTTCGCCTGTGTTCACAGTGATCGAGAGGTCTTGCAGTACGGTCGAATCACCGTACCCCGCATGAATATTTGAAAGCGCTAGCAACTCGCTCATGGTTTCGGGTCTTTTAAGTCAGCGCGATTACCGGCGATTGGCCTCATTCTTGAGGAGTAATAACGTTCTAGGCCGCCGTAAATTCCTTTTGGAAGGTACACTACGCAGCCCACTAGGGTGACACCAAAAATAAGCAGACTGACACCCTCGATCTGACCGAGCCACAAGCGGGTCCCTTCACCTAAGCCCATGGCTGCCAGTGCACCTAGTATTGGCCCCGCGATGGTATAG
Source organism: Bordetella parapertussis (assembly GCA_945872285.1). Taxonomy (GTDB): domain Bacteria; phylum Pseudomonadota; class Gammaproteobacteria; order Burkholderiales; family Burkholderiaceae_B; genus Zwartia; species Zwartia parapertussis_D. Next base: position 41,807 of record CAMBZR010000014.1, on the reverse strand, counting down.
ATGCCCCCTAGAATCGGTGCGATCTGAGCCATCAAGGTGGTGTGAAGATTAAAGGCTACATTCGGATCGAGATAGCCGCCGTTCCAGACATTGATCGCACCTGCGAAAGAGGCTAAGGCCCCAGACAGTGCCATGATGGTCAACCGATAGCGCATCGGGTTGATGCCAACCATTTGTGCGGCTTGTTCATTTGCTCGCATGGCTCTAAAGGCATAGTGATAGCGAGAGCGACTGACCAACCAAGACACCGCAGCCGCACACACCGCAGCACAGCTAGCGACAATATAGACAAATTGTGTGCCCGGAAACAGCGTCGACTTCAGGTACTCGCCCTGAGCACCACCAGTCAGGTCAGGCAACATGATCGCGATAATTCGAAAGCCTTCAGACATTGCTAGGGTGGCAATGGCGAAATAGATGCCACGCAGTCGTCCCGTCACCAGAGCAAGCCCAACACCAATAAGCGCGCCGCTGATTAAACCGCAAAATAGAGAGGGTAAGAAAGCAATGCCAAGATGATTCGCACACAAGGCAGCGGTGTATGCCCCGATGCCCCAAAACCCTGAGTGTCCCAAAGAGATTAAGCCTGCGCCAGCCATCATGTTCCAGCTGATCGCGATAATCGCGAGCGTGCAAGTTCTAAAAACTATATCGGCAAGCCCCGGAAGCCCTAAAAACGGAATCGCCAAGACTGCAAGAGCTAGAATAAAGCCAGCATAGCGAAGTAAAGAATCAAGACGCATCGTGTTCAATCCTCTGCCTGGCCACGCAGACCGTGAGGCCGTATGATCAAAATTACCATGATCAACACAAAGGCAACACCCTCAGACCAGCCTGAGCCCTCAGGGACATAATACGCAAAGGCGGTCTCGGTGAAGGCCAGAATAAAAGCACCAAGCGCCATGCCAAAAATACTGCCCAGCCCACCAACAATAACAATGGCAACAGCTTTAACAAGCATGGGGAAGCCCATGAAAGGGGTGACGGTAATGATGAAACTCACGACGACGCCTGTGGCGACACCAAGGGCAGAGCTGATTGCAAAGGATAAGGCGTAAATCGCCTTGACGTTGATTCCCATTAGTGTGGCGGCGTCTTCATCTTGAGCGACCGCGCGAACTGCACGCCCACCTTCGGTGATTTTGAGCCAAGCGATCAGTAGCGCGACGAGTGCCACTGCGACGGCAAAGCCAATCAATCGACCATAAGGGATAAACACCTCGCCCAGTGTCAAGGCCTGCAGCGCATAATCAGGCGTGGTAGAGCGCGAGTTACCCGACCACAAAATCACTGCAATATGTTGGATGACTAAGCCTATGCCGAAGGTCAAAAGGATTTGGTTGATATTGGGTGCAGACAACACCCGCTTAATCAGAGAATTAAAAAGAAACCAACCAGTCGCAAACCCCAGCACAATGATTGCTGGCATTGCGATCAGCGGGTCAACCCCCCAAATTTTGAAGAGCCAGAACGCGCCATAGGCCCCCAGCATGATGAACTCACCATGCGCGAAGTTAATAATTCGCGTGACTCCAAAAGACAACGAAAAGCCAATCGCCATCAGCGTATACAACCCACCGAGAAGAATGGAATCGACTAAGAACTGAAGTAACAAATTCATCGCGCAGCGCTAACGGTTAGTTCTTGCAAGCTTGTAGTTCAGCGGTGGCGAGTTCTTTTGGATACACCACCTTACTGACGTATTTGTTACCTTCTTTAACTTGTTGAAACACCACCATAGTGCCAAAAGCCTGATGCAGAGCAACTTCACTCGGCAGAAACTTACTGCTCGAAGCGTATGGGGTTTTATAGTCTTGCGTGACAAGCCATGCTTTGATTTTTTCTCGATCAACGGACTTTGTTTGTTCGACCGCTAGTAGAGCCAGAATGGTTGACACGTAATAACCCACCTCGAGAAACTCGGGGGTTTTATTATTGTATTTAGCGCGCCAAGCGGTCTCCCAGTCTGCTGCTGAAGGAAACAACTTTGGCTCGCGCGGGTCGGCAACTAACTTCAGACCTGTTACCCAGGTCGTCACCCCTGTCCAGCAGTTTTGAGCTTCACCCACGGCGTCTTGCCACTCAGGAAGTTGTGCCTGCGCGGTGCCCACTAAATACGGAACCCCTATCTTGGCCGTATACACTTGCTTGGCGAACTGCACAGCGTCAGTTGTTTGCATCAGGGTATAGAGCACGTCAGGTCGCGCGGCACGAACTTTGATGATGGCTGAATTAAAATCAGAGGCGCCTTCGCGCACCAATTCACTGGCAACAATATCAAAGCCTGCCTCTTTAACATAGCGACGCGCATCATCAATGTGCGCACGACCATAGGCACCATCGGTATACACAAACGCAACCTTCTTTTTGCTACCCAAACTCGCTTTCAGTGCCGCCGTATTGTTGATATGGTAGTAGTAGGCCCAAGCATAAGTATGAAAAAAATAAGGGTCTGGGCCCACTTCTTTTTCAATTCTTGTACTCGAGCCACCAGGCATCAGCCAAATGGGTCGCTCTGCAACTTTTTTCCAAGGTGGCACAGCTGCAGCAGCCACATTCGAGCCGTCTGGTCCAATCATGACATTAACTTTTTTCGACTGTACTAAATCGTTGACAATCGAAACGGTTATGGCGTTATCAGACTGCGTGTCGGAAAGAATCAAGTCTATTTTGCGCCCGTCGACGGTATCGCCGCGCACCGAGCGCCAAACTGCTAACGCTTGTTCGACGCCATTTTTTGCTTGTACACCATAAGCAACATACCTGCCTGATAGTGAAGCCGGTACACCAATTTTGAAACTTTCTTGAGCGTGTGCGACTGACAGACACAACAGTGCTGTCAATGCGCTAAGTGCAGAAAGTTGGAGAAGATGACGACGCTTCTGATGCATGGCCTAGCCCCTTTATGTTGGGTGCTTCTTAAAACTAATGGTTAGAGGTGTGATGCAACGTTGAATACGATGGTAGTGCTGTGTCTCTAATTTTTTTATTCATTGAAACTTTTTTTAAAAAGATTCTTTAATTTGAAGCGATTTTAACTTTCTCAATAGTAAAGTCAAGCAGAGTTTTTCTAGCGAGTTGAAGATTTTTTTACAGAAGAACTACGACTTTACCGTAAGCTTTGCGTTCAGTGAGCAGCCTGATGGCCTCAATGCCGCGCTCAAGAGGTAAGGTGTGGCTGACGCAGGGTATGAGCTTGCCTTCTTGATACCAAGCCAAAAGTTCATTGACGGATTGACGGTATTTTTCAGGTACGTTTTGACGAAAATGTCTTAAAGACGATCCCATCGCAGCGCGATTTTTGACGAGTAGGCGGTTCGCTGAAATCTGCTGAACACCTGCTACAAAACCGACTAATAAAATACGGCCACCCCAGCCGACGGCGGATAGCGCTGAATCAAACAAAGGGCCACCGACTGGATCAAAGCATACGTCTGCACCCTTACCGTTGGTTAATGCCATCACGCGCTCAGTCAGATTTTCAGTTGTGTAGTTAATGGTGTCATCCGCGCCATGAGTGCGCGTAATTGCTAGCTTTTCGTCGGTGCTTGCCGCAGCGATCACGCGCGCACCCATTGCCTTGCCAATTTCAACTGCGGTGAGGCCCACACCACCCGAGGCGCCCAGAACCAAAAGCGTTTCACCTGGTTCAAGTCGTCCTTCCCAACGCAACGCGACATGACTCGATAAATAAGAAATTGGAAACGCGCCAGCGTGTTCGAAACTCATCCGATCAGGGATCGCGATGGTCTCATTTTCTGTTGCCGTCACGAATTCTGCTAAGGCCCCGTAAGTAACAGTCGCCATTACACGTTGGCCAGCCCTAAACTGGGTCACTTGAGCGCCGCACTCAACCACAACGCCGGCCGCCTCTAGGCCCGGAACAAAGGGTAGTGTTGGCTTCGTTTGGTATTTCCCTGCGATCATGATCGAGTCGGCATAATTGACAGCGCTTGCGTGCACTGCAATGAGCAGTTCATCGGCTTGAGGTGTGGGCCTTGGCATTGTACCGAGCGCTAAATTCTCGAAACTGCCCCATTCTTTGCAAATCAGAGCTCGCATGACTATCTCCAAATATTGTTTGTTGGAAAATACGCAAGAATTTTCGATTATCCCGTTATTTATTTTGATCTTGTCCGTGCCTCAGTGATGCACAGCGGTCAACTCCCAAGTTGCCTGCACGTCGATCACCTACAAGGATAGCGGCCGTTACGTTTTCACTATCGTTTTCGCCTGCTTGCTGCCATTGTGTGTTTCCTTAGACGATCTGGCAAGTGCTAAATTATGGTTTGGGATTGGTATGTCAAGCACCTTAACGCTAGAGCCATCACAGAGCACAATCAAAATAGTCCTCAAAACCTGAGAAGAGACCATCATGCAAAAAATACCACTCGGCCGTTCAGGCCTCACCGTGCCTCCCGTGATTTTTGGTTGCAATATCTTTGGCTGGACGGTCGATAAGGCGCAGTCGTTTCGCTTGTTAGATGCGCTGGTCGAGTCGGGCTTGAATGCATTGGATACTGCCGACGTGTACTCGTATTGGGTCCCCGGTAACAACGGTGGTGAGTCTGAAACCATCATCGGAGAATGGCTAAAGGCTCGAGGTCGTCGCCGCGATGTACTGATCTTTTCTAAAGCCGGGATGGAAATGCCAGGCATAGGCAAGGGTCTCTCCCCTCAATACCTAACCCGTGCGATTGAAGATTCGCTTAAGCGGCTGCAGACGGATGTGATCGACTTATTTCAGTCGCATCGCGATGATGAAGTGACACCGCACGAAGAGACTTTGGCTGTTTATGACAAACTGATTCAGGCGGGTAAGATTCGTGCGATTGGGGCGTCTAATTATTCAATCGTGCGTTTCAAACAGGCCTTAGAGGTTAGTGCGCGCACCGGTTTGCCGCGCTATGAAACCATGCAGCCGCATTACAACCTGCTCGAGCGCGCGATAGAAGCCGATCTCTTGCCGCTATGTGCCAGCGAAGGTGTGAGCGTCATCCCTTACTACGCGTTGGCGTCTGGTTTTCTATCCGGCAAATACCGCTCTGAGGCTGACTTCAGTAAAAGCCCACGCGGCGCGCGAGGCGCCGGAAAGTATCTTGATGCTAAGGGACTGAAAGTATTAGCAGCGCTTGACGCCGTTGCTGACCGCTATCGCACCACACCCGCGCAAGTTGCAATTGCCTGGTTCAAAGGGCGCCCAGGGCTTGCGGCACCGATTGCCAGTGCTACAACGTTTGAACAATTGGCAGAGTTAGTGCAGGCTGCCGCGCTGGTGTTAGACGCCGACGCGACTGCACAGTTGGATGCGGCAAGCGCTTGAGTGAGCTTGCCGAGCTACTCAGGAGTGATACCTGATTTCTTGACAATATCCTCTGCCTTGATCAGTTCGCTTTTTAACAGTGCAGCTAACTCAGTAGGGCCGCCAATCATTGGTTCGGCTCCGGCACTCTGAATTTTTTTGATGGTCTCGGGGTCGCGTAAGACTTCAGCGACAGCGTTACTGAATATTTGTCGGATTTTTAAAGGCGTATTTGCAGGAGAAAAAACTCCCAACCAAGCGGCGTACTCAAAACCGGGTAGGCCCTCTTCAGTCAAGGTTGTTAATGCTGGTGCTCCTTGATATCTAGAAAGGCTAGTGGTACCAAGAGCCTTGAGTCGTCCTGCCTGTATATGGGGAAACGCAATCGCAATAGGCTCGCAGACCAATTGAATTTGCCCACCAAGTAAATCATTTAAGGCTTGTGTTGAGCTTTTGTAATTGACCATTTGAAGATCAATATTAGCCATTGACTTGAGCATCTCGACACAAATTTTCGATCCGCTGGTGCCGGTGCCGTAATTCAATTTTCCTGGTTGGGCCTGTGCCAGCTTGATAAGTTCTTTAAGGTTGTTTGCCGGAATCGCTGGATGAATCACAATCACGTTAAAAAAATTCTTCATTAACATCGCAACCGGCTCAAGGTCTTTGGTTGGATGAAAGGGTAACGATTTTCTCAGATAGAAGTTGGCCGCCAGTGTGGTACTTGAACCAAGCACAAAGGTGTAGCCATCGGGCGCAGACTTTGCACCCGCATCAATTCCGATCACTCCTTCGGCTCCGGGTCTATTCTCGATAAACACGGTCTGTCCGAGTCGTTCGCTCAGTTTGATGGCGACGGCGCGAGCACTAACATCGGTCGCTCCGCCGACGCCTAGAGGCGAAATAATCTTGATGGACTTATTTGGATAAACGTCTTGCGCCCTCGCACACGTTGCAGCGCAGACAAATGCCAAACCTAGCAGAAAATGTAGAGATCTAATTGCTTGCATGGTGTCTCCTGGTGAATACGGCTGGAAGCCGAGTTTAAATTTACTGGTCGCGAACATTTGCCTCTTTAATAAGCCGGGCCCATTTGGCCAGATCTTTGATCACGAGAGCGTCCATCTGCGCCGGTGTCATGGGCATCATGTCGTAGCCATCGGCTTGGATTGACTTAATCAGGGCGGGGTCTTTCATGACTTCGTTAAACGCAGGGACAAGCTTGGCCATGACCTCAGCCGGCAGAGCTTTGGGGCCGACGATGCTAAACCAGATCGCGGCGTCAAAGCCTTTGTAGCCTGACTCGTCAAGGGTTGGTACGTTTGGCAGCATGATGCTTCGTTTAAGCGACGTGACCGCCAAAGGCTTGAGTGCACCCGCTTCGATTTGCGTGGCCGCTGCACCTAAAGATGAGAACAAAAAGGGCACGTGTCCGCCCAACACTTCAACCACGGCTGGGTTGCCGCCTTTGTACGGCACATGCGTGATGTTTAGACTTTCAAGCTTGTTGAGTTGCTCGCCGGCTAAGTGACCGACTCCACCAATCCCTGAGGTCCCGTAGCTCCATTTTGCCGGGTCTTTTTTGGCCAACGCAATCAAGCCTTTAATATCTTTAGCAGCCGAATCAGGACGCACCACAATGACCGTGCCACCGCCCGCAATCATGGCGATATTCGTAAAGTCTTTCAGTGGATCGTAGGCAAGCTTGCGCATGTTGGGCAAAATTACCATTGGGCCCGAGTCGGTGATGTGCAAGGTATAGCCGTCGGGGTCAGCTTTGGCCGTGATGTCCATCGCAATCGCGGCACCCGCACCCGGGCGATATTCCATAATGAAGGGCTGGCCGATAATCTTTGATACGCGTTCAGCGATAGGCCGAATCAGCTTATCGGCCGCACCACCAGCCGTGTAGCCGATGATCATTTTGATCGGCTTGTTCGGGTATTGTGCGAGCGCGACTTGGGGCAGAGCCATCAGGCCAAGCAGGGTGAGAGGCAACACAAGCGATGTTTTAAAACGGTTCATCATTTTCAAGAGAATCTCCAGGAAATTTTTTAATTTAAGCTTCAGAAAAGACTTGTTCGGGTTTGACCATGCCTTTGACTTCGACGGCGTTACCCGAGGGGTCTAACACTAAAAACACGTGTTGCTCTCGTGGGGTGCCGATAAAAATATGATCGGGCTCCATGGCAAAAGGCGTGTTGGCAGCTCGCAGGGCCGAGAGCATTTTTTGATACACGTCGCTTTGCACAATCACGCCAAAGTGTCTTAAGGGATATGGATTTTTTCCGAGGTTGACCGACTTGTGTGAGGCCTCAAGAGGCGACAACTGAGCGACAAGGTGATGACCATAAAAATCAATGTCAGCGCGATCGTCAATCACGCGAGTCACGCGGCAACCTAACAGATCTTGATAAAAGGTCACTGAGGCAGCGATATCGCTAACCGGGATCGAAAGATGCAGTGTAGCTTTAGGCATGAAAACTATCCAAAATCAGAATCGCTCAAGCATAATGCAATATTGAGTCTTCGCGGCGTTTGAGCCCAGCATGCAGCCCCAGGACCTAGAAAAATTAGTCACTTGGAAGATGCCCTTTGGCAAGCATCAGGGCAAGCTTTTAGCCGATTTGCCTGGCAATTACCTGAATTGGTTTGCGCGCGAGGGCTTTCCTGAGGGCGAGATCGGGCGTCTCTTGCAATTGATGCAAGAGATCGACCATAACGGCTTAAAAGGGATGTTGGCGCCTTTGCGAGCGGGTGGCCGGCTAACTGTTCAGGCTAAACCTATTCCTTGAACAGCTTGTCATAAGCCGCAAGCAAGTTGCTATGCATCGGGCTGCCTTGCATATCCACGCCCAAGGTATCCAAGCCAAAAAAGCGCTCGTCTCCCGAAATCAACGCCTGCGCTTGGCGCAAAGTCTCTGCACCAAACATCAAACTTAGCGAATGCAGATAAGGTTCAGCGTCGTCAAGGTTAAGCACTGTTTCAACGCAGCGATACACCAAGCGGCGCGCGGGGTTCATTTGTTTGTAGTGATGAATCCAGTCGCAACCTTCAAGGGCGGCGTCGATGTCGTTGATCGCAAGCGCGAGCAAGGTTTTTAGTTCTCCTATGCGTAATTCTTTCCAGGTTGAGCCGTTGGGAGTTGCCAAGCCCAAGATCTCCCATAAGGGGCGCTCGTCGTTTAGATTCAAGGTTTGTAAATCTGCTAGCAACTCAGTGCACTCATCGTCAGTCAGATCATGTAGCCTCACTAACTGTGGGCGAATTTGATTGCCGATACTGTTGTTTTCCCAGTCTAGATCGCCCACAGGGTAAATCTCTGACATACCTGGCACCAAGATCCGGCAAGCGTAGGCACCTTGCTCAGAAAAATCAGAAATATAAAGCTCGAAGCCCTCTGCGTGCACAGCGTCGCATAACCATTGATAGTCTTGCTCGGTGGTGCTGCTGAAGTTCCAGTCGACAAAATCATAATCGGGCTCATCGCCCATAAAATCCCATGAAAGCACGCCGCTTGAATCTACGAAGTGAATTTCAAGATTGGCCACCGCGGTGATCTCATCCATATCAAAGCCGGGCTCAGGAAAATTTTCGAGTGCGTCGAGTGCGCGGCCTTGCAACAACTCGGTGAGCGCGCGTTCAAGCGCAATTTCAAAGCGCGGGTGTGCGCCGAAACTTGCAAACACGCCTTGGTCTTTTGGATGAATCAAGGTGACATTCATGACGGGGTATTTGCCACCCAACGAGGCGTCTTTGACCAAGATGCCAAAACCGGCGTCGCGCAGTCCTTTAATACCGGCCTGGATACCGGGGTAACGCGCAATCACGTCTTCAGGGACTTCAGGCAGGCAAAGGCCTTCACTGATAATTCGGTATTTGATGTGGCGCTCAAAGATTTCAGATAAAGCCTGCGCGCGCGCTTCGTTAGGGGTGTTACCGGCGGCCATGCCGTTGCTGACGTAGAGGTTACCGATGATATTGACCGGAAACCAGGTCAAGGCACCGTCGCTGAGGCGCGTATAGGGCAGGGCACAAATGCCGCGGTCGACGTTGCCTGAATTCAAATCAACCAGCACTTCGCTATCGATATCGCTGTCGGGGTTATAAAACGCTTGTAAGGTCGGGTTGAGTAGCTCGGCGGGCCAAGTGCCGTCTTCGGTCAGGTCAAACCAGCGCTCTTGTGGATAGTGCACAAAGCTTTTGTTTGCGCGGGTTTCGCCCAAATGAAAGTGCGTCCAAAAATAATGGGTGCCCAAGCGTTCAAAAAACTCACCTAAGGCACTGGCCCGGGCGGCAAGCATGGTGGCGCCTTTGCCATTGGCAAACAGCATGGGGCACTCTTGGTCTTTGACATGAACCGACCAAATCGCTTGAACCGGGTTGAGCCATGACGATTCATCCAGCCTAAAACCTCGTGCGGCAAGTTTTGCCTGCATCGTGGCGATGGTGGACTCGAGTGAGACGTCTTTGCCGGGGATAAAGCTTTCGGTTTGCATGGGATCTTGCCAAAAATAGTTGAGGTTGGAGAATAACCGACCGAGTCATAGGGCGCCCAAGATGCCGGCATTAATCTGGCGAAAACTAGTTTTGAGACGTCGCGGGTGGTGATTCGAGGGCGGTTTGGATGGTGTTGGCCAAAGGCATACAATTACGGCATTGCACAATAATAAAAAGACTAACTATTTTTCAGGAATCCCTATGAGTGAGTTGAGCTACTGGCTAATCCGTTGCGACAATCAGATGTTGACCGCAAAAGACACGAGCGATGGGCATGTGTTCCCCAGGGGTTATGCGGCTGATTTTGGCAACCCTGAAAACTCCTTGCTTGTGGGGCACTGGCAGGGTATTCCATGCCGTACGATTGAGGTCAGCGAGATCCCGTCCCACATCGAGGGTGAACTGCGCCCCGTGCGCAGCTTGCACGCTTTGGCCGGTGCCGAGCTGTTTGCCTTGGCTGGTCGCGCCACGCAGCTAATCGACTGGCAAAAAAACCACCGCTTCTGTGGCCATTGCGGTACGCCGACGGTGGCTAAAAAGACCGAATTTTCGATGGATTGCCCCGCCTGTAGGTTGTCTGTTTATCCGCGCATTTCACCTGCCGTGATGGTCTTGATCGAGCGCGGTAATGATTTATTGCTGGCGCGCAGCCCGCATTTCAAACCTGGTATGTTCAGCGCCTTGGCGGGCTTTGTTGAGCCAGGCGAAACGCTTGAAGAGTGCGCGGTGCGCGAAGTGCGCGAAGAAGTCGGCCTTGAAATCACCAATTTGCGTTATTTTACGAGCCAGCCATGGCCCTTTCCCAATTCACTGATGGTGGCGTATTTTGCCGACTATGTCGGCGGCGAAATCACCCCAGACCCAACCGAAATCGAAGACGCGGGGTGGTTTGCGCGCGATGCGTTGCCGTTGGTGCCTGATCCAGTCAGTATCGCGCGTCAGCTGATCGATGCCGCGGTGCGCGCGCGCTGAGGCCAGCAACTGGTATGCATTTTTTGCGCCAGCGCGCACGCCACCTGCCATCGGCCAAGCCAGCGGTCATGAATGGGTTGCGCCTGGGCGGCAAAGGCGATCCCTGCACAAGCCAAAGCGAGCAAATAACGTGACATGGTTGGAGTTGTCTGGATTAAATTTTTGTTAGCCAACGTTTGAGCTCATCGGCGTGACGTTTCGATTGCTTTATCGCGAATTTGCAGCGTAAATCGTTCTTAAGTATGTGAATGCATGGGTTGCCCCGGGATGTCCATCTCGGTGACGAGCACGCAGCCGCTTTCAGATTCAGTAATGTACAGGTGACGATTTTGTGGGCCGCCGTAGGCCACGTTGGTGGTGTGGGCGTGTTGGCATGAGTCGATGCGCCAGATGGGTTGACCTAAGGGTGAGAACACCCACACGATGCCGCCACCGGCGTGTGCAACGACAAGGTTGCCTGCCTGGTCAACGGCCATGCCGTCGGGGCCCGAGCCGCCAGACATTTGTACGAAAATGCCCGGTCTCACCAAACTCGTTCCGTCTGGCAGCAGATTCGCGCGCCACACACAGTTACCGCGTGTAGCGGCTACGTAAAGTGTTTTTTCGTTTGGGCTCATCACAATGCCGTTAGGGCTTGGAATGTTATCTAACAGACGTACGGTGTGGCCTGAGGCATCACGCCTGTATACCCGCCCGCTAGGATCTTGAATCGCACTTTGACCTTGATCGGTAAAGTAGATATCGCCATTGCGAGCGATGTACAGATCATTCAGGCCTTTGAAGTTTTCTGTCATGTAGCGTTGTGCGACGGTCGAGACACTCCCGCGTTCTGGGTCAAGCAACAACAGGCCACATTTATGGTCGGCAATAAAGATCCGACCATCTTGATGGATTTTTAAACCATTGGGTTCGCCATCCCATTCGGCAATGACATCAATGTCACCCGAGGGTTTAACCTTAAAGACTCGTCCAAAGGCGATATCCACCAAATACAGATTGCCCGCTTTGTCGAACGACGGCCCTTCAATAAAGCAATCGGTGTGAGGGCTGCTTTTGCCGGCAGCGACGCGTTCAGCACTGATCTGACCAGGCCGACGATACTTATCAGGGATACGTGCAAAGACTTCAGTTTTTTTGACGGGTGGGGCGGGATACATTTCTGGTCGATCCTGTCTGATTGTTGTATTGTTTAGTCTTGTGGTAACTCTTGTAGCAGTCGGCCTAGCAAAAATCAAGGATGCTTACCCGTGCGAATTCACTGTTGGTTTCGTCTGTTGCTCAAACTCCGGCTAAGCGCTGACTCTCGCCAGTCATTTCAACGTCTTCTGCGGGGCCTCTGTTTATGTCTGTGCGCGGCTAGCACGACAGCCGCCATCGCCCAACAAATCGCCTTGCCGGTCGAAGTTATTTTTATCCCCAAAAAAATACCTTTATGGACGCTTGAGCTTGAGACAACCGTTTACAAGCCGCCAGGGCCCGGACCTTTTCCGTTGGTGGTGATTAATCATGGTAAGGCACCGGGTGCACCTGGGCTGCAACCACGCTACACCCCCGGCTGGGCGGCGCGGTATTTCGTTGAGCGTGGGTATGTGGTCTTTGTGCCGATGCGCACAGGCTTTTCTAAATCAACGGGTGGCTACGTCGGGGGTGGCTGCAATGTTGAGTCTAACGGGCTTATTCAGGCTGAGGACGTTGCTGTCACGGTCGCTTATGCACATACGCTGAGCTATGTTGAGCGCACTCAAACCTTAATAGTCGGGCAATCGCACGGTGGCTGGACCACGCTGGCGTATGGCGCGACAAAGCCAGATCCCTCGGTCAAGGGATTGGTCAATTTTGCTGGCGGCTTGCGACAGCCTGATTGCATCGGTTGGCAGCTAACTTTAGCAAGGGCTGCGGCCAATTATGCACGAGACACCAAAATACCTTCGCTTTGGCTGTACGGTGACAACGATAGCTTCTTCACGAAAGAGGTGTATTCACAGATATTTGCCTATTACAGCAAGGTGAATCCGCAAGCACAGCTCGTAGCTTACGGCGAATTTGGTCAAGATTCGCACAGTTTGTTTGGCAGTAAAGACGGGCGTGCGATTTGGCAGCCCCATCTAGAAAAATTTATGGCCTTGATCGGGTTGCCGATCAAGGTTCTGTACCCACAATATAAGCCGGGAGGGTAGTGGCAGCGCTATTCTGGTTTGATATTGTTGGTCTGAACCAGTTGACGCCACTTGGCAATGTCACTGACTACTTTTTGAGCGAACACCTCGGAGGTCGTGCCCTCTGGCTCGAGCCCATTTTGTCGAAAACGTTCTGCGATATCGGCCTTCTTTAGAATTTTTGTTGCTTCAAGAGCAATACGATCAATCACCGTTTGCGGCGTGCCGAAGGGGGCCATCAGACCCCACCAAGGGTTGACTTCAAAGTCGGGTAGGCGTTCAGCGATTGCGGGCAAATTTGGAAAAATTGCGGCGCGCGAAAGTGTCGTGACGCCCAGCGCCCGTAGTTGCCCAGAGTCCAGATGAGGTTTTGCGATCGAAATATTAATAAAGCCCATCTCGATCTGTTTGCCCAAAATATTCGTGATGACGGGTGCTGCTCCTTTGTAGGGGATCTGCAGCAGATCTAAACCCGCTTTCAAATTCAAAAGCTCACCCGCTAAGTGGGTCGTGCTGCCGTGTCCGACCGATCCGTAAGAGAGCTTGCCCGAGTTCGCTTTTGCGTGCGCAATGAGCGCCTGCAGATCTTTGGCAGGGAAGTCTGCATGAACCACTAAGACAAGTGGGCCAGATACGATTTGCGTGATCGCGACCAATTCTTTTAACGGATCGCTGGCTGATTGAGGACGTAGCGCTGGATTGATCGCAATTGGGCCGAGATTCGCAAGAAGGAGAGTGTGTCCATCGGGTGCGGCGCGAGACACGACAGAACTGGCCAGCGCGCCGTTAGCGCCAGCCTGGCTTTCGACCAGGATCGGTTGACCGAGCGCCTGGCCGAGTTGATCCCACAGGGGGCGGGCCACACCATCGCCAAACCCGCCAGGAGCGAAGGGATTGACGAGTCGTATCGGTTTGACTGGCCACGTTTGCTCTTTATTTTGAGCGCCCACGATGGGTGCCAGACAAAGTGCCAAAGCACACAGAAGTAACTGACTGCAAAAGAGAGAGGCTTTCATAGGGGCTGACCGATCCAGTATTATGTTTTTTTGCTGGGAACTTTATACTCGGTTGCAACGGGTTGCCGACAAGTGATCATCTAATCATGCCCGATGCTAGCATGCACGACTAAAAAAACGAAGATGAGATGACATGAAAAACGAAGTTGAGTACGGCGCGCAAGGGATCCTAGGTTTATTGGTGCCACAGGCAAACACGACAGCCGAGCCTGAGGTACAGATCATGCTGGCCCCCGACTTGGCTTTGCTGACTGGGCGCTTGACAAGCCCCGAGCCAGAGATGCGCGAGCGGCTTGAAGATTTTTTGACAAATATCGATCAATTTATTGCAAGTTTTTCGAATGCGCCCTTAGCGGGCCTGGGATTTTTGATTACTGGCTCAACTTATCATTTTGAGCATTCTGACGAAGACAGGTATTTTGAGCAATTGGGCCAACGCTACGGCTATCCCATTGTCTCGGCGGGGCAGTCGATTCGCCGAGCGTTTACTGCCTTAGGTGCCAAGCGTATTGGCTTAGTAAGCCCGTATCCGCAATGGCTGACTGAGCGCAGCGCTGCCTATTGGGCACGCACTGGTGTCGAGATCATCGGGATTGAGTCGCCGCAAGCCGTCGGTGGTTTTCATAATATTTATACGCTGCGCAATGATGCAGTGTTAGCTGCCGCCGAACGACTGCTGCCGCTCAAACCTGATCTCATTTTGTTGGCTGGCGCGGGGATGCCGACGCTGGCGCCGATTATGGCCTTAGCCGATCGGGGGGTCGCGGCGATTTCATCAAATTTTTGTATGGCTTGGCAACTGATGCAAATGCCTTCGGGCGACTTTTTAAATCCAGGGTCGCTTACACGATTGCTGCAGACTGAGGCACCTTGGCGCGCTGCTTTCAGGTTACGATATCCTTCGTCATGCAATGTTTAGCCAATTCCTTTCGCGCTTCACGCACGCAGTGCCGCAGTGCCGCAGTGCATTAGAAGGCCCCGCATTTTTAGTCTTGGACCCGAACAATTTGTTTTGACAAGGTGCACAAATGATGTTCAATAAACGGTTATTCTCAGGCGCGTTTGCGCTTGCCTTGGTTTCAGTTTTGAGCGTGAGTGCTGCTCAAACAATTGACGCAGCCACGCAAGCAACCTTGACCGAACTCGAGACGCGGTTTAAGGCGGCAGATAAAAATGGTGATGGCAAATTGACGCATGAAGAAGCCAAAGAGGGTATGCCTCGTGTCGCTGATGCGTTTAATCATATTGATGCCGAAAAAAAAGGCTTTGTTACGCTAGAGCAGCTTAAGGCGGTTGTCATTAAAAGCGGCGGCGGTTAGCCTTCGCGCTGCGCTTGACGTGCCGCGCCACCAGAGCGTTTGCCGCTCTAGTCCGCGCTGCTTACTGCCCCGTGAATTTTGCGGCGCGTTTTTCTTTCCAGGCGAGTGCGCCTTCTTTGATATCGTTTGATTTTTCTGAGAAGGCAACGGCGCGGCGAATTTCAGCTTCATCGAGTTGACCACGCGCAATCAGATTCAAGTGCTTTTTAATGCCTAGCAAAGCGAGTGGTGCCATCCCCGCAAGTTGTTCGCCTAAAGCATCCACGCGCGCGAGTAAACTCTCGTGCGCGACAATCTCGGTTAAAAAACCCATGCTCAGCATTTCGGTTGCTTCGATTTTATCGCTGGTTAAAAACAATTTTTTTGCGTTGTTTAAGCCCAAGCGCGTGACGTAGCGCACCATGCCACCCGGATAAAAATGTAGGCCGAGCTTGGTGGCCGGCATAAACATATTGGCGTTAGCCACGCCCACCCTAAAATCACAAGCCAGACTTAAGTCGGTGCCCCCGCCATACACACCACCGTTGATCGCCGCGATTGTGACCGGCCGTGCCTGCTCAATCAAATCGACCGTATCGCCAAAATAGGTCGAAGAGGGCGCAGTATCTGCCGCCAGCGACGAAATATCGTAGCCACTGCAAAAGTATTTTCCGTCGGCTATAAACTTTAAAACCAGCACCTCGGGCGTTGCGTTGACGGTGTCAAGATGGCTTTTGAGCACAGCGAGATCGGCCGGACTCAGGCGGTTAGCATAGGCGGGATTGCGCAGACGAATGGTCGCGCTTCGCCCATTTATGCTCAGGGCAGGGGTGGTGGGTTCAGTTAAGGGTGTGGTGACAGCCATCGCGTACAGCCTTGAGAAGGTGCAGAACCTCGATTTAACACTAATATCGTCGATGGTGCGCCGTGCCGCGCTCGGGTATGCTTACGGTTCAGGCTTTGCGTCGCGCCTATAAAAAGTGTCGGACACTGATCCACACCGGAGACAACAGTTGAAAAATCTGATTTCAAAATTATTGAAGTTAAGCATACTTGTTTCGTGTGCCACACTAAGTTGGTTGGGTGCGCAAGATGCGCAGGCCTACCCCGAGCGGCCGATCCGTCTGGTTGTGCCAAACGCCCCGGGCGGCGGCACTGACGCCTTTGCCCGCGTGATGGCTCAAAAGCTTGGCGAGGTTCTGCAGCAAACCGTAGTGGTCGAAAATAAGCCTGGAGCACAGGGCGGGATTGGTACCACGTATGGCGCAAAAGCGGCTCCCGACGGCTATACCTTGACGCTCGCCTTTGTCAGTACGATGGCGGTGAATCCCTTTGTATACCCCGATATTGGCTACGAACCCTTGAAGGATTTTGTCGCGGTGGCGGTGGGGGTTAACCAACCCTATCTGATGGTGACCTATCCCGCGTCGCCCTACCAAAATTTGCAAGAGTTTGGGCAGTTTGCAAAACTAAAAAAGGGCGGGGCGACCTTTGCCTCGACCTCATCGCAAACCGAGCTGATCGGGGTGTTGTTTCAGACCCTGCTCGAGACCCGGATGCTGTATATCCCCTATAAAAACGCGACGACTGCCGTGGTTGAGCTGTCGCGCGGCGATATTGACGTCATGGTGGCGAGCTTGCCCTCGGCGATCCCTTTGCTCAACGCTGGCAAGCTCAAGGCCTTGGCGGTGACGGGTAATAAGCGGGTTGCGGCCTTACCCAATGTGCCAAGCGCAGCGGAAGCGGGCTTCCCAGCATTTGAGGCAAATGGTTGGTATGGCATCGTTGCCCCTAAGGGGACGCCTGACGCGATCGTGCAGTTCTTAAACAAGCATATCAATGCGATTTTGGCGATGCCCGAGGTACAGCAAAATTTGAGTGCTGCTGGCTTCGAAGTCCTAACGGGTACCCCAGCCGAATTTACAGCCATGATCGAGCGCGACTATAAGCGTTGGGGTGAGTTGGCTCAAGCACAAAAATCAATGAGGAAATAAACATGGCAACGACACGCCGCGGCCCCTTGGCCCGCTTCAAAGTGCTTGATCTGACACGCTTGCGCTCGGGTCCAACCGCCGTGCGTCAGCTCGCAGACTGGGGTGCCGATGTCATCAAAATCGAAACCCCAGAGGCGTTGGGCGTGAGCGACGGCTGGGGTGACACCCGCTTAGGCCCAGACTTTCAAAACCTGCATCGCAACAAGCGGAGTTTGACGCTTAATTTAAAAGAAGCGGAGGGCATTGCGATTTTTAAAAAAATGGCGGATCAGGCCGATGTCATTATTGAAAATTTTCGGCCTGATGTGAAGTTTAGACTGGGTATCGATTATGAAAGCTTGAGTCAAACCAATCCCGGTCTGGTGTATGCCAGCATCTCTGGCTTTGGCCAAGATGGTCCTTACGCCAAGCGGCCTGGCTACGATCAGATCGTGCAAGGGATGGGAGGCTTGATGGCGATTACTGGCTTGCCCGGGCAAGGGCCAGTGCGTGCGGGCATCGCAGTGGCGGATTCTGCGACGGGCTTATTCTGCGCGCTTGGCGTCTTAACCGCGCTGCTCGAGCGTGAAGAGTCAGGCAAAGGGCAGTGGGTGCAGACCTCGCTGCTTGAGTCGATGATTGGTATGCTTGATTTTCAAGCGGCGCGTTGGTTGATTAATAAAGAGATTCCAGAGCAAGCGGGCAACGATCACCCAACTTCGATTCCGACGGGTGTGTTTCCGACCTCGGATGGTCACATCAATATCGCCGGAGCGGGTGCACAACAGATGTGGGAAAGACTCTGCCGGGCAATGGGTGCCGAGGATCTGTTGACCAAAGAAGAATATAAAACTGGCAAGCTTCGCTCAAACAATCGGGTGGCGTTAAATCAAGCGCTCTACGTGATTACGCGCACGCGCTCGACGCAAGAGTGGATCGAGCGCTTTGAAGCGGCGAGCGTAGCGTGTGGGCCGATTTATACGATGGATCAAGTGTTTGCTGATGCGCAGACCCGTCACTTGGGGATTGCGACGGCGGTACATCACCCCGAGTTAGGTGACATTGAAGTGGTGGGCCAGCCGGTGGGTTTGTCGCGTACGCCAAGCGAAATCCGCTCGGCCACGCCTGCACGAGGCGGCGAAACCGATGAGGTGATGCACGAGTTTGGCTATAGCGATGCGCAGATCGCTGATTTACGTGCTCGACTTGTGATTTAACTTTTGAGCAGACGATTCAAGGATTGTTTGGCCTGACGCTCAAAGCTGCGAAGCTTCAACCAGAGCAGAAAAGGATTGCAATGACGGCGCTACAAAAAATTTATTTGATTCACGCGGGCGATGTGTCGATGAAACCCGCGCTAGCAAGCTTCGCCGCCTTATGGCCCGAGGCGCGTGTGATGAATCTGTTAGAAGACTCGCTTGTGCTGGATGTGCGCGAAGCGGGGCGCTTGCCAGAGTCGATTCCGCTACGGTTTGCTTTACTGGGGCAGTATTGTGTTGCCGCTGAGGCAACGGCTATCTTGTTTACTTGCTCGGCGTTTGGCGCAACGATCGAAGCCTTGAAGCGTAAGCATTCGATTCCAATCTTGACGCCCAACGAGGCTCTATTCGAAGAGGTGATCGAGCGTGGTGGCAAGGTCGCGTTGTTGACGACCTTCGGGCCGTCCATTGCGGCACTTACCGAAGAGTTAAACGAAATGCTGGCGTCGCGCGGTACCACGCTTAAGGTTGAGGCGATGCTTGTTGACGGGGCGTTTGATGCCTTGCTTGCAGGTGATCATGCAAAACATGATCAAATCATTGCGCAGAAAGTTGCAACATTAAAGGGCTATCACACGATTGTATTTGGTCAATTTTCAATGGCCTCGGCCGCTGCACAGGCACAAAAACTAGCCTCAGTGCCAGTGTTGACCACGCCCGACTGCGCGGTGCGTAAGCTTAAAAAAATTCTTTTGGGATAACCAGATGGTCTACGACGATTTTCAGTTTTTAAAATTTGACCGACCGGATGAGGGCGTGCTGTTGATCACGTTGAACCGGCCCGAGGTCATGAACGCGACCAACGCTCGCCTGCACTGGGAGCTCACCAAGATTTGGGACGTCGTGCAAAACGATCCACAAACGCGGGTCGCGGTTGTGACTGGCGCGGGTGATCGGGCGTTTTCGGCGGGTGGTGATTTGGCTTGGGTCGAAACCATGGTGGGTAATCCCGAACAAATCGCGATCGTCAAACAAGAAGCTGCTGATGTGGTCTACAACATGTTGGCCTGCGATAAACCCATTATTTCTGCGATCAATGGCATGGCCGTGGGCGCGGGGTTGGCCGTCGCCTTGCTTGCCGATATCAGCATTATTTCTGAAAACGCAAAGTTCACCGACGGTCATGTCAAACTTGGTGTGGCGGCTGGCGACCATGCGGCAATTATCTGGCCTTTGCTGTGCGGCATGGCGAAGGCAAAGTACTATTTAATGACGGCTGATTTTATCGACGGCAAAGAAGCTGAACGCATTGGTTTAGTCACGTTTTGCGTACCGCACAATGAGCTAATGCCTAAAGCTTTGGTCATTGCCAAAAAACTGTCTGTTGGCAGTCAGTCTGCGATTCAGAATACAAAAAAATCCTTGAATAACTGGATGCGCATGGCTGGGCCAATTTTTGACAATTCGCTAAGTTTAGAGATGTTTGGATTTTTAGGGGCTGACGCGCGCGAAGGCCTGGATGCAGTAAAAAACAAACGTGCCCCGAAATTTCCGTCGGCACAACCAAAGACGTAAGGAACAGAACATGAAAGCAGCATGGTACGAAAAAAATGGTGAAGCCCGCGAGGTGTTAGTGCTTGGTGAGATGGCGACACCCGAGGTGGGTGCGGGTGAAGTTCGCGTCAAAATTAGCGTGTCGGGTGTCAACCCCTCTGATGTGAAATCGCGTCGTGGTCGTGCATTGAACGCAGCGCGGATTATCCCGCACAGCGATGCTGGCGGAGTGATCGACGCGGTTGGCGCAGGGGTCTCTGCTAGCCGAATCGGTCAACGAGTCTGGACCTGGAATGGTCAGTTCGGGCGCCCCTTTGGTACCTGTGCGCAGTACATTGTGTTGCCTGAAGCACAAGCAGTTGCTCTGCCCGGCAACACCAGTTTTGATGCGGCTGCGTGCATGGGCATCCCCGGCCTGACGGCTTTTGAGGCAGTGCGTCGCTGCGGTGATCTGACCGGTAAGACTGTCTTGGTGATTGCCGCGGCGGCTGCTGTGGGTCATTACGCGGCACAAATGGCCGTGCTCAAAGGTGCACGCGTGATTGGTACCGTGAGCTCCGATACCAAAGCTGCGCATGCACGTGCGGTGGGGGTCGCTGAAACGATTAATTACAAAACTGAAAACGTGGCTGAACGTGTGAAGGCGTTAACGGGTGGTCGTGGCGCTGACGCTATTATTGATATGGATTTTTCAACGACGGCTGATTTAGTGCGCCAAGGTGCCCTGGCACCGCACGGAACAGTAACGTGCTACGGTTCAAACGAATACGCAGACCCATTGATTCCGTTCAGAGTGTGCTTGTTCAATACGCTGAGCTTTCAATTCTTTTTGGTCTATGACCTGACGCCAACTGAACGCACGTTTGCGCTCAAAGAGCTCAATGGTTTATTAGCTTCGGGAAAATTAGTGCACGCCATTGGCGCGCGCTATCCCTTGTCAGATATTGTCGCTGCGCACGAGGCAGTCGAACAAGGCAAGGTCATGGGTAACGCCGTGATCGACCTGGCTTAAGATCGACCCGGCGTCAGGTCAGGGGACTGAAGACTTATTGCTTGGTCGAGATTCCGGCTTTCTTGATGACTTCACCCCAGCGCGCATAGTCTTTGAGGTAAAACGCCTCAAACTCTTTGGGGGTGCCAGGCATCACGATGGCGCCGCCGTCTTCAAGTTTTTTCTGCAACTCAGGCACAGCCAAGGTTTTGTTCATGGCCGCATTGACTTTATCAATGATGGGCTGAGGAGTGCCCGCGGGCGCCATTAAGCCGTACCAAACCGAGGCGATCATGCTGGGATAGCCCAACTCGGTGAAGGTAGGCAGATCTGGCATCTGACTATTGCGTTTGAGGCTGACCGCAGCGATTGGGCGCAATTTGCCGCTTTTAATGTGCGGCGCCAACGCAGGGATACCGTCAAACATCATATCGATCTGCCCACTGGCCACGTCGACGACGGCTGGGGCCGAGCCTTTATAAGGCACGTGCACCATAGTGACGTTGGTTTCAGTTTTAAATAGTTCGCCTGACAGATGGGGCGCGCTGCCCGTGCCGGCCGAGGCAAAACTTAATTGTTTTGTTTTTGCCAGAGCGATTAAGTCTTTGACGGATTGCACAGGCAATTGCGCATTGACTGCCAAAATGATCGGAAACTCAGCGATGGCGCCAATCGAGACCAAATCTTTGAACGGTGCGTAGGGCAGTGACTCGTAAAAATAAGGACCAATTCCGTGGGTCGAAATCCCCGATTGCAGCAGCGTGTAACCATCGGGTGCTGCACGGGCAACCAGGGCACTGGCGATCGTGCCATTCGCCCCAGCCTTGTTTTCGACCAAAATGGTCGTGCCTAATTCTTTGCCAAAACGCTCTGAAAGCGTCCGTGCAACAAAGTCAGAGGCCCCACCTGGAGGTACGGTGATGATCAGGCGCACCGGTTTATCGGGATATGTCGAGCTCGAGCCAGCGGTTTGAGCCAAGCTCAGCGGCGAGGATAGAGCAGCCAAAAGCGCAACGCTCATGCTTAAAAAAACGCGAGTGAGTAACATAAAAAATTCCGTTGAATGATAAGTACAATTAATCGAGGCGCAATATTTTTTAATATAGTCGCTTTGTTTTATAAGGCAACTTTGGTAAGTAGTTTAAGCTACCTTC
The DNA here is from genome assembly GCA_945872285.1 of Bordetella parapertussis. Taxonomy (GTDB): domain Bacteria; phylum Pseudomonadota; class Gammaproteobacteria; order Burkholderiales; family Burkholderiaceae_B; genus Zwartia; species Zwartia parapertussis_D. The sequence continues at coordinate 19,691 of CAMBZR010000014.1, read as the reverse complement.
CATCAACGTGTCCGCCGTGTTCCATCAATATGTTAGGTTAATCTTGAATCTCAAACTCGCTGAAAACTTTCGCGCCGTGTTTTATGCGCCTTTCTATGCTACCCACGCCCTGGGGCTGTTTGCTGAACAAGGCGTGTCGATCACCTTACTGGATTCGGCCTCGCCCGGCGCCGGCATTGCTGAGCTTGCAAAGGGCAACATCGATGTGATGTGGGGTGGGCCTTTGCGGGTGATTAAAGAGCGCGACCAGTTCGAACGTACAGAAGGCTCGTTAGTCGCATTCTGTGAAGTTGCTGCCAAAGATCCCTTCTTTTTACTTCGGCGCATGCCTGCCAAAACCACAACGATAAGTCGTCAAGATAACGCAGGAGCACTGAACCCGCAACAAAAGCCTTTCGCCCTTAAAGATTTGCTCGGTCTGCGTGTTGCCTCGGTGTCTGAGGTGCCCACGCCCTGGCTGTGCTTGCAGCAAGACTTACGCGATGCAGGTATTGACCCCGCCATGCTCAAGCGCGTATCAGAGCGCAGCATGCAAGATAACCTTGAGTCGTTGCTGCGCGGCGAGCTTGATGTGATTCAGGTCTTTGAGCCCTTTGTTTCGCAGGCCTTAGCGCAAGAAAACGTGCAAGTCGTGCACGCGGCAAGCCAACGAGGTTACACCGCTTACACAACCTTTATCTCTACATTCGAGGGTATGCGGCGCAACCACGCGGGTGTTGAGGCGATGATTGCTGCCATTGAGCAGTTCAAGCCCTGGCTGGCAGCGCACGGTCCTGCCGAACTCGCGCGCGTGGTTAAGCCTTTTTATCCTCACTTGAGCCTTGACCTTTTGACGGATTGCCTCACGCGCTATCACGCGGCAGAACTCTGGACGTGCCAGCGTGCCATCTCACGAAAGGGCTTTGCGCGTCTGGCCCAGAGCATGCTCGATTCTGGTTACATCAATCGCCCTGCACGCTATGAGGATTGCGTTGCGGTGAGCGCCTATGAGGTTTGAGCGCAAAACCGCCTGTGCTTTCAGTGCGCAATCAGGCTGTCAAGCGAGACAAGTGGTGCAAAGCTGTCGGCGCTTGCCATCGGCCAGGCAACTTTAAAGACGGAGCGCTCGAGATCGCCGGCCAATAGTGAGCCTGGCGTGATGCCTGGGTAAAGAGTCGAAAACAAATTGATGTGATTGTCTGCAGCACGGCAGGCAATGTGCGTGGTGGTGATCTCTTTTGGGTGCTTTAGGCCCGAGGCTTGCAATAACTCAGCCAAGGCGTGCAACGTATTTTGATGAAAATGCGCAACGCGCGGCGCCTTGTCTAAAGGTACCAAGGCCCGTTGCCGCTCTGGGTCTTGGGTGGCCACACCGGTTGGGCAGCGCCCCGTGTGACATTGTTGCGCTTGAATGCAGCCAATCGCAAACATAAAAGCCCGTGCGCTATTGCACCAGTCGGCGCCCAGGGCAAAGGTGCGGGCCATATCAAACGCAGAGACGATTTTGCCGGAGGCACCAAGTTTAATTTGATTGCGCAAATTTAAGCCGACCAAGGTGTTGTGGACCAACCGTATCGCCTCACGCAAAGGTGTGCCAACGTGGTCGACGAATTCGATTGGTGCGGCGCCGGTGCCACCCTCGGAACCATCGATCACGATGAAGTCTGGCGTGATGCCTGTTTTGACCATGGCCTTAGCGATCGCGAACCATTCCCAGGCGTGACCAATACAGAGTTTGAAACCAACAGGCTTGCCGCCTGACAAGTCTCGCAGACGTTGCACAAAATATAAAAGCCCAACGGGGGTGTCAAACTCAGAGTGCGCCGAGGGCGAGTTGCAATCTTCGCCGATATGCACACCGCGCGCGGCGGCGATCTCTGCCGTGACTTTGCTGCCGGGCAAGATGCCTCCGTGCCCAGGCTTTGCTCCCTGCGACAATTTAATTTCGATCATACGCACTTGCGGCAGCTGTGCGTTAGCAACAAAATGCGATTCTGAGAATCGACCTTGTTCATCTCTGCAACCAAAATAGCCCGAGCCAATATTCCAAATGAGGTCGCCGCCTGGTTGACGGTGATAGCTGCTGATCCCGCCTTCACCGGTGTCGTGCGCAAACTGCCCAAGCTTGGCGCCCTCGTTCAATGCCAAAATCGCATTGGCACTCAACGCACCGAAACTCATCGCTGAAATATTCAACACAGAGAGTGAAACTGGCTGCCGACAAGCGGAGCCGCCCACCGTCAGGCGAAAATCTGTGTCGTTAATCTGCGAAGGCGCCAAGGAGTGGTTCATCCATTCATACCGTTCGTCGTACACATCAAGTTGAGTGCCAAACGGACGCTTGTCGATCTCTTGCTTGGCGCGTTGATAAACAAGCGAGCGACTCTCTCTTGAAAAGGGCGCCTCATCGGTGTCATTCTCAAAGAAATACTGTCGCACTGCAGGACGCAAGTCTTCAAACAAATAGCGCAGGTGCCCGATGATTGGATAATTACGCAAAATAGCGTGATGCGTCTGGGTCAGGTCGTGAATCCCCAACGCAGTCAGCGCCCAAGCGCCAACGGCCGCCAGCCACCAGAATACGGCGGCATCGCTTTGCAGGGCCCAGTAGGGCGCAAGGCCCGAGACGGCGAGGGCGAGCCAAAGTGCAAGGTAGCGAAATAGAAGCAGCGCCATTTTTGGCTCCGGTCAGGCACGTCTGTCTGTAGGTAAACAGGCGCGTTTCAGGTGAAAACACCCTGATAGGTTAAACCAGGAAGAATGAATGAATCGTATAATTTCTAGCTTAGGAGAAAGCATGACGTCTTTGGTAAAGCAGTCTGACGCGGGCGCAGAGAAAAACTCTAAACCGCGGGCACAGCGGCTGCCTGAGGCCTGGCGGCTTGAGGTGGGCGCTTGGTCTCGGTTGCAGGCCAGTGCCTCGGCGATTCGACTTGAAGTCTTCGTTCAAGAACAGAAGGTACCGCTTGTCGAAGAAATCGACGCTTTTGATGACGCTTGCGAGCATGCTGTTGTGTTTGATGCTTTGGGGCGAGCCCTAGCAACGGGTCGCTTGTTGCCCGATGGTCACATTGGGCGAATGGCCGTGCTCAAGGCTGTGCGCGGTCAGGGGCTAGGCAGTGCGGTACTTATCGCGCTTATGAGCCAAGCAAGGAAAAAAGGATTTGTTCAGGTTGTGCTGTCGGCGCAGACGCATGCGCAAGGCTTTTATGAAAGACACGGGTTTAAGCCTGAGGGCGTCGAATACCTCGACGCAAATATCCCGCATATTTTGATGCGCCGGACGCTTAATCAAAGCGCTTCAAAGTGAATTTTGAGGCATTGTCATAAAAGCCAGGTGCTTTATGCTTTACACTTCGGTGGTGCCCAGGAGAGGACTCGAACCTCCACACCTTTCGGCACACGGACCTGAACCGTGCGCGTCTACCAATTCCGCCACCTGGGCCTAACTTGTATTCAAGAAGCCACGCATTATAAGCGAGATTTTAGCTTTGGCAAAACGCCTACCCCCAAATATTAAGAACATTCGCCCCGCGACTGTTTGTCCCGAAAGCATCCCCGATTTTGATCCCGATGTCCCGAGTCGCGAACAGATTTTAGAGGTCTTGCGTTTGACGCCAATGCCCTTGTCGCCCGAAGACTTGGCGGCGCGAATGGGTTTGACGCGCGAAGGAACCCTCACGGGCTTTGATCGTCGCATCGCCGCGATGGAACGCGACGGGCAATTGTTGCCCAATCGCAAGGGTGTGCTGCTGCCGGCTAATAAGTTAGATTTTGTGGCGGGGCGCGTGCAAGGCCATCGCGATGGCTTTGGCTTTTTGGTGCCTGATGCTGGCGGCCAAGATCTCTTTTTATCCGCGCGCGAAATGCAAAAGGTCTTGCACGGTGACCGGGTGCTGGTTAAGCCGTCAGGCGAATACCGCGGCAAGCCCGAAGGTACCATCGTCGAGGTCATTGAACGCCGCACCAACCGTCTGGTTGGGCGGTTTTTAAACGAGCGCGGCATGACCATTGTGGTGCCCGAAGATCAGCGTATTAAGCACGATGTGCTCATTCCTCCGAGCGATACCGGCGGTGCCCAGCACGGCCAAGTCGTGTCGGTCGATATCATCGAACAACCTTCGCGTCACAAGCAACCTTTGGGTCGGGTCGCCGAGATATTGGGTGAAATTGACGACCCAGGAATGGAAATCGAAATTGCGGTGCGCAAATTTGATGTTCCGGTTGATTTTTCAGAAGCGGCGCTGCGCCAGGCTGAAAAATTGCCTGAGGCGGTGCGGCGAGCCGACTTAAAAGATCGCGTTGATTTGCGAGACGTGCCGTTTATTACGATTGATGGTGAAGACGCGCGCGACTTTGATGATGCGGTGTATTGCGAGCAAGTCGATATGGGCGAGGCGCGTAAACGGCCAGCCTGGCGGTTGTTGGTCGCAATTGCCGACGTCAGTCACTACGTCACGCCCGAAGACGCTCTAGACGAAGCCGCACGCGAGCGTGGCACCAGCGTGTATTTCCCGCGCCGTGTGATTCCTATGTTGCCCGAGAAATTGTCCAATGGTTTGTGCTCTTTGAAGCCCTCGGTCGATCGTTTGGTGCTGGTCTGCGATATGGTGATTCCGTTGTCGGGCGCCAAGGCGGGCACCGTAGCGGCTTATCAGTTTTATAACGCAGTGATTCACTCGCACGCGCGTACAACGTACAACCAAGTCTGGGAGTCGTTACAACAGCCTCAAGGGCCGGTTGCGCGCGGTTTTGCAAAAGTCATGCCTCAGATCAACGGGTTGTACGAGTTGTTTCATTTGCTCGCCCAAGGGCGAAAAGAACGCGGCGCTATCGATTTTGACACGATCGAAACCAAAATCGTGTGCAATGAATTAGGGCGAATCGAAAAAATCATTGGCGTGACGCGTAACGATGCTCACCGTATCATCGAAGAGTGTATGTTGGCGGCGAACACGTGCGCGGCCGACTTCATGCTGCGCAGCAAGCACATCGGTCTGTACCGTGTGCATGAGGGGCCAACGCCAGAAAAATTGAAATCCCTGCGTGAGTTTCTAAAAACGCTTGGCTTAAGTTTGGGGGGTGGCGCGGATCCGAGCGCGGCCGATTACGGCGCGTTGCTTGATCGGGCTCGGGCGCGACCCGATTACGGGCTCTTGCAAACGATGTGCCTGCGCTCGATGCAGCAGGCCATTTATGGCCCTGACAATGCAGGCCACTTCGGTTTGTCGTATCCCGCCTATACCCACTTTACGTCGCCAATCCGGCGCTATCCGGATTTGCTGACGCATCGGGTGATCAAGGCCTTGCTCAAAAGCGAGCGCTATCAGCCGGTCATGCATGGTTTTGTCTCGGCGCCAGGGGCGAGCGCACGCGAGCACGAGCACGATCTCTGGGAGAAACTTGGGCTCTTGTTGTCTGTGACTGAGCGGCGGGCCGACGATGCGTCGCGCGATGTCGAGGCCTGGCTAAAATGTTGGTTTGTGAAAGAGCGGGTGGGTGAAGTCTTTAGCGGTCGCGTCACGGGCGTAACGAGCTTTGGTATTTTTGTCACGCTCGACACGTTGCACGTTGAAGGCTTGGTGCACGTCTCTGAGCTCGGGACAGAGTATTTTCAGTTCAACGACGCCATGCACGAGCTGCGCGGTGAGCGCACGGGTATGCGTTACCGTTTGACCGACGCGGTGCAAGTGCAGGTCGCTCGTGTAGACCTTGAAGCCAGACGAATTGAATTCAGACTGGTCACCGGAACCACCTTCGATGCACTGCGCAAGGCTGCGACGCGGGTCGAAGAGCCAGCGGGCAGACGCATCAAAAAAGCTGCCGCACCCAAGCCGCCCGAGTTAAAAGGGCAAATCGCTAAGGTGCGTCGTGCCGAGGCTAAAAAAGTTGCCAAGCAAGAGACGGCTCGGCCCGCAAAGAAATCAGTGCGCGCAGGTAAAAGTGCCGGGTTAAAAAAATCTGCCCGAAAAGGGCGCTAGGACTTCGCTATGGCAGCAACTCAAATGCTGGCGGGCTTTCACGCAGTGATCGCACGGCTGCGTCAGGCCCCCGAATCTATCCAAGAGGTCTACGTCGAAGCGCAACGTCGCGACAAACGCATGCAGGCACTTATCGCAACCGCGACGCAGGCGGGTCGTGCGGTACACCCCGTCACGACAGACCGGTTAGACGGACTGGTGGGTGGCGCGCGTCATCAGGGCGTGGTGGCTATTGCGCAGACACGTAAATTGGCTGATGACCTTGATGAGGTGCTTGATCTGGTGCAGGGACCCGTGCTGTTGCTCGTATTAGACGGGGTGACAGACCCGCACAACCTTGGCGCCTGCTTGCGCACTGCAGACGCGGCGGGCGTGCACGCTGTGGTTGCGCCCAGAGATCGTGCGGTGGGCTTGAATACGACGGTTCAGCGCGTTGCCTGCGGTGCCGCCGAGTCGGTGCCGTATCTGATGGTGACGAATCTGGCTCGCACCATGCGTGAGCTCAAAGACCGCGACGTCTGGTTGGTTGGCACCGACGATAGCGCGACACAAAGCATCCACCAAACCGAGGGTAAGCGCTCGATGGCTTGGGTCATGGGGGCCGAGGGTGAGGGGATGCGCCGCCTGACGCGCGAAACCTGCGATGAGCTGGTTACCATCCCGATGCTTGGCAGTGTCGAAAGCTTAAACGTTAGCGTGGCGACCGCGATATGCCTCTATGAGACGGTTCGCCAGCGACAGAGTTAAACTACGTGTTCTTATGTAAAATGAACCAGCGATGAGTCAGCCTACAAAAAAATCCGCGAAGCACGGCTTTACCACCACAATTTTGCATGGCGACCGTCAAGCTTCGGTCGAGCACGGCGCTGTGCACAAGCCCATCCATACCTCGACGCAATATGCGTTTAGCGATGCCCATGAGCTCGCGGCGGTATTTCAGGGCAAAGCCGGCTACACCTACGCCAGACAAGGCACGCCTACCAGCGATGCGCTTGAAAAAAAAATCAACAAAATGGAAGACGGTTTGGCGAGCCTGTCGTTTGCGACCGGTATGGGCGCACTGACAGCCTTGTTCACGACCTTGTTGCGCGCCGGCGACCACCTGCTTTCTAGTCAGTTCATTTTTGGCAACACCAACAGTCTGTTTGGCACCCTCGAATTATTAGGGATTGAAATTACCCTTGTCGACCCGACCGATGTGCAGGCGGTTGCTGCTGCGATTCGTCCAAACACAAAGATGCTGTTCACTGAAACCATCGCCAATCCCGGCACACAAGTTGCCGATCTCGAGGGCTTGGGTCGTTTGTGTCAAGAGCGCGGGTTGGTGTATGTGGTGGATAACACGGTGACCTCGCCTTGGTTATTCCAGCCCAAGTCGGTTGGGGCCTCGCTTGTCATGAACGCTTTGTCTAAGCATATCGGCGGTCATGCCAATGCGTTAGGGGGGTCGCTGACCGATACTGGCCTGTATGACTGGACGACCTACACTAATATTCTGGATATTTATAAAAAAGGCCCGTCAACGGGTTGGGCGATCACACAAATTAAAAAGAAAGGATTGCGTGACATGGGCGCAACCTTGTCTGCCGACGCGGCGCATCGTATCGCGGTGGGCGCCGAGACCTTGGCCTTGCGCCTGGATAAGATTTGCAGCAATGCGCTGGAACTGGCTCAGTTTTTAGCGGCGCACCCAGGGGTTCAGCGGGTAGCTTACCCGGGGCTGACAAATCATCCGCAACATGCTCGAGCCGCACGCTTATTTGGCGGCAAGTTTAGTATGTTGATTGCAGTCGAATTGATTCCTAGTATTGATTGCCTCGATTTTTTAAATCATTTACACGTTGCAATTTTGGCGACACACGTGGGTGACACACGTACCCTGGCGCTACCGGCGGCGCATACCATTTATCACGAGATGGGGCCAGCGCTACGCGCTAAAATGGGCATTGCAGATGGGTTGATTCGTTTATCTGTTGGCATTGAAGATCAAGCTGATTTGCTTGCTGATTTTGAACAAGCCTTCGCTGCATGTTTGCACAGAAAGTAGGCCAGACAAAAAAAGTCGCTGACAACTGTCGCGAGAGCAAGTGTCTTAGCAGGATTATATAGGGTATCTACTAGCATTGGGGTCTTGTCTCGTTTCGTTGCATGATTTGGACCTTGCCTAACAAACACGTATATCAATAATCAATAAAAATGCGGCTCTCAGGTAATTTTTCTTGACAGACTTTTGCGCGAGTGGCTTAATAACTGAACAGTCTTTAAGTGGTTTCTGTAGGTACTAGCCACTTAAATTTTAATTTCTTCTTGGTGCAATTATTCTAAAAAAGTCAAATGCCTTTTGATTTTATTTAAGGTGATTGCGTTCTTTACTTAGGAAACCAACAGCATGAACAAAACTGAATTGATTGACCACATCGCCACTAAAGCTGATATTTCTAAAGCAGCTGCAGGCCGCTCACTTGACGCGATGATCGCAGCAATCAAGGCAACGCTTAAAAAAGGTAACTCAGTTACCTTGGTCGGCTTTGGCACGTTCGCTGTGTCACAACGTGCAGGCCGTATGGGTCGTAATCCACGTACGGGCGAACCAATTAAAATTAAAAAAGCAAAAGTACCAAAATTCCGGCCAGGTAAAGCGCTTAAAGACGCGTTGAATTAAGTCGACAGTATTTGCTAAAAAAATGCGTGTCGCTATAATGCGGGACGCAATTTTTACTGTGCGCGCATTAGTCCTTTGAGCAGGTCAAATCTTAGGGTGCTTAGCTCAGCTGGCAGAGCGGCGCCTTTACACGGCGTAGGTCACAGGTTCGACCCCTGTAGCACCCACCAGTACCCCCTAAGATGTAAACTCCCCCTATGAGAGTGCTCGTAATTGAAGACGACGCCATGCTTGGGCGCGCCTTACAAGAATTTTTAACCGATCAGGGTTATGCAACCGATTGGTTGGCAGATGGCCGGCGTGCACTTGCAGCACTATCGAGCCATCCCTACGACCTCTTGGTGCTCGATCTGAACTTGCCCTTGGTTGATGGCTTGCAGGTGCTCGCGACCTTACGAGGTGAGGGCAGAGATATTCCGGTCTTGGTCCTGACCGCGCGCGATGGCCTTCAAGATCGAGTCGCCGGTTTGGACGCTGGCGCAGATGATTACTTGACCAAGCCCTTTGAACTTGCCGAACTCGCTGCGCGGGTGCGCGCGCTGGCCCGACGTCATCTCGGGGTGGCGCGTTCACTTCTTGAGTTTGGCACTTTGTCGCTCGATACGGCTCATCGTGAATGTCGTATTCACGGTCAGCGTCTGGCCTTGTCGGTACGCGAGCTCTCGGTGCTCGAGATGCTGTTAGTGAGGGCCGGCAAAGTTGTCACGAAACAGCAGATTGTTCAAGGTTTGTCGGCGCTCGATTCAGACTTTAGCGAAAACGCGGTCGAGGTCTATATTTATCGCTTGCGCAAGCGCCTTGAAGGCAAAGGGTTCGCCATCCAGACGGTGCGGGGGTTTGGCTACCTGCTCGCGACCGAAGCGTCTTAAGAAAGGTTCCCCATGTTTAAACTCTCGCTCTTGGCGCGCGGGACTCTCGCGCGTAACTTAACGCTCAAATTGTTACCGCCACTCGTCTTGTTGGTTGGCTTAGACTTGTTGGCCACCTGGATCATCACTCACAAAATCGAAATGGCTGATTGGCAACTGGAAGATATTTTCTGGTTGATGGTGTTGGGTCAGGTTGGCCTCATCGCGCTTTGCGTTTGGGTTGTGGTGCGTGGCGTGCGTTCGGGAATGCGTGCCGTGAATCAGCTGTCTGACGAAATCGCACAGCGTTCGGTCGACGATTTAGGGCAGCTAAGAATTGACGGTTTACCCCAAGAGTTGAATGGCCTGGTCCGGCATACAAATGAACTCTTGGCACGCCTGCGCGACACGCTTGAGGCGCAGCGCCGTTTTGTCGGGCATGCGGCGCATCAACTTAGAACGCCTTTGGCAGGGTTAAAACTTGAGTCTGAGCTCATGTTGGCCAAAGAGCTTTCACCCGATTTGCGCGAACGTGCCGAGCGCATTAAGCAGGTGAGCGATCGGATGATTCGCTTAGGGCGTCAGCTTTTGGTGCTGGCGCGTGTCGACCCAGAGGCGCGACCACAAGATCATTTTTTGCGTCTTGATTTGTGTGAGTGGGTGCGCACCTGTGGTGTTGAATGGTTAGCCCGCGCGCAAGAGGCCGGGGTTGTCTTACAACTTGAGGCACCCGACCACCCTGTGTGGGTTGAGGGCGATCCGATTTTGCTAGACGAACTGCTAGGAAACCTCATCGATAACGCTCTGAAATATGCTGCGGGTGCGCAGGGCCTCAGGTTGTTGGTGACATCAACGCCGCCGACGCTCGCCGTTGAAGATGACGGCCCGGGCATTAGTACGCAAGAGCAGGGCCGCGTGTTTGAAGCCTTCTATCGTTCGCCTGATGCACCCGCAGGAGGGTCAGGCTTAGGTTTGGCAATTGTGCGCGAGATTGCCCGCGCGCACGGAGCCTGGTGGAATTTGGTGAGCCGTCCTCAATTCGCAGGGACAAGATTAACAGTCGTATTTCCGGGTACACGCAAAGGCGCTCAGTTAACGCGCCTTGAGCGTTTTAATCAGATGCGTTGAGCCCAGCACCCGCTCAGAATTTTCGTCCGGCGCGTGACTCGATGCGCATTCGTAACGCATTGAGCTTAATGAAGCCCGCCGCATCTGCTTGGTTGTACGCGCCGCCATCATCGTCAAAGGTCGCAATCGTTTGATCAAAAAGAGTGTCTTTTGAGTCGCGCGATACGGTGTAAACATTGCCTTTATAGAGCTTTAGACGGACCCAGCCATTGACCTCGGCCTGCGTAGTATCGATCAACGCTTGAATCGCCCGGCGCTCGGGTGACCACCAGTAACCGTTATAAATCAAGCTGGCATAACGCGGCATCAAATCATCTTTAAGATGCGCCACTTCGCGGTCAAGCGTAATCGATTCAATGGCGCGGTGAGCTTTGAGCAAAATCGTACCGCCCGGGGTTTCGTAGCAGCCGCGTGATTTCATGCCCACGTAGCGGTTTTCGACCAAGTCGAGGCGCCCGATCCCGTGTTTGCCACCAAGGTCGTTGAGTTTTGTGAGCACCTGAGCGGGTGAGAGTCGCAGGCCGTTTAGGCCAACGACATCGCCGTGTTCAAACTCAAGATCCAGATATTCTGCCTTGTCAGGTGCAGCCTCGGGTGAGACTGTCCAGCGCCACATGGTTTCTTCTGCTTCTGCCTTAGGGTCTTCAAGGTGACGACCCTCAAAACTGATGTGCAGCAGGTTGGCATCCATCGAGTAGGGCGCGCCGCCTTGCTTGTGTTTCATGTCAACTGCGATTCCAGCGGCTTCTGCGTATTGCAAAAGTTTTTCGCGCGAGACTAAATCCCATTCGCGCCACGGGGCAATTACCTTAATGCCGGGCTCCAGCGCGTAGTAACCGAGCTCAAAACGGACCTGATCGTTGCCTTTGCCGGTTGCGCCATGCGAGACCGCATCGGCGCCAACTTGTCGGGCGATTTCTATTTGACGTTTGGCAATTAGAGGGCGTGCAATCGAGGTGCCAAGCAAGTATTCGCCTTCGTAGACGGTATTGCAGCGAAACATCGGAAACACAAAGTCGCGTACGAACTCTTCGCGCAGGTCGTCAATAAAGATCTGTTCGGGTTTGATGCCAAATTTGATCGCTTTTGCGCGTGCGGGTTCGAGTTCTTCGCCCTGACCGATATCAGCCGTAAAGGTAACGACTTCGCATTGGTAGGTGTCTTGCAGCCATTTAAGAATGACTGAAGTATCGAGTCCACCTGAATAGGCCAACACGACTTTTTTGATATCGCTCATAAGATGCTCTGGATTGACTGAAGGATTAACAGAAGGACTCATTTTAACGGAATGCACGGAAATCCTCCCCGCTCAGGGGGAGATAGCAACGCAAGCCCGTGCGGGCTAGCTCAGACGTCCGAGCAGTAAAAATTCCATTAAAGCTTTTTGCACATGCAAACGGTTTTCAGCCTCGTCCCAAACCACACTTTGCGGGCCGTCAATCACCGCTGCAGCGACTTCTTCGCCTCGATGTGCGGGCAGGCAGTGCATGAAGAGCGCCTCGGGCGTCGCTTGCGCCATCATGTCCTGATCGACACACCAGTCGGCAAAGGCCGTCCGACGCTTTTCGTTTTCTGACTCGTAGCCCATGCTAGTCCAGACATCGGTCGTAACGAGATGAGCGCCTTTGCAAGCTTCGTGCGGATTAGCAAACTCTTTGACGACGCCCGTTTTGATCAAACTCAGACGCTTTTGCTCTAAGACATAACCGGTTGGCGTCGACACGTGCAGTGTAAAACCGAGTAACTCTGCGGCCTGAATCCAGGTGTAGGCCATGTTGTTGGCATCCCCCACCCAGGCGACAATCTTGCCTGTCAGGCTGCCGCGCGCCTGGATATAGGTAAAGACATCGGCCAGAATCTGGCAGGGGTGAAACTCGTTGGTTAAGCCATTGATGACCGGCACGCGTGAGTGCGCGGCAAAGGTCTCGAGACGCGTTTGCTCAAAGGTTCGAATCATGACAATGTCAACCATGCGCGACACAACGCGGGCGGTGTCTTCGATGGGCTCAGAGCGACCTAGTTGCGAGTCGGTGGTGGTGAGATGGATGACTGAACCGCCCATCTGATACATGCCCGCTTCGAAAGAGACTCGAGTCCGGGTACTGGCTTTTTCAAATACCATCGCCAACGTACGATCGTGCAGGGGGCGATGAGGTTCGTAGCGCTTGAATTTGTCTTTGATCAGTTTGGCGCGCTCAAGTACATAGAGCAGCTCGTCTGTGCTGAGGTCTTGCAATTGTAGAAAATGCCGAAGCGAGTCGGCGGTAGGTACGGTGTTTGACATGATGCACTCGATAAAGTTGTCAGTCCCGAGCCACACGGCCCGACCCTCTGTTTGAGTGTGAGGCCATGGCAGTGCGGGTTAGGCGGTTTCGGCGTTAAACGCCTTAATCAGAGGCACCAGAATCTTGACGATTTCGTCGGCCTCTTGGGTGGTGAGGATGAGTGGGGGTAACAGACGCACCACGCGGTCACGCGTGACGTTGATTAGTAAGCCCGCCTCAAGCGCACGCGCGGTCAACACGCCGCAGGGTTTCTCGAGCTCAATGCCTAACATCAAGCCCTGGCCACGCACCTCGCGCACGCCTAGTGTGCCTAGCAAGACTTTACCAAGTTCGGCCTGCAGGTACGCGCCAACCGTTGCAGCATTTTCTAGGAGGTTCTCTTCTTCGAGTGCGCGCAAGGTGGCAATACCTGCGGCGCTCACTAAGGGGCTGCCGCCGAAGGTTGTGCCATGGCTGCCGGGGCCCAGAACGCCCGCAGCAGGGCCACACGCGCCGATCGCACCAATTGGTACGCCACCACCCAAGCCTTTTGCAAAGACGACGACATCGGGCAGAATCCCGGCCCATTGATGCGCGAGCCACTTGCCTGTGCGGCCAATGCCTGACTGCACTTCGTCAATCATCATGAGCCAGCCGCGCGCGTTGCATAGGGCACGCAAGTCTTTAAGGTTTTGCACATCGGTCGGGCGAATCCCGCCTTCACCTTGCAAGACTTCAAGCAGCACGGCAACCACGCGGGGCTCAGCGTCGCCTGCCGCTTTAATGGCGGCGAGATCGTTGTAGGCCACTTTGATAAAGCCGCCAGGCAACGGGCCAAAACCAGTGCGGGCTTTCTCGCTGTCTGTTGCAGCAAGCGTGCCGATGGTGCGGCCGTGCCATGAGGATTCCATGGTGATGATGGTGGGTAAGTCGTTGCCTTTTTTGTAGCCGTAGTAGCGTGCGAGTTTGATGGCGGCTTCGTTAGCTTCGGCGCCGCTATTGCCAAACACGATCTCAGTCATGCCAGACATTTTGATCATGCGCTGAGCGAGTTCTTCTTGCTCTGGCACTTCGTACAAGTTTGAGACGTGAATGACGCGCGCAGCCTGTTCGCTGATTGCAGCAACCAGTTTGGGGTGAGCATGCCCTAAGCATGACACGCCAATGCCAGCCATCGCGTCTAGGTAGCGTCGGCCCTTTGTATCCCAAAGCCAAACACCTTTACCGTGGGTAAAGGCAACTGGAAGGCGGGAATACGTATTAGAAAGGGCTGAGGTCATGGCCGAGGCTCCGTAAAATACCCATGGTGCAGGATCGCACGTGCGGGTGTAAAACCTCAATCATATACAATCTAAGCGACAGAGGCGTGAATCAGAAGTTTGCGGGCTCTGAAGCGGCGACACAGGTTGTGCATGACAGCAGAAGTTCGTTATTTTGTTATCTATGGGGTGACAGAATCAGGTAGTGCTTTTAGGCCCAGCGACTGGGCCGAGCGTCTTGCCGGTGTGCTTGCGCCGTATCGCCCGGCCGGAACCCTCGGTGGCTATATCTCTTATTCACCCTATGCCGTGCCTTCAACGCTAGGCGGCCAGCGCTGCGTCGTGGTTGATGGTCGTCTGCGCGACCTTGAACCCCTTGCCTGGCAATTTGTGCATGATTTCGCACGGGACAATCAGCTTAAAACTCAAGCTGATCTGCCATGTGATCCCTTGGCGCGCGCTAAATAATTGGTGTAACGATCTTGCCCTGCGTAAAGAAACTGTGCAAATTTTCTAACACGCAGTCGGTCATCGCGCGGCGCGTTTCGTGCGTCGCGCTTGCGACGTGTGGCATTAACACGACACTGTTTAAGGTTTTAAGCTGATCGGGTACTTTTGGCTCGTCCTCAAACACATCAAGGCCAGCGCCACCAAGCTCGCCCGAGGCTAACAAGCGCACCATTGCGGGTTCGTCAATGACTGAGCCGCGCGCAATGTTAATCAAACGTCCTTCAGGGCCCAGAGCACGCATGATCGCTTCGTTGATCAAGTGCTTGGTGCTCGCGCCACCAACGGTGGCAAGCACCAGAAAATCGCTGTCGCGCGCCAGTTCTAGCAGCGAAGCTTGGTAGGTGTAGGGCACATCAGCACGTGCGTTGCGGTTGTGATAAGAGATTTGCATGTCAAAGCCCAGACCACGACGCGCGATGGCCTCGCCGATACGACCTAAGCCAACGATACCCAGTTTTTTGCCGCTGACGCGCGCACCAAGCGGCAAATGCCCGGTTTTGTTCTCCCAGTGGTTTTCGCGCACAAACCGATCACCCCAGCCGATGTTGCGCGCGCAGGCAAGCAGCAGGCCCCAGGCGATATCAGCGACACAGTCGTTTAAAACATCCGGGGTGTTGCTAACCAGAATCTTGCGATTGGCAGCGCTTTCTAGATCGATCTTGTCGTAACCCACACCCCAAGTGCAGATCGCACGTAGTTTGGGTAAGGCGGCAATCATTTCGGTGCCGCAGCCAAAGTTGGCGGTTGTGGCAACTACCTCAATGCGGTTTGCATGTTCGCGTAAAAACGCCACTTTGTCAGTGGCCTTCCAGTACTCGAGCACCTCGTAGCGCTCGGCCAGTTCGCCATCGGCGGGCGCATGGCCATTGAAAGAGCCAATTTGTAAAATCAGTGGTTTAGTCATCGTGTTAGACCTAGAGTGGTGAGTGGCGTTCAAGTGCATCCAACACAGTAGAACAGCCCGAGCGCTGTCATGTAAAGTGTTTTACTTTGAAAATTAGACGCATGAAAACTGAGACAAAAAAATAGCCTGCGCGGGCTAAGCAAAGATCGGTAGCTGTGTGGAAGACAAAGTTTTGCTTGGCGGCGAACAAAACAAAAGCCGCGGTACGCGCGGCTGTTATTTAAGGCTTTTGTTCAAGGCTTTTATGAAAGATTCAAAGCGGCGACTGGGTAGCCAAAGCTGGCAAAGCATTTGGTCACTAAATTTGATCAGTAAATCTCGTCACTAAATTCGTTTGCTCAATCGCTGCGACGACGATCACCGTCAGCGCAGCCTAGCCCAGTCTGACTTAAGCCAGCGCTTTGACTGCAGCAGACAAGCGGCTTTTATGGCGAGCAGCTTTGTTTTTATGGATGATGTTTTTGTCGGCAATGCGATCGATCACGCTCGTTGCTTTTTGTAAAACATCAGCCGCAACAGATTTGTCGCCGGTTTCAATTGCAGTGCGGACGCGCTTAATCGCGGTGCGCAGCGTTGAACGCAGACTCGAGTTGTGCTTGTTCAGCGCAACCGATTGGCGTGCACGTTTGCGGGCTTGGGCGGTATTGGCCATGTTCTAAAGTCTTTGTAAAAGTGAAAGTGACGTGTTGACAGAAGCGGGGCTGTTCGTGGCGTGGGTTTTATCCCAAAGCGCTTCATATAACAGCAAAGTCCATGATTCTAGCACTAAGCCTCTGTTTTGCCAACTGTATTTTCATCTGGGACGCGTCTGAAGTGGCGCGGGCGCAACCCAACAGCGGCTAACACGCCTAGGTAGACCATTCCTGCGCAAAATAAGACCAGCGCCAGCAGGCCAACGCGCAGCATTGGGGTCATTTGCAGACCGAGCCAATTGATGGTGCTCGAGGCCCACCACAGCGGCGCCGCCATGGCTGCCAATGCGAGTGCTTGTTGAAGTGTAAAACGGCCCCAGCCGGGCGAGGGCTGATAGATGCCTTTTCGGCGCAGGCCCACTAGCAAGGCGAGTGCGTTCAGGCACGCTCCTATGCCAATTGCCAGCGCCAGCCCCGCGTGTGCCAGCCAAGGTACCAGTACAAGGTTAAGCAATTGCGTGCAAACCAGTATCAGGATGGCGACTTTGACTGGCGTGCGAATGTCTTGTTTGGCATAAAAGCCGGGTGCAAGAATTTTGATACTCAGCAAACCGACCAGCCCCACTGCGTACGCCATCACCGCCAAGCGGGTGTGTTCGACATCGGTGGCGCTAAACGCCCCATAGTGAAAAAGCGTTGCCACCAGCGCGTTGGCCAGCAAAAGCATGCAAAGGGCGGCTGGCAAGCCCAGTAACAGCATTAGACGCAGACCCCAGTCGAGCAAGGCGCTGTAGCGTGCTGCCGCTTGCTCGGTATGCGCGCGCGTCAGGCTGGGTAGCAAAACCGTGCCCAGGGCGACGCCGATCAACGCGGTCGGGAACTCCATCAGCCGGTCGGCAAACGACAGCCAAGTCACGCTTCCGGCGGCCAGCCAAGTCGCGATATTTGTATTAATCAGCAAAGAGATTTGCGCGACCGACACCCCAAGTGTGGCTGGCAGCATTTGTCGCATGATCCGGCGTACAAGCGGATCTCGCACGGCGGGCAGCAGCGGCCCAAGCAACTTTGGACGAAGGCTCAGACGCGATAACGCCCACCATTGCACCGCAAACTGAGCGAGCCCTCCGAGCATCACACCGGCGGCCAGCGCATAGATCGGTCGGCTGAATAGTTCAGATAAGTACAGGCTGGCGCCAATCATAGACAGGTTTAACAGCGCGGGCGTGAGGGCAGGTATCGCGAAGTGTCGCCAGGTATTTAAAACCCCCGAAGCAAAGGCAACCAGTGACATGCAAACGATGTACGGAAACATTAGGCGGGTCATCCAGACGGCCGCTTCGAAATCGGTCGCGCGCGACGCTTCAGTCAGGCCGCTCGCAATGACCATTACTACCAGAGGAGCCCCCAAGACGCCCAGCAAGGTCACGACGCAGAGCGCGATAAATAGCGTTTGTGCAACGCGATCGAGCAGCTGCTTGACGACTTCGGGTTCGTGCTGGTTGCGGGCTTGCCCCAGAATTGGCACAAAGGCCTGAGCAAAGGCGCCCTCGGCAAAGAGTCGCCGCAAGAGGTTGGGGATTCTGAAGGCGACCCAAAACGCATCGGTCAGCGCGCTCGCCCCGAACGCGCGCGCGATCATGACGTCGCGCAACAGGCCTGTCATGCGCGATAACAGGGTTAGGCCGCTGACGGTTGCGGCGGCCCGCAGTAAGCTCATTTTGGCGGCATGCGAATCGCGCCGTCCAAGCGGATCGTCTCGCCGTTTAGCATCTCGTTGGTCACGATTTGGTGGACGAGCTTTGCATAATCTTCGGGCCGTCCGAGCCTGGACGGAAACGGAATACTCGCGGCTAAAGAGTCTTGGACAGTCTGAGGCAAGCCAAACATCATGGGCGTGCCGAAGATGCCGGGGGCGATGGTGACGCAGCGAATCCCCTGGGGGGCAAGGTCGCGGGCAATGGGCAAGGTCATGCCGACCACGCCTGCTTTAGAGGCTGCATAGGCCACCTGACCGATTTGCCCATCATAAGCGGCCACTGAGGCGGTGTTGATCAACACGCCGCGCTCTCCGGTGGGCTCGGGTTCGTTATTACCCATTGCCTGGGCGGCAAGCCGAATCATATTAAAACTGCCAATCAGATTGATATTGATGACTTTTTGAAACATCTCAAGTGGGTGAGCCCCCTGTTTGCCGACAGTTCGGGCCGCAGGTGCGATCCCCGCGCAGTTAATCAGGCCAAACAAATGTCCTAAGCTCAGTGCCGCGGCCACTGCTGCGCATGCGTCTGATTCTTGAGTCACGTCGCAATGCAGATAGTGTTGGCCTAGTTCAGAGGCAAGGCGATGACCGGCTTCATCTTGCACATCGGCCAGCACAACGCGCGCGCCATGTTGTGTGAGCATTTTTGCAGTGCCCGCACCCAAGCCCGAGGCACCGCCCGTGACGATGAAAACTTTATTTGCGATATCCATAAACTTTGACTAAGTGCGTTTGTGTCTGGCGAGCAGGCGGTGCCTCTCGGAGCGAAAAATTATTCAAGTGCTGCGGCGATGCGCGACTGGATGTCTTGCACTGTGCCCACACCTTGCACCTTACGGTAGCGAGGCGCGTCTGCGCCAGAGGCGGCCCAAAGCGAGTAATACTCGACCAGTGGACGAGTTTGGTTTTGATAGACCGTTAGTCGATGGCGTACGGTGTTTTCTTTGTCATCATCGCGTTGCACCAGCGGCTCGCCGGTCAGGTCGTCGCAGTCGGCCACCTGTGGGGGCTTGAATCTGAGGTGGTAGCTGCGTCCGCTGGCTGGGTGCACGCGCCGGCCACTCATGCGTTCGATAATGTCTGCCTCGGGCACGGCGATTTCAATCACGAAATCAAGCGCGACACGGGCCAGTTTCAGCGCATCAGCCTGCGGAATCGTGCGTGGAAATCCGTCAAACAGATAACCTTGGCGGCAGTCAGGCTGTTGCAAGCGGTCTTTCACCAGGCCAATGATCAGCTCGTCTGAGACCAGGGCACCGCTCGCCATAATTTTTTTAGCCTCAAGACCCAGAGACGTCCCAGCTTTGACCGCGGCGCGCAGCATATCTCCGGTTGAAATCTGTGGAATTGCGTAATGCTGCGTGATGAAAGCCGCTTGTGTGCCTTTACCGGCGCCTGGTGGGCCAAGCAGAATAAGCCGCATAAGAGTTCCTGGTGTCGTAGGTGAGTCATAAAACAGACAACATTATGCCGCAAGGCCGTGCAAAGTGCCCCGCGGTTCGCTAAAGACTTACCCTGAGTTCGAGGCTCGAAGGCTCAAGAACTGCCTGACACGTTGCAGATCTTCAGGGGTATCAACGCCGGCGCCGGGGTGTGCGTCGATTTGCAGAACCGAAATGGCAAAGCCGTGTTCGAGTGCTCGCAGTTGCTCAAGCGCCTCAAGGTGCTCTAGCACGCCGACATTGAGGGTCGGAAAGCGTTTGAGAAAGGCGACGCGATAGGCATACAGACCGATGTGATGCAGGGCAGGAAAACCGGACTGCAG